>NZ_JBQEPH010000001.1:560765-971146 GCF_052045555.1 Labrys sp. 22185 | reverse complement strand
CTTATTCGATGATGGCGGCGACGACGCCGGCGCCGACGGTACGACCGCCTTCACGGATGGCGAAGCGCAGCTTCTCTTCCATGGCGATCGGCACGATCAGGTTGACTTCCATGGCGATGTTGTCGCCCGGCATCACCATCTCCGTGCCTTCCGGCAGCGTCACCACGCCCGTCACGTCCGTCGTGCGGAAGTAGAACTGCGGACGGTAGTTGCCGAAGAACGGCGTGTGACGGCCGCCCTCTTCCTTGGTCAGGATGTAGGCTTCGGCCTTGAACTTGGTGTGCGGCTTCACGGAGCCGGGCTTGCACAGCACCTGGCCGCGCTCCACGTCCTCACGCTTGGTGCCGCGCAGCAGCGCGCCGATGTTGTCGCCGGCCTGGCCCTGGTCCAGCAGCTTGCGGAACATCTCGACGCCGGTGACGGTCGTCTTCTGGGTGGCGCGGATGCCGACGATCTCGACTTCCTCGCCGACCTTGACGATGCCGCGCTCGACACGGCCGGTCACCACGGTGCCACGGCCCGAGATCGAGAACACGTCTTCGACCGGCATCAGGAAGGGCTGGTCGATCGGGCGCTCGGGCTGCGGGATGTAGTCGTCAACCGTCTGCATCAGGGCCAGGATGGCGTCATGGCCGATCTCCGGAGACTTGTTCTCCAGCGCCATCAGCGCCGAACCCTTGGTGATCGGAATGTCGTCGCCGGGGAACTCGTACTTCGACAGAAGCTCGCGAACTTCGAGCTCGACCAGCTCCAGAAGCTCCGGATCATCGACCATGTCGACCTTGTTCAGGAACACCACCAGCGCGGGAACGCCGACCTGGCGGGCCAGGAGGATGTGCTCGCGGGTCTGCGGCATCGGGCCGTCGGCAGCCGACACGACCAGGATCGCGCCGTCCATCTGCGCCGCACCCGTGATCATGTTCTTCACGTAGTCGGCGTGGCCGGGGCAGTCGACATGAGCATAGTGGCGGTTCTTGGTCTCGTACTCGACGTGCGCCGTCGAGATCGTGATGCCGCGAGCCTTCTCTTCCGGAGCCTTGTCGATCTGGTCATACGCCGTGAACGTCGCACCGCCCGTCTCGGCAAGAACCTTCGTGATCGCCGCAGTCAGCGACGTCTTGCCATGGTCAACGTGACCAATCGTGCCGATGTTGCAGTGCGGCTTCGTGCGTTCAAATTTCTCTTTGGCCATAGCCCCGTTTCCAGCATTGGAGGATTGGGTATTTCGCCGGTGCGAAATATCGGGCGGCTCGATAGGGGTTTTTGCGGCGACGTGCAAGAAGAGAATGGAGCACGAGGCTTGTGGGGCCCGAAATCCGACCGAAGGGGAGTGGAGCGGGTGAAGGGAATCGAACCCTCGTATTCAGCTTGGAAGGCTGCTGCTCTACCATTGAGCTACACCCGCAAACCAAGCACAGAGCTCCTCGGACGTTTGGTGGAGGGGGTTGGATTCGAACCAACGTAGGCTGAGCCAACGGATTTACAGTCCGTCCCCTTTAACCACTCGGGCACCCCTCCAAAACGTCCTTCCGCAACGCTGTGACGCCGCTGCGAAATCGAAGCGGCCAAGTGGCGCGACCGCGTCGTTCAGAGGGCGCCGTTATGGTGAGGGGATCGGTGCCTGTCAACCCAAAAGGCGACAATTGTCGACGAGTTTTTACACTTAATCGCGGACAGGGCTTTTTTTGGTACGCCAGCCATGCCATGGGCAATCCCCGGAACGGAGATAAACATGAAGGACAGGGACCGCAGGGGCCATCGCGGCCACCATCGAGGCTATGCCGGCGAGGCAACGCTCGATACGGTGGTGATCTATGGCTGGCACCCGGTGCGCGAGGCGTTGCAGAACCCCAAGCGCAAGCTCAAGCGGCTGCTCGCCACCGAAAACGCCCTAAAAAGGCTGGCCGACGAGAAGGTCGAAACGCGAATCAAACCGGAAACCGTTCGCCCGGGCGATATCGACCGTCTGCTCACAGCCGATTCGATTCATCAGGGACTCTATCTGGAAGCGACCCCCCTGCCCGCTCCCGCTTTCGGGGAGCTCGGCGCGCAGGACATCGTCCTGGTGCTCGACCAGATCACCGACCCCCACAATGTCGGCGCCATCATCCGCTCGGCTGCCGCCTTCAAGGTGGCAGCCATCATCACCACGGAGCGCCATTCGCCTGCAGCCACCGGCGTGCTTGCCAAGTCGGCGTCAGGGGGCCTGGAACATGTGCCGGTCGTTTCCGTGCGCAATCTCGGCGATACGCTGGATGAAATGGGGGCGAGCGGCGTGACACGAATCGGCCTCGACTCGGAGGGACCGGCGACGTTGGAAGGCACGGCATTCGGCGGGCCGCTGGCGCTCGTGCTCGGCGCCGAGGGCAAGGGCCTGCGCCAGCGCACACGCTCTCTCTGCGATGCGCTGGCCCGGCTCGACATGCCCGGCGCGATCAAGAGCCTGAATGTCTCAAACGCTGCGGCCCTCGCGCTCTATGTCGCGCGGACGAGGATACCGGCCTAGCATTGCGCTTGCTGGAAGAGCGCAATGAATTCGGAGTGCCAGCCCCCGGCTGACATCCTGAAAACCGAGCGCTTTCCGACACCCGTGATGTCAACCGGAGGCTGACACTCCAAATCTCGCCCAAATGGCAGCCACCGCCCTATTTCGGGGGCTCGAAATCCATGCTTTCGAGATTGGGCCGCGGCACCGGCAATGCTCTTGCCTCCTGAACCGGCTCTGGGCGCGGTTTCGGGGCAATCCCTAGCGGCAGGGCCTTAGGCGGATCGACCTTCTTGGGTGCCGACAAGGCCGCGCTGCGCGGCTTCGGCAGCGCCGGACGCGGCAGGTTCTGCGGTGTTCCGACGACACTGCGCGGCGGGCGAAGCGGACGCACCGCCGGACCGCGCTCTTCCGGCAGCACGTCATAAGACCCGTCGATATCGGGCTCATAGGCCGGCCCCCTCACCCACGGTCGCGGATAGGCAGGGCGCGGATAAAAGCTGCGGGTCTCGTAGCCGCCATCGTCCCCGCGATAAACGGGCCTGGGGTGATAAGGGCGCATGGGCGCCTCGAACTCGCCGTCCCAGCCTCCATCGCCGTAAAAGGGAGCGTCACGCCAGCCCGCCTGGGCCTGCGTTAGCGGGAGGGCGGCAAGAGCGAGTGCAATCGCCAACAGGGAAACGGGACGGATCGTCACGGCGTCATCCTCGAAAACTTCATTCCATCGCTGGTAGCCAACGACTTTGGCGGAATAAGGATTGGTTAACCCTTTTCTTCCGCCACCACCAGACTCTCCAGCAGGACGCGGCGCCCCTCGGGCATGGCAAGACCGCGCGGCGCAAAGACATCGCGCTCGAGGAAATACTGGGTCAGCCGCAGGGCATCCGCGATATCGCCGGTTTGGGGCATGCCCTCCTCCCCGCGCAGGAAGGCGGGCAAGCGCAGCAGCCTGTCATGCCAGGGAGCTCCGGCTTCCCGGCAGACTGCCCTGCCGCTCTTGGGCGAGACATAGATGAGGTCGTCCTGCCGGCCGGTGACGGCGCAGGCAGCCAGGTCGAGGCCGAAGCCGAGATCCGACAGGATTTCGAGCTCGAAGCGGGCGATCAACGCCGGTGCCAGATCGGGTTCTCCAAGCACCTCCACGAGGTGGCCGAGCGCCTCGTGGAGGCCGGGATGCGGATCGCGTTCGGGCAGCAGGCGGACCAGAGCCGCCACATGGGTCATGGCGAACAGGGCTTGCCGGGAGGAGAGGAAGCGGGCGGCGTGCAATGTGAGCCCCTCGACGGCGAAATGGCCGAGATGCCCCTCGATCCGGGCGCGCCAGGTCAGTTGCACCTCATTGCCGGGCTGCAGCACCGGCTGCAATGTCCGCGAGCGCCCTCCGCGCACCATGCCGAGATGACGGCCATGATCTCGGGTCATTGTCTCCAGGATCACGCTGGATTCGCCGTGGCGGCGCACACCCAATATGTAACCGCTGTCGATCCATTCCATCGGAACTGCCTCGCCCAGGCAAAGTAACGCGGGGGCCTGGAGTGTCAGCGATGTCAGCCAGGAGGCCGACACTACCAGAAGGAACCCGCCTCAGGGCTTCTCCACCGGAAATTCGAGGCCCATTTCGCGATAGCGCTCGGGGTCATCGGACCAGTTCTCGCGCACCTTCACGAACAGGAACAGATGCACCGGCGCCTCTGCCATGGCCATGATTTCCTTGCGGGCCGCCATGGAGATCGCCTTGATGGTCTCTCCCCCCTTGCCGATGACGATCTTCTTGTGCCCCTCGCGCGTGACATAGATCGTCTGCTCGATGCGGGCCGAACCATCCTTCATCGAGGTCCAGGCCGTGGTCTCCACCGTCGATTCGTAGGGCAGCTCGTCATGCAGGCGCAGGAACAGCTTCTCGCGCGTGATCTCGGCCGCCAGCGAGCGCAGGGGCGCATCCGATATCTGGTCCTCGGGATAGAGCCAGGGTCCGGCCGGCATGATGGAGCCGAGATGGTTGGTGAGGTCCTCCACGCCGCTGCCGGTCAGCGCCGAAACCATGAAGGTCTCGTCGAAGGGCAGTCGTGCGTTGACGGCCTGGGCAAGCTCCAGCAGCTTCTCGCGCTTCACCGCATCGATCTTGTTGAGGATGAGGATGCGCTTCTGCTTGGTGGCAGAGAGCTTTTCCAGGATCGCCTCATTGCCTTCGTCGAGCCCGCGCTGGGCATCGACGAGCAGGCAGACGGCATCGGCATCGGCCGCGCCGCTCCAAGCGGTGGTGACCATGGCCCGATCGAGCCGGCGCTTGGGCTGGAAGATGCCGGGCGTGTCGACGAAGATGATCTGCGCATCCCCCGCCATGGCGATGCCGCGTACGATGGCACGCGTCGTCTGGACCTTGTGGGTGACGATCGACAGCTTGGCGCCGACGATGGCGTTCATCAGCGTGGACTTGCCGGCATTGGGGGCGCCGATCAAGGCGACGAAGCCGCATCTGGTGTTTGAAGTCTGGTTCATTTCAGCTTTCTAGCAGACATTAGCGTGCCGAAATACGGCTCGATTGGCCGATGATGCACAGCGGCCGGGTTTATTCTTCGTTTTCCGGAGAGCTCGGCGAGCCCGAAGGCGCATGAGTGGGCGTTCCGCCAGCCCGATCAGCCGCGGCGCCCCTCCAGGGAAATGCCTTCCCGCGCCATGAAGGCGGCTGCGGCGGCCTGCTCGGCCAGGCGCTTCGACTTGCCTTCGCCTTCGGCCGAGGTCAGCGTCTCGATGTCGACGGCAATCACGAAGCGAGGATTGTGATCGGGCCCGGTGCGCGAGACCAGGCGATAGGTCGGCGCCTTCAGGGCCCTGCCCTGGGCCCATTCCTGCAGCGCCGTCTTGGCGTCGCTGGGCGGCCGAACCGGGGCGTGGAGTCGCTCGCGCCAGGCCTTTTCGACCACGGCGCGCGCCTTTTCGTAGCCGGCATCCACGAAGACGCCGCCGATTAGGGCCTCGCAGACATCGCCCAGCGTGGTGACACGCTTGCGCCCGCCCGAATGGGCTTCGCCCAGGCCGAGCTTGACGTGCGGACCGACGCCCCAGTCGGTGGCGACGGCCGCGCAGGTCTCCTTGCGCACGAGATCGGAAAGCCGGCGCGACATGGCGCCCTCTTCGTCATCGGGGAAGACGCGGTAGAGCATGTCCGCGACCGCCAGCCCGAGCACACGGTCGCCGAGGAATTCAAGGCGCTGATAGCTCGCCAGCCGGCCTGGCCCATCGAGGAAACTGATATGCGTCAACGCCCGCTCCAAAAGAGAGCGATCGGCAAAGACATGGCCGAGCGTGGCTTCCAGTGTTTCGAGCGCAGGTTTCTTCTTCGAACTCATTGTATGATCTTAAACAGACGCATTTGTGCCTTGGCTGTCGAGAACAGGACCCGCCAGGGTTTGCCCACGAAATTCTCGAGCGGAATATAGCCGACAGCCGCAAGATCCCGCGAATCGTCGGAATTGTCGCGGTTATCACCCATCACGAAGCAATGGCCGGCCGGAACGACATATTCATCGGTATTGTCGTAATAGCCGCTGTCGCCCTGGATCTCGATCACTTCATAAGTGCGTCCGTTCGCCAGGGTCTCCCGGTATTTCGGCACCTGTTTGTCGTCGCTGAAGCCCATCTCGAATGTATAGCTGCCAATTGGTTCGCGCCGCACCATGTCCCCGTTGATGAACAGACGGCCATTGCGCATCTGGATGCGATCCCCCGGCAGGCCGATCACCCGCTTGATGAAATAGCTCGATCGCTCCTTAGGCAATCGGAACACCGCCATGTCGCCGCGAGCGGGAGCCCCGGTTGCAGGCCCCTCGCCGAAGGGCAACACCATCACGATGTCGCCCACGAGCAGCGTCGGGATGTTGGAACCACTCGGCACGGAGAAATTGCGGCAAGAGGCGAGCAACAGCAAAGCGCCACCGGCAAGCAGCAATCTGCCGAGTCGGCTCGCACGAGGCCGAATTCGATACAACACTCCGTCAGGCGTGGTCCGATCCGTCATTATCGAATGAGCGAGAACAACCGGCTGCCGCGCACGGTCCACGGCCACTGCCAGAAAGCGAGCGGCGAGGCGTCATCGGCGACGGAGAAGAAGATGATCTGGCCCTTGCCGACGAAATTGTCGAGCGGCACATAGCCGACAGCGGCAAGATCGCGCGAATCATCGGAATTGTCGCGGTTGTCGCCCATCATGAAGTAGTTGCCCGGCGGCACGACATATTCGTCGGTATTGTCATAGTAGCCAGTGTCGCCCTGGATCTCGATGACCTCGTGCTTCACGCCGTTGGGCAGGGTCTCGATATATTTCGGCACCTGCTTGTCGCGCCCGAATTCATCCTTGACCAGATAGGTCCCAGCCTGCTCGCGCTGAACCATGGTGCCGTTGATGAACAGCCGGCCCTGGCGCATCTGGATGCGGTCGCCTGGCAGGCCGATGACGCGCTTGATGAAATCGGTCGAATTGTCCTTGGGCAGCTTGAAGACGGCGATGTCGCCACGCTTCGGCCCCTCGCCCGCCCACAGGCGGCCCGATGGCAGAATGCCGGAAATCACCGGCACCGAATAGCGCGACCAGCCATAGCTGTATTTGGAGACCATGACGTAGTCACCGACCAGGAGCGTCGGGATCAGCGAGCCGGACGGGATGTTGAACGGCTGGAACAAGGCCGTACGGACCACCAGCGCGATGATGAGCGCGTGAACGATGATCTTGATGAGCTCGCCGATACCGCCATCTTTCGACGTCTTCTTGGCGGCGCCGCTGGTGTCGGGCGTCTTGTTCGGTTGGCTGGCCACGCTCATCGATCTTCCATCTTTGGAGGCGGTCCTTGGCGGAACCGGAGCCTCGAAATATTGCTCCGATCCAAGATCCCGCAAGAACCTTGAAATTACGCAAAGCTTCCGGAGCCGGCCTTGAGGCAAGCTCCGGAAGCTTTGTAACGAAACAACCCTGTTGCGGCTGCTATAACCCCTGCGGATTGAGGGTGCAACGACAGAGCCTGCCGCGCGGGCATGTGGTGAGGCGAGGTCTTGCGCCGGATGAGAGCGGGGTCCGTCCTCGTCTGGCGCCGTACCATGCCTGACGAAACGCCCTGACAGCATCGATCATTCGCCGGAATGACGGATGCCAGAAACAGCATGATTTCGGCAATTGCGCGGCGGCGGACAACCTTTCCTCTCAAGCGCGCGGTCGGGCCTCAATCACCACGAAGGCCTGCGCCAGGGGATGCTCGTCGGTCAGGCTGAGATGAAGATGGGCCTCATGCGCCTCTGGCAGCATGTCGCCAAGGCAGCGCAAGGCCGCACCGCTCAGCCGCAATTCGGGCCGGCCGCTCTCGGCATTGAGGACTTCCATGTCATGCCAGTGAATGCCCGCCATGCCGTTGACGCCGGTTCCCAGGGCCTTGGAGCAGGCCTCCTTGGCAGCGAAGCGCTTGGCAAGGGTACCGGCCTTGTCGGCCCGGCCCGCGGCCTTGGCCCGCTCGCCTTCGGTGAAGCAGCGTCGTTCGAAGCGCTCGCCGAAACGGGCGAGTGCGTCCTCGATCCGCCGGATGTCGCAAAGATCGCTGCCGATACCGATGATCATCCGGCACGGCTCCGTCCGGCCGCCATCGCCGCCTTGACTGTGCGGATGCTCTCGGCGAGCCCGACGAAAATCGCCTCTCCGATCAGGAAATGCCCGGTGTTGAACTCGGCAAATTCGGGTACCGCAGCCAGGATTTCAGAGGTCTCGAAGTCGAGCCCGTGCCCCGCATGCACTTCAAGGCCGAGGCCCGCGGCGATGGAAGCGCCGAGCTTCAAGCGCTCGAATTCGGCAGCAGCATGGCCGGTCTCCCCCGAAGCGACGGCGTCGCACCAGGTGCCCGTATGGAGCTCCACGATATCGGCACCCAGGGCGGCGCAGGCTTCCAGCACCGCCCTGTCCGGCTCGACGAACAGGGAGACACGGATGCCGCTGCCTTTGAGCCGCGGGATCGCCATCCGCAGATTGGCCTCGCCCGCCCTCACGTCCAGGCCTCCTTCGGTGGTCCGCTCCTCACGCTTTTCCGGCACCAGGCAGACGGCATGGGGCTTCACGTCCAGCGCGATCGCCAGCATCTCGTCGGTCACCGCCATCTCGAAATTCAGCGGCGCCTTCACTTCGGCGCGGATGCGACGGATATCGGCATCACGGATATGGCGGCGATCCTCGCGCAGATGGGCGGTGATGCCGTCAGCGCCAGCCTCGACCGCCAGATGCGCGGCGCGGACCGGATCCGGCCAGAGGCCACCGCGCGCGTTGCGCACGGTGGCCACGTGGTCGACATTGACACCCAGGCGCAGAGCCTCCGGGCGCGGAACCTTGGGCAGAGCAGTTGCGGTCATCTTCAGGCCTGCCCTGCGAGAGCCCGGCTACCGGGCTTGACGGCCGGCAGGCTGGCAAGTTCCGGCGGCAGCTTGTCGGCCTCGAAGGTGGGGATGTCCAAGGTCGCCAGAGCCACCAGAGGCTTGCCGAGCTCGGCCTTGCCGCCCGAGCGGTCGATCAGGCAGGCCGCGCCGACGATTTCGCCCGGCTGGTCGGCGATGGAGGCCAGGCATTCCCGCGAGGACAGGCCGGTGGTGATGATATCCTCCACCATCACCACACGGGCGCCCTTGGGAATGGCAAAGCCGCGCCGCAGCTGGAACTGGCCATTCTCGCGTTCCACGAACACCGTCTTGGCACCGAGCGCGCGCGCGGTCTCGTAGCCCGGCACGATGCCGCCCACGGCCGGGGACACCACCATGTCAATGGGTCCATAGGCGGCGCGGATGCGCTCGGCCAAGGCGCGGCAAAGACGTTCGGTGCGCGGAGGATCCATGAAGACGAGGTTCTTCTGCAGATAGACCGCGGAATGCCGTCCCGATGTCAGGATGAAATGTCCTTCGAGCAATGCCCCCGCCGCCCGGAATTCCGCCAGCACCTCATCCTGCGTCATTATCGTCTCCTGGTTTTTCCGGTTGTACGGGCTACGCTTCCGGGGCGTACAGATCAATGGCCGACACCGGCTGGAGGTCGAAAATTTCGTGAAGAGCCAACGGCGGTGTCCCGCCCGTGGGTCGGCAACGGGAGGTTTTGGATATGCCTTTGCGCTTCCAGGAGACTTCGTCTAGTCGCAACACGGTTTAGCCGCCAACCTCCCGTTGTTTTTCGAGATATGGAGCGCGAGTACCGTGAGAAAACTGATCTTCTGCCTGTCGCTGCTGCTCACCGGATGCACGATCGGCGACAGCGGTATCCGGCCGCTGTTCTCGATGGGCTCGTCGGAACAGGCTTTCGTCGAGCGCTACGGCAAGCCGGATTTTCGCGCCACGGAAGGCGGCGCCGTTCGCCTCGTCTATCTCGGCAATCGTCTCGACTTTCGCCAGCGCGGTGATACGCCGCCCATCCCGCTGCCTGAGCAGAAGCGGATCCTGGCTCGCTACGGCCTGGCCTATGACCGCAATTGCGCCGTCCTCGTCAGCCTGATGTTCGGGCGCGTGATCGGCATGACCAGCATCGGCGGACAATGCAGCTAACCCCATCCGTAAAGCAGAGTCGATCGAAGGCGGGGCCCGTCGTCAGATCACGCGCTGAACCTCGCTCACCACCTTGCGGGCCCGCAAGCCATCGATGATGGCGAGCAGGTGCTTGAGGTCGTAGACCTCGAGATCGACGATCATCTCTGTCATGTCGAAGGAGCGGCGCTGCATGGCGAGATTGTCGATATTGCCGTCCGTCTCAGCGATCACCTGGGCAATCTGGGCGAGCGTGCCCGGCTCGTTGATCGAAACCACCTGAATCCGGGCGGGATAGCGCTCGGCGCGTGCCGCCTCCAGATCCCAGCGCACGTCGAGCCAGAGTTCCGGCCTGTCCTCGAAATCGGCGAGTGCCTGCGATTGGATCGGGTAGATGGTGATCGCCTCGCCCGGCGTGAGGATGGCAACGATGCGGTCCCCGGGTACCGCCCCACCTTCGGCAAAGCGCACCGGCAGATCGCCCATCAGGCCGCGCACCGGGATGGCAGCCTTGGCCGGATCCCCGCCCCCAGGCAGCTTGAAACGCAGATTCTGGCCGCCCTGCAGGCCGAACCAGGTCTCGTCGAGCCCGGCGGCGGCATGGCTCGACTGTTCGAGCTTGAAGTCCGGGAACACCGCCCGCACCACATCCTGCGAACGCATTTCGCCGCGGCCGACGGCGGTCAGCACATCGTCGACGCTCTTGCGGGCGAGGCGCTTGAGTGCGCCCTGCAAGGCATCGGGGCTATAGGTCTTCTCCAGCCGTTCGAAGGCGCGCTCGATGATGCGCTGGCCGAGCCCTGCATATTGCGCACGCACCGCCGTACGGGTGGCGCGGCGGATGGCGGCCCGAGCCCTGCCGGTGACGACCAGCGTCTCCCAGGCCGCCGGCGGCGTCTGCTGCTTGGCGGTGATGATGGCAACCTCGTCGCCATTGTAGAGTTCGGAGACCAGCGGCGTGGTGCGGCCATTGACGCGGCAGCCCACCGCCGTGTTGCCGACATCGGTATGCACGGCATAGGCGAAATCGATAGCGTTGGCCCCGCGCGGCAAGGTGATCAGCTTGCCCTTCGGCGTGAAGCAGAACACCTGGTCCTGGAACAACTCCAGCTTGGTGTGCTCGAGGAACTCTTCCGGATTGTCGCCTTCGGCCAGCATCGCCATGGTTCGGCGCAGCCAGGCGAAGGCTCGACTCTCTCCTTCCAGACGCAGGCTATCGCCAGCCTTGTTCTCCTTGTAGAGGGCGTGGGCGGCGATACCGAACTCGGCGATGCGATGCATCTCCTCGGTGCGGATCTGCAATTCGACGCGCTGATGGCCCGGACCGATCACCGTGGTGTGCAGCGAACGATAGTCGTTCTGCTTGGGCGTGGAGATGTAGTCCTTGAAGCGGCCCGGCACGAGCGGCCATTTGGTGTGGACGAGGCCGAGTGCGCGATAGCAATCCTCCACCTTGTTCACCAGCACGCGAAAGGCGAAGATATCGGAGAGTTGCTCGAAGGCGACCTGCTTCTGTTCTGTTTTCTTAAAGATCGAGTAGGGCCGCTTCTCCCGCCCCTTGACCGTCGCCTCGATGCCGCGCTCCTGCAGCCGCTCGCGCAGATCATTCTCGATCTCCGCGATCAATGCGCCATTGCGGCGCTTCAATCCTTCCAGGCGGCGGACGATGGTTTCATAATGGGCCGGCTGCAATTCGTGGAAGGACAGGTCCTCCAGCTCCTCGCGCATATCCTGCATGCCCATACGCCCGGCAAGCGGGGCGTAGATGTCCAGCGTCTCCTGGGCGATGCGAGCGCGCTTCTCGGCCCGCATGAAATTGAGCGTGCGCATATTGTGCAGGCGATCGGCGAGCTTGACGAGGAGAACGCGCACATCCTCGACGATAGCCAGCAAGAGCTTGCGCAGGTTCTCCGCCTGCTTGGCCTCCTTGGAAACCAGATCGAGCTTCTTGATCTTGGTCAGCCCGTCGACGAGAGCCGCAATCTCCTTGCCGAAACGGCGTTCGATCTCGCCGCGCGTGGCATCGGTGTCCTCGATGGTGTCGTGCAGCAGGGCGGCGGCGATGGTGGCGTCGTCGAGCTTGAGATCGGTGAGTAGCGAGGCCACCTGCAAGGGGTGGGAAAAATAGGGATCACCCGAGGCGCGAAACTGGGCACCATGCTTTTGCATGGCATAGACATAGGCGGCGTTGAGAAGATCCTCGTTCACGGCCGGGTTATAAGCCCGCACCTTGTCGACGAGTTCATATTGCCGCATCAGGCGAAATGGCGCCGTCACTCACAGTCTCCCGCCGGCAGCGTTGCCGCACCCGGCTCACCTCATTACCGCGCTTCGATCGAACCGAAGCATCGCGCTATTCAATACGGGTGCAGCGCAAAAGAAAAGCGGGCCGGTGATGCCGGCCCGCTGAAATTGCCTGGGAGGAAGCGAAGAGCTTATTCTTCGTCGTCCGAGCCGTTGTTGGCCGGCGGCACCAGCCCTTCCAGGCCGCGCAGCAGGTCTTCTTCCGACATGCGGTCGAAGGCGACATTGTCGTCGGAATCGCCGGCGGCGAGAGCGGCCGGATCCGATTCGGGCTCGTCCACCTCGACATATTTCTGCATCGAGTGGATCAGGTCTTCCTTGAGGTCATCCGGAGTCAGGGTTTCATCCGCGATCTCGCGCAGAGCCACCACCGGGTTTTTGTCACGATCGCGATCGACCGTCAGCGCAGCGCCGCCGGCGATCATGCGGGCGCGATGGCTGGCCAGCAGAACCAGCTCGAAGCGGTTCTCGACCTTGTCGATGCAATCTTCCACCGTGACGCGGGCCATGGCGACGCCTTTCTGTACCGTGTTTTGGGATCAAGCGCGCCAACTACACCGCCAGGCGAGTTTGTGCAACCCCAAAAGGCCGATCCGTGGTATCGTCGGGTCTCCGAGGCAAGGAGATTGACCGCAAGTTCTACCTCATTCGACTTACATATCGAGGCTGCTCGTCTCGATATTGCAATAATCCTGTCAACACTCTCATTGGAAAACACTCAATCTAACGACAATGCTGATAACCTTGACATTCTATACCGCGATAGGCACAAGCTGAATGTATCGGGCCTAAACTTGCCGTTGCTGCCGTTCCGCTGGGATTACACAGAGAGCCCCCTCTCGATGTTGCCCTTGGGATTAATTCTAGACTGTAATTTAGACCGATTTCAATCGCATCCGATCAAACCGAGCATCAGCAGAACGAACCTCAACTGGCAGAAGAATGAACAACACCCAGGAACGCATCGCTCTCTTTATTGACGGCGCCAATCTTTACGCAACGGCGAAAAGCTTGGGGTTTGATATCGACTACCGGAAAATGCTCAAGGAGTACCACAGCCGCGGCTATCTGGTGCGAGCGTTCTATTATACCGCCCTGGTGGAGGACCAGGAGTACTCGTCGATCCGTCCGCTGATCGACTGGCTGGATTATAATGGCTATGCCGTCGTCACCAAGCCGACCAAGGAATTCGTCGATTCCACCGGTCGCCGCAAGGTGAAGGGCAATATGGACATCGAGCTTGCCATCGATGCCATGGAACTGGCCGATCACATCTCGCACATGATCCTGTTTTCCGGCGACGGCGATTTCCGTTCCCTGGTCGAGGCCATGCAGCGCAAGGGGGTGCGCGTTTCCGTGGTCTCCACCATATCGACCCAGCCGCCGATGGTCGCCGACGAATTGCGCCGCCAGGCGGACGAGTTCGTCGACCTCGTCACGCTTCAAAGCAAGATCGGCCGCGATCCGTCCGAGCGGGCCGTGCGCAGCCAGGCCGGCGGCAGTTTTCCGGCCGGCCCCGCCGCGCCGACCCGCCAACCGCCTCAACAGGGCTTCGCCGGCCAGACCCCTGGCTTCATGTCGGCGAGTTCGAGTGGCCAATCCGACGATCAATAGGTCGAGAACCCGCCTCGCACCGTCGGTGCCCGCCTTTGACGGGGCCTGCCTGCTGGCTCCGTCCGCACTGCGGTTTCGTTCCTGGCCTCGGGCACTTTACGATTTGACGGAATCGGCGGGACCGGCAAAGACGCCCTAGCCAATCCGTTGGATTGGCTAGGAAACAGGGAGCGAGAGCAAGCTGCGTTTCTTCAAGACGCCCTTTGCTCGAGTAATCGATGACCGCCAGCCAATTCCAAGAACCTGGGCGCGACTGCCCGCTCTGTGAGAGGCTCGTTGCCTTCCGCCTGCAGGCACGTGCCAGGCATCCCGATTGGCACAATGCGCCGGTTTCCAGTTTCGGCCCGGCCTCTGCCCGGCTGCTGATCGCCGGCCTAGCGCCGGGGCTCCAGGGCGCCAATCGTACTGGGCGGCCCTTTACGGGCGATTGGGCCGGAGACCTGCTCTACGAGACATTGGGCGATTTCGGCTTTGCCAGCGGCACCTATGACGAGCGTCCTGACGACGGCCTCGAACTCGTCGACTGCCGCATCACCAACGCCGTGCGCTGCGTGCCGCCCGAGAACAAGCCGATCGGCAGCGAAATCGCCGCCTGCCGCCCCTTTCTGGCCAATACAGTCAAGGAGATGGCGAACCTTGAAGTCATCCTGGCGCTCGGCAAGATCGGACATGACAGCGTGGTCACCGCCCTCGGCCGCAGGCCCGCCCATTTTCCCTTTGCCCATCACGCGCAGCACCAGATCGGCAATCTGACGCTCATCGACAGCTACCACTGCTCCCGCTACAACACGAATACGGGCCGCCTGACCACGCCGATGTTCCGGGCAATTTTCGAGACCATTCGCGGCATTCTCGATCGCTGAACGGTATTTTCTGGGATCGCAGGTGTCCCTGCTTGCTCTTGGCAGCAAGGCCCCTGGAGAAGAAGATACCGGCAGGGACGCGTGCGTCCCCAGGAGCTTCCGCACAGATCAGCCTTTATCCCGCAGCAAGCGTCCCTTTTCGCGCTGCCAATCGCGCTTCTTCTCGGTCTCGCGCTTGTCGCCCAGGCTCTTGCCGCGGGCAAGAGCGAGTTCGATCTTGGCCCTGCCCTGTTCGTTGAAATAGAGCTTGGTGGGCACGATCGTCAGACCGTCGCGCTGCACGGCACCGATCAGCTTGTTGATCTGGCGTTTATGCAAAAGCAGTTTGCGCGGACGCTTACGCTCATGGTTGAAACGATTGCCCTGCAGATATTCGGGAATATCCGCGTTGAAGAGCAGCAACTCCTCGCCGGATGGCCCGGCATAGGATTCGCCGATCGTCGCCTTGCCCAGGCGCAAAGATTTGACTTCGGTTCCGGCCAGCACGATCCCGGCCTCGAAGGTGTCGATCAATTCATAGTTGAACCGAGCCTTGCGGTTGTCGGCAACCAGCTTGCGAGCACCGTCCTTCTTATCCGCCACGTAATCACCTGGAGAGAGTCCTCGAGCAAAATGCTCGAAAAAGACCCTACCTTCTTGTTCTTCGAAGCGTTTCCTGGAATCAGCCGAGTGCCCGGCCGTTTCGGACGGAGAGGGGTTGCCTCCCCCGCTTCAGAGTTTCAATTGAGCAACCCGGCATGCACCATCGCCTGCCGGATCTGGGTACGCGCGCCATCCGTCACCGGCAGCAGCGGCAAGCGTACCTCTTCCTTCAGGCGCCCCAGCATGGCCAGGCCGCATTTGGCCCCGGCAAGCCCCGGCTCCAGGAAGGTTGCCCCATGAAGTGGGACCAGGCGGTCCTGAATTTCAAGGGCTGAGGCGTAATCCCCGCGCAGCGTCGCCTCCTGCAAGTCCGCACACAGGCGTGGCGCGATATTGGAAACCACCGAGATGCAGCCTTGGCCACCGGCCGCGTTGAAGGCGAGAGCCGTCATGTCCTCGCCGGAGAGCTGGATGAAATCCGGGCCGAGTTGCTGGCGCTGCTGCGACACGCGGGCAAGATTGCCGGTCGCATCCTTCACCCCGACGATATTCTTGAGCTCGTACAGGCGCTTCATCGTCTCCACCGACATGTCGACCACCGAACGCGGCGGAATGTTGTAGATGAAGATCGGAATGCCGATGGCGTCGTTGACGGCCTTGAAGTGCTGGTAGAGCCCTTCCTGCGTCGGCTTGTTGTAGTAGGGCGTTACCACCAGCACGGCATCGGCGCCGGCCTTTTCGGCATGACGCGCCAGATCGATGGCCTCGACGGTATTGTTCGAGCCGGCCCCGGCAATCACGGGCACGCGGCCACCCGCCTGGGAAATGCAGATCTCCACCGCCCTGTGATGCTCGGCATGGCTGAGCGTCGGACTTTCGCCGGTGGTGCCCACCGGCACCAGGCCGCTGGTGCCTTCGGCGATCTGCCAGTCGATCAGGTCGCGAAAACCTTTCTCGTCGATGGCGCCGTCGCGGAACGGCGTCACCAAAGCGGTGAGCGACCCTCTGAACTTTGCCTTCGACATCATCTCAACTCCACGGATTCCGATCGGATGGCTGCCCTGATGATCTCAGCCGGGCGCCAGACATATACGAGCCACCCCGTCACGAAAAGAGCATAGGCACCGATTGGGGGCCGAAAACACCCCATTTCAACGAGATGATCTTCGCATCGCTCTGGTTAATGGAATGAGTCGGCTCCAGATTGCCACTTTTTAAGGCAGCAGCCCCGAATCCGCCGCCTTCGGGCCTTGAAAATCACCTTTTCCTCGTGCCTCACTGATGGCGAGAATGCGGCATTCCGACGTCGTCATTCACGGTTCGTCAATCAGAGGACGCGACAATCGCCAAACCGGATCACCTGGATTGGCGTGGCGGCAATGCTCTTGCGGTTCATGACGGGTACATCCCTCTTCGTCGCGGTGTTGACCGGCGCGCTTGCCGCCCCGGTCACGCGGCCTGGCGATGCCACCCTGACGCACCCGCCTCGTACGGTCGCGCTGCGCACGGATGCCGCTCCCCCGGCGGTCTCGGCCCGCCCCGACACCGAAATCACCGGTTCGATCATCGTTCCTCCGCCGCTGGTGAACCAGCTCGACGTCCTGCGCCAGGTGATTGCCGCCTATGAGGGCAGCGACCGCTCCGGCGGCGACACCCTCGCCCGGTCGCTGACCGATCCGGCCAGCCAGGCCGCAGCAGAATGGATCGCCATCCGCAGCGCCGCCCGCCATATCGGCCTCGCCCGAATCAAGGCCTTCCTCGCCACTTATCCGAGCTGGCCCGGCAATGGCTTGATCCGGCGGCGCGGCGAAGAGGCTCTCTACAATGAGGGAGCCGATGCCGACACGGTGCGAGCCTTCTTCGCCTCGTCCCAGCCCGAGACCGACGAAGGCAAGGTCGCCCTCGCCGCCGTGCTGCAGCGCGACGGCGACCAGGCGGGCGCAACCGCCCTCATTCGCGACGCCTATCGCAATGACAGTCTGTCCGGCCAACTCGAGGGCGATATCCTGCGCGACTACGGCGCCCTGCTTTCATCCGCCGACCATAAATATCGCGCCGATCGCCTGGTCTATGACGGCAGTTATGACGATGGCTTGCGCGTTGCGGCCCGTGCCGGCCCGGATGTGGTGACGCTTGCCAAGCAGCGCATTGCCGTGGCCAGGCAGGCCAGGAATGCGGGCGCCCTGCTGGCCGCGAATGTTTCCACCGACCCGGCCTACGTCTTCGCCCGCATTGCCTATCTCAGGCGTCAGAAGAAGCCGCGTGATGCCGCCGCCCTGTTGCTGAAGGCCCCCCGCGACGCCGCCGCACTGGTGCGTCCCGACCAGTGGTGGACGGAGCGACGCCTGATAGCCCGTGCCTTGCTCGATCAGGGGGATGCCCGTACCGCCTATGCCGTGGTCGCCGGCTTTACCGCCGAAAGCGATACGACCCGCATGGAGGCCGAGTTCCATTGCGGATGGATCGCCCTGCGCTTCCTGAACGATCCTCGCAGTGCCGCCCAGCATTTTGCCAATCTGAGCGCCGATTCCCAGCGGCCGATCTCGGTTGCGCGCGGCGCGTACTGGCAAGGCCGCGCTGCCGAAGCAGCCGGCGACAAGTCCGGGGCGACCGGGTTCTACCAGGCAGCCGCGCGCTACCCCATCACCTATTACGGCCAGATCGCCCGGGCTCGCTTGGGGCTGCGGACGCTCGACCTGAATGCTCTCCCCGAGGCCACGCCCGCCAGCCGCGCGGCCTTCGAGGACCTCCTGGCGGTGCGTGCCATCAACCAGCTCTACACGCTCGGCAAGCGTGACTATGCTCGTATTCTCGTCGCCGACATGGGTCGACAGTTGCAGGACAGCCAGCAACTGGCCCTGCTCGGCCAGATTGCTCTCGACAATCTGGACACCAAGACGGCCCTCACGGTCGGCAAGTCGGCCACGCAGCGTGGCCTGCCGCTCGATGCGATCGCCTTTCCGATCGGCGCCATTCCCGGCTTCGAGAGTTCGGGCAATGTCGAACGCGCCGTGGTCTACGGCATAGCCCGGCAGGAGAGCGAGTTCGGGCACGAGGTCGTCAGCAGTGCCGGCGCCCGCGGGCTGATGCAGGTGATGCCTTCGACCGCCAAGGCGACCGCGCGCCTCGCCGGCATCGCCTTCGATGCCAAGAAGCTGACCAGCGATCCGGTCTATAATGCACGCTTGGGCGAGGCTCACCTGGGCGATCTGATCGGTCGCTTCCGCGGCTCCTACATCATGACCTTTGCCGCCTACAATGCCGGTCCCGGCAAGGTTGCCGAATGGGTGAAGGCCTATGGCGACCCACGCGATCCGAAGGTCGACCCGATCGACTGGGTCGAGCGCATCCCCTACACGGAGACGCGCAATTACGTGCAGCGCGTGCTGGAGAACGTGCAGGTCTACCGCTCGCGCCTCGATACCACGAGCACCTTGCTGATCGAGGCCGATCTTCGTGGCAAGAGCCGGTGATACCGAGAGGCTTTGGAAACGCCCCTCCGTACCGTTTCGTGATTTTCGCCAAACTTTTGATTTTAAATCCAGAATTTCGATGCAGTCGGGTTTCGTGGGCGCCTGCATCTTCGAGGCTTGGAATAAATTCCCGGCTCAGAACGTCCGGCGAACGCGCAGCACCCCGGTCCAGCCTCGGATGTCCTCCTCATAGGGAAAGAAGTCCTGCCCGCCCTTGGCCCGATAGGATGAATAGAACCCCTCGATGCCGAAGGAGAGACCGCGGGTTACGGTATAGACGGCGTTGCCGCCTGCAACCCATCCTCTCACATCCGGCGCCGCCGGATTGACATAGTCCCGCGTGGTCGCTGCGCTGTAGTCGAGGTAGGAGCCGAGCAGATTCAGGGTTAGCGCGGGCGTGATGTTGATGCCCGCCTCGCCGGTAACCGTCCAGCCACGGCCAATATCCTTGCGCCCACTGAAATTCTCATAGGCGGCATCGATCTGCTGCCAGCCGAGATAGGCAGAGGCCCCATTGGCGTAGGTTCCCTCCACGGCGATATGGGCGCCGGAGCGTATCGGCAAGTTGAGACCGAAGGCTGCGCCGACGGCATAGCCATAGTCGGAACCGCCGATCTGCGGCGGCCCGGGATATCGGACCTGGTGGCCAGCGCCGAATACGGCCAGCGTGCCCCAATCGCGATCGAGGCGGACATTGCCGACGATGTCGGGCATCGCGGTTCCGCCGGCAGGGCGTCGCGGGTCGGGAAAACCGAAGAAATTCAGCACGTCGCTGCGCGTGCCGCGCGCATCCTCGAGCGATAATGTCGCCGAAAGGCCGCCGCCGAATTCCTGCGTATAAGCGATGAGGTTGGTGGTGGCGGCATAGCCGAAATAGGGCTGCAGGAGATCATTGCCATAGTCGAGGTCATAGATGCCGAAGAAACTATGGGCATAGCCGGCCGTCAGCCCGCCAAACTGCAGAAAGGCCTTGTCGATCACGAATTCGGTGGTCGTCCTCGGGCCGACATAGGCGTCGATCAGGAAGAAGGAACGAAGCAGGCCGTAATCGGTATCGGTGCGGGCGTCGAAACCGATCTGGCCGCGCGTGACAAACCCGCTGAAGTCATCCTCACGCGTTCGTTGGCGGCTCACGACATAGTCGGCCCGCACTTCGCCGCTGATCTTCACGCAGGTATCGCTGCCCGGCAGCTGCCAGAACCCCACGCCCATGTCGACGCAGGCCTGGAGATAGCTGTCTGGCGCGCCCTTGCCAACCGGCAAATCCTGCGCATGGGCAGCGCCAGCCCCCAAGATTGCACCGGCAAGGCCGATCGCCACTGCCTTCATCGTTTTTCCCCAAGGTGGCGGCCCATCCCCAACCGCGCAACCTCTAGCTGCAGAGTGCGGCAAAAACCGAAGCAACTCAATGAAATGCGGCGGGCCGAGGCTTCGCAGACCGACTATTGAGACGACGCGTTGCAAAAAGAGCACGCCGCAACGTCAAGGCGATTCTGCCTGAAGTTGCGTTAGAAGGTCGTGACGCAGCACGATCAATTCAGCGCCCCGCACGCGGAAGTAGTTCCGTTTGGCAGGAACCCTCGATAGGCTAGGAGAAAAGCCCAACCCCGCTAGAGGTCCCCGAATGTCGACGCCTTTTCAGGTCAGCCGCGACCATGCCGTCGCTCTGCATCGCAATGGACATATCGACCGGGCGATTTCTGCCTATGTGGAACTTCTGAAGCAGCAGCCCGACAGCGCCGATCTTCTCGGCCTTCTCGGCGTCGCCAAGGAACAGGGCGGAGCCCCCGAAGAAGCCGAACGCCTGTTACGCTTGAGTCTGCGGGATCGGACAACGGTTCCCCTCGCCTACCGAAATCTCAACAATCTGCTTGGTCTCCTGATCGAAGCTGGCCGGCAGGGGGACGCAAAGGCAGCCGCCGAGACCTATTTGCCAGGTGCTTGGCCTTCGGGGCGCGTCCCGGACGCCGTCGAGCAGGGTACCATCGCCAGTCTTGTCAGCGCTCTCAAAGATATCGGCCTTGCCGACCGGGCGCTCGCGATCGGTCTCCCCCACCTATCCACGATGGGAGAGGACGTCGAATTTGCCTTGTCAATCGCCGAGTTGCTCCACGCCGCTGGCCGCAATGATGAAGCCTTTGCCGTGTTGGATCGGGACTTCGGTCCAGGAGAAGAGCTACCCAACCTGCATGCGGTTCGCGCCGCACTTGCCCATGAGCGTAACGATCGTGCCGCCTGCGGCCAAAGCAGTCAACGCTTCGTTGCCAGCATGCCCATCCTGCTCGCCGAGGCCGCCTCCTCCCAGCAATTCGTGCTTGCCGTATTCAACCGCTCGCCCGAATTCATCGCCGATTTCCGGCAGCCCTATGATCACCATTATAGTGGCAACTTCCCTTCGCAACTGGCGCAGGTCTTCGCCGATCGTTTCCGCTTCATGTCCATCCTGGCGGACTCCCCGACTGCCGCCGATGCATTGCGTGGCATGCCACGCCCGGCTCTGGCACTGAACAATGTCGTCAATGCCGAACAATTGATGGTGGAGAACACGCTGCAGCGTGTCAGCGCTCTGGAGGACAGCCTTGGCATCAAGGTGATCAATCATCCCAAGCTTGCCGTGCAGGCGACACGCCAGAAGAATTCGGAGCGCTTCGCCAATATTCCCGGCATCATTTTCCCGAAAGTATACCGCTATCAAAGCGACAGGGAGCAGAGGCCCGCGCTGATTGAGGATATCGAGAACCGATGTGGCTATCCGGCCATCATTCGCACCGTCTTCCAGCAGATGGGCGCGGGCACGTGGCGCATCGATGATCGACAGGCCCTTCATGAAGCTTTGGAAAAGCTTGACGGGCTGCAGTTTTACGCAATCACTTATGCTCAGACCCGCCATGCTGATGGCAGGTTCCGTGCGCTGCGCGCGGCGTTCGTCAACAAGCAGCCCCTCGTCGTCCGCGCCGACTATAGCGACCATTGGAACGTGCGAGCTCGTCGAACTCCGGGCCAGCAGGCCTTCTATCGTGAGAACCCACGTCTGTTGGAAATTGCCAATCGTATCGTCCTCGATCCAGAACGAGAACTGGGCAGGAATATCTATGGCAAACTTCGGACCATCGCGGAAGTAATGCCGCTCGAGATTTTCGGCATGGATTTCGATCTCACAGAAGACGGAAATCTGCTGATTTTCGAGATCAACGCGACGATGAACCTGCTTTCGACTTCACCCGCCGGACTTGAATACCCGCCGGAGAGTGAACAAAAACTCTTGCATTACATGGAACGGTTTTTCTGCGGCAGAAGACAATGAATCGTCTTCTTTGCAGGAGCGGGTGTGGCGCGAGGGCATGCTGCCTACAATACCCATGGACACTTAATATCAGCGCGTACTTCAGAATAAACGCACTCGATTCTCTGGGTTAAATTCAAAAAATCTTAAATTGAGTAGGCGGCCTCGCTTAACCCTCGCTGCCTCAGTTCCCCCCGCATAAGCTGCGGCAGTAATCAACAAAAAACCCAGCTGCTTGCGCAGCTGGGTCTTTTGTGAATGACCGAAAAACGATCAGAACACGCGCTTCAGGCGGATACCAGCCTGCCAGACATTGGCCTTGTCGTCGCGGAAGCCGGTGACTTCCTCGCCATCCAGGATCGGAGTACCGTTCTGCTGCTCGACACGGGTGTAAGAGACTTCGCCCGCAATCGTCAGGCCCTTCACGATCGTGTAGGTCAGGTTACCTGCGATCGTGAATTCCTTGATGCCGTAGTCGGAGACAGCACCAGCGTCCGTGGCCAGGAAGCGGTCATACTTGGTATCGATGTAGCTGCCGACCAAGTTCGCATTGAGAACCGGCGTGATGTTGCCGCCGAGTTCCGCCACGATCGACCAGCCCTTGCCGCTGGAGAAGCGACCGGAGGTGTTGAGGAAGCGATCGCGCGAGCCCAGGATGCTGTTGCCGGCGCCGAGATAATCGGTAGCGCCGTTGGCATACTGACCTTCCACGACGAAGTGGCCACCGTCGATGAAGGGCAGCTTGATCAAGCCAGTGGCGCCGACGGCGTAACCGAGCTTGTTGGTGTGACGGACAGTGACCAGATCATCCACATCACCGTCATCATCCGCGTCGACAAGGAAGTCTTCGCCGGAACGCGCCTGATGAAGAGCACCCTGCACCGCGATTGCGCCCCAGGACTGATCCCAGCGCAGCTGAGCGACAACGTCAGGATATTGCTGGCCGCCCGAGGTATAACCAACCAAGTTGCCGTCGATCGTGCGGAAGTTGCTCGAGTCAGCGCGATGGTCACGGCCATCTTCGATCGACAGGGTAGCCTGGAAGCCACCACCGAACTGGGCGGTGTAGGCGATCAGGTTGACGGTGTTGCTCTCGGCGTAATAGGGCGCCCAGATGGTATCGCCGTAGTCGTTGTCGTAGAAGCCGAAGAACGAATGGGCATAACCAGCCGTCAGGCCACCAAACTGGATGAAGGCCTTGTCGATCGAGAAGGTGTTGCCGTTATAGGCGTTGCTGCGGCCACCAGAGCTGATCGGATGCGAGTCAGCATTGATCTGGAAGTAAGAGCGCAGCAGACCCCATTCAGTCTCGGTGCGGGCATCGAACCAGACGCGAGCCTGGGTGTTGAAGGCCGAACGGTTGTCGTTGCGATCGAAGCTGCGAGCAGCACCAAATGCAGCGGGACGATCACCACCGAAGACGCGGTAGTCGGCGCGGATTTCGCCGCCGATCTTGAGGCAGGTGTCGCTGCCCGGAATGTAGAAGAAGCCGGGACCGAAAGCCGAGCAGACCTTCACATATTCAACAGCTTCGCCCTTGGTCATGGGCAGATCGGCAGCCTGGGCAGTGCCGATGGCGGCAATACCAGCAGCGGCGCCGAGGAGAAGGGACTTCATCGTCATTAGATGACCTCCAAGACAGTTATTATTTGATCGAAAGCGCCGCTTGGTGCTCCGATCGACTCGCGAGACCCCGATCACACGTTAAACTTGCAATCCGGACACGACCCATCGAGTGAATCGTTGTCATGACATTGCTTCACTGCCTCTGGTTGTACAATAGCGATTACACCCAACAACCTAGGGTCGTAACATTTTGGCAAAGCTGTGTAGCAAAAAGGACACACGCAGCATTTTCGCCACAATTGGGCACGATTTCAGCGAAAATCCGGGCTTTCCCGGCTGTCTTCACGCTCGGACGACACAATTTCAATGCAAGAGGCCAGGGTCGACAGCCGGTTGTTCGCCGGTGGCGCTTCCGGAAGTTCGAGGGCAGCAAAATCGCTTTGCACCTGTTCGGACCGGCAATTCCGATCGATTTTCTCCCTTCCGGAGACATCGACATGGAATCATCGCCGTCGAATTGCCTACCTTCGCACGATGGCTTGAGGCGTGATTCAGGCGCAGTTCGCTCGAAGGAATTGGCCACAACGAACACCCCATTCGCTGAACGGGTCAGTTTTGGGACTGGGGTCGCCCGTGCCGCTCAGGTGCACGCTATGCCAGGGCCTGTTGCCCATTGGCATTGGCGGTGAAGATTGGAATGGGCACACCGGCCTGGCGTGATCGCAAAGTGGCACTCGGCTCACATTGCAAGACCGGCGACGGGACCTACGACATCATCGTCCCGAATAGACATAGACAATAGGCAGTATCGCCCGGCACCTCCGACGGTCACCCGTGTCTGAGGTGCCGCAGCGGGATCGTGCCTACACCCGTAACTATGACAAGGAGCACATGGAACTGATATTATGCCGGTCATTGCAAGAGCGGATTGATTGATCCTGCATACCCGCAAGGTCATCCAAATGCTTCGCTCAAAAAAGAAAGGCCCAGCTTTCGCCGGGCCTTTCCTCGAATATTTGAACTGAATGATCAGAACTGGCGCGTAATGCGCATGCCTGCCAGCCAGTTGTTATAGCTGTCACGACCCGGCAGGGTATCAATCGCACCGTGATCAACCTTACCGTGTGTATAGCCAACTTCACCGGCGACCTTCAGACCCTTAACGACCGTGTAGGTCAGGTTGCCGCTAATGGTGAACTCCTTGATGCCATAGTCACCCAGATCGGAGAACCTGTCGAACGTGGTGTCGATATAGCTACCGACCAGAACGGCCTGCAACTGCGGCGTGATGTGTCCGCCCAATTCACCCGTGATCGACCAGCCCTTACCGGCATCGACTCGGCCCGCGGCGTTCACGAAGCGATCAGACTGGGCCACGAAGGTGTTGCCAGCGCCGAGATAGTCAAGGGCACCATCAGCATACTGGCCTTCCACAACGAACCAGCCATCGATCGCGGGGATCTTGATCAAGCCGGTGGCACCGACGGCGTAGCCATACTTGTTGCTGCGGCGAACGACAACGTTCGTATCGGCAATACCATCATCATTCGTGTCGATGCTGTAGTCGGTCCCCGAACGAGACTGATGACCTGCTGCCTGAACAGCGAGCGATCCCCAAGACTGATCCCAGCGCAGCTGGGCGACCACGTCAGGAACCTGCTGGCCACCTTCACGGTAGCCGTAAAGAACAGCTGGATTTCCAACCGGGACAGGATCGCGAGTTCCCTCGACGCGATGGTCACGACCGTCTTCGATCGACAGCGTGGCGCTGAAGCCGCCGCCGAACTGGGCGGTATAGGCGAGCAGGTTAACGGTCTTGGTCTGGGCGTAGTAGTTACCCTCAAGGGTATCGCCATATTCGTTGTCGTAGAAGCCGAAGAACGAATGCGCGTAACCAGCCGTCAAACCACCGAACTGGATAAAGGCCTTGTCGATGGTGAAATCGTTACGCCGGCCGTCACCACCGCCACGGCCCACTAGCCGGTTGGAGTCAGCATTGATCTGGAAGTAGGAACGCAGCAGACCCCAGTCGGTCTCGGTGCGGGCATCGAACCAGACGCGAGCCTGGGTGTCGAAAGCCGAACGGTTGTCGTTGCGATTGTAACCGGTACCGCCGAAAGCATAGTACTTGGCGCGGATTTCACCGCCGATCTTCAGGCAGGTGTCGGTGCCGGGGATATAGAAAAAGCCCGGGCCGAAGGCCGAGCAGACCTTCACATATTCTACGGCTTCGCCCTTGGTCATGGGCAGATCGGCGGCCTGGGCAGCGCCGATGGCGGCGATACCGGCGGCTGCGCCGAGAAGAACTGACTTCATCGTCATGAGATGACCTCCAAGACATTTTTACTCGGTCGGAAACTTGACCTCTCCGACCGGCTCGCGAGACCCCGGCCCCAACCTCTGGCGGCGGCCCGGAGACGACCCATTGCGTGAATCGTTGAAAGTGACAGTGCGGCAGGTGCCACCTTTCCACAACGCGAAAACGACCCGAGCCAAGGTATTCACATCGTTTTGCCCAAGACATGTCACCCAAAAGACACAACTTTTTCCGCAATTGAGAGTCTAGGCGCCGAAATATCAATTTAAGGTTGCAATCTTCTCATCCAATCAACCCGCGTTAGAAACGAAATCGCTCTTGAATTGGCCAAAATTAAACCAGATTTATTGCACGCATAAGTTTGGTTGCTATAATGAATAATATATATACTTAAAGTTATGAAAAATTCATTGCGCACCTTTTACGTGCATTTGATCGGGAAAAGCGCTGCTGAAGGATTGTAAGCATGGCCGGCAGGGCGCTGGATGCCCTTTGCCCATCCCGGCGCTCCACCTGGACGAATCGGCGGATCGACCGATGACGAACCCGCCTCGATAAAGAACTCAGAAAAACCAACCGACCTTCGACCCAGAACTCCGAGAGCATGGAGACCAAGCCAGTCGCGCTGCAGCGCCCATGACCGAGAATCGAACCAACGGCGAGAGCGTGTCTATTTGGGAGTTGAGCTAGACCTGGGGCAAAGCACGTCTGCGCAGGTCGAGCGTCTCGGCCAGATTGCCCCGATAGGAATGATGGCCATTGTGCCGGATGGTTGCCGTGGTATCGACCCAAAGCTCGCCGCCGCACGCGCGCCATCGATCGCAAAAGGCATAGTCCTCGCCGATCGCCTCGCCGTTCACCACCGGGATGTTGAACAACGGAAACAGGCGGAACGGCACATTATGATAGGAATAGCCTTGATCCCGACAACGGGCGACCATCGTCTCCAGCATGTCGCGGCGGCACAACATGGCACCGGCCCCGACGCGTATGGCGCGCGCAAAGCCGTTGCGCACCTCCAGCCGCCCCTGCCCCGTCAGCGCCTGCGGATCCTCGAACATGACGTTCCAGCGCGACGCGGCAGCGTGAAAATCTTCAAGGTCGCGGGCGAAAACCCTGCTGGTCTTCTCATTGTCGTAGCCCTTCGACACATAGGGCGCGGCCGTGAACGGCTTGTCGTGAAGTTGGCTGAACTGGAGCAAGCGTCCGATCGTCTTGGGCAATATCTCCATGTCCGAATCCAGACAAAGAAGATAGTCGCTGCGGCCTTCGAGAAAATAGCTGACGACCGCATTCCGCGCATGCTCCAGATGTGGAATGCCAGACTGCCCGAGAAAGTCGACCTCGACCTTCCGTTCCTTCAAGTCCAGGGCGATGCTGAGGAAAGAGCGCACGGCATCGATGTCGACAAAACGGTTTCCACAGACACAGGCGATAAGAATACTTGGCTTTTTCATCGCAACACCGTCTACAATATAACTCTAAATAACTTCGAAGTTTTGAACAATTCGACACCTCAACCAAAAGTTGAATTATATAAACTTCTCTATCTCCGACATCTAAACACAAAGAATCAAATATATTTACAAAGAGATAGCGAAATAAACTTCATCGTACAACGCTAAAACATTGATCTCACGCAGACATCACCTAATAGTGAAGCGGTAAATTGGCACCACCCCCGCGACCTTCTTACGAATGAAGAAAACGGCAAGAGCAGAACTATCGACTTGCTTGGAAGACGTCGAAAGCCCCCTGTCAGGGGCAGGCCTGCGGACGATCAAAGGCCTGCGGCAGCAACGCGCACCCGATTTTCGTTGATGGCGATATAGCCGTCGAGTTTGCCCGGCCGACTTGCCACCAGGCCGTCCTGAGCATAGCCCCAGAACAGGTCACGCACAGCCGCCGCCAGACGCATGGCCATGAAGCCCTGCATCTCTTCTGCCGTCGGCGGACGCCCTAGCCAATCGGCAAGGCAGATAGGAGCCATCCCGCCATCCAGGCCGGCATTGTTGAAGAAGCTGGCGAGATCGACCAGGGACTGGCCCTGCCCGGCATATTCCCAATCGACCAGCCAAAGGCGCTGGCCATCGTCGATGATGTTATCGCCATGGACATCGTTATGGGCAAAGCCGGCAGGCAGGCCGGCAAGCTGCGCCGCCAGCTTGTCGAGCAACGGCCGGTAGCGATCGATGACTTGCTGCCAACGATTGGGTTCGGCAGACAGCCTGCGGAGGTAACCATCCAGGATGGCGAGCGGGTACCTATCGCGTAAGGGCCCCCGATAGTGCTCCGGCAAGGTGCGTCGAATCCTGTTCAGCAACGCCAGAACTTGTCGGAGCTTTCCCCGGTCGCGGAGATTCGCACTGTCGAGCATGCGCCCTTCGATATGGCGCAGGATCATCAGCCCGGGTTCCGCCCAGACCAGATCGGGTCCGAGCCCGCATGCCGCCGCGGCGCGCGTGGCAGCTTGCTCGGCAGCGCGATCGATATCGTGCGCCGGATTGTCGCCGGCAATGCGAGCCACGAAGCGACCGTGCCGTGCAGTAACCAAAAGATTTCGATTGGTCAGCCCCCCCGCAATCGGCTCGACAACGATGGCACCGTCCCACAAGGGCAAGGCTGCGAGGCGGTCGTAATGATCGGGCTTGCTCGGCATGACAGTTTCAAACATAGCGCCTCGGGATCGGCTATCCCGACACGCCAAAGGCAAAGCGCATGCGAATGACGCGCTTTGCTGCACGATTGCCAGCGCTTCGTCGCTAAGGCGGGAAGTTGTCGCCGCCCCGGCCGAGCACCATCAGATCAGGCTAGATAGCCCCTTCCAGCGTCTTGCGATAGAGTTTGAGGGCACCGGCCTTGGTGAGCGTGACGGGATTGCCGCCGGCGGTCGGATCCTTCGGAGCCATCTTCGACATCAGGTCGAATTTCTGGTCGTCGACCTTGAGGCCGGCGAGGGTATGCGGCACGCCGAGTTCCTCGCGCAGCGCCAGCGTCCAGTCGAGGAAGGCCGAATAGCGCGGCTTCAGCCCGATATAGGCGGCGAGGCGCTCGATCTTCTCCTTCACCGCCTTTTTGTTGAAGGCGATGACATAGGGCATGAACACCGCATTGGTCAGGCCGTGATGGGTGTCGTAAAGCGCGCCAACCGGATGGGAGAGAGCGTGGATGGCCCCGAGCCCCTTCTGGAAAGCGGTGGCGCCGATCGCCGCCGCCGACATCATGTGGGCACGGGCTTCGAGATCCGTGCCGTCCTTATAGGCACGCGGGAGGAACTCCTTGACCAGGCGCACGCCCTCCACCGCCATGCCCTCGGCCATCGGATGATAGAAGGGCGAGCAATAGGCTTCCAGGCAATGGGCCAGCGCATCGAGACCCGTACCGGCGGTGATGTGCTTGGGCATGCCCACCGTGAGCTCGGGATCGCAGATCACCACCTTGGGCATCATCAGGGGGTGGAAGATCACCTTCTTCGTGTGGGTCTTCTCCTGGGTGATCACCCCTGCCCGGCCGACTTCCGAACCGGTGCCGGCCGTGGTCGGCACGGCGACGATCGGCACGATGCCGCTGGGATCGGCCCGGGTCCACCAGTCGCCGATATCCTCGAAGTCCCACATCGGCCGCTTCTGGCCGGCCATGAAGGCGATGACCTTGCCGGCATCGAGACCGGAGCCCCCACCGAAGGCGACGACGCCGTCATGCCCGCCCTTGCGCAGCACTTCCAGGCCCGCATAGACGTTCGATTCGACCGGGTTCGGCTTCACGTCCGAAAAGATGGCGGCATGCAGCCCGGCCGCCCTCAGACTCTCCAGCGCGTCCTTGGTCATCTTCTGGGTGGCGAGGAAGGGATCGGTCACCAGCAGCGGCGCGGTGATGCCGGCGCTCTTGCAGGCTTCCGCCAGTTCCGAGATGCGGCCGGCGCCGAAACGGATGGCGGTGGGGTAGCTCCAATTGGCGCGGGGAGACGTGGTGGTCATGGGCAGGGTCCAGAAAATGGGGCGGGTCTTCAGAGCCGCCATTGGCGAGATGAAGGCGGGTCCGAAGACCCGCCCCCCGATCACAGGTTGCGCAAGTGATAGCTCTTGGGTTGGGTCAGCGAGTCGTAGCCGAGCCGCGACAGGCCTGTGCCGCGGCCGGTATCCTTCACGCCGGTCCAGGTCAGGCCGGGGTCGAGATAATCGCAACGGTTCATGAAGATGGTGCCCGTCTCGATCTCGCCGCCGATGCGCTCGGCCGCATCGATATCCTGGGTCCAGATCGCCGCCGTGAGGCCATAGGGTGAGTTGTTCATCAGGGCGATTGCCTCTTCGTCCGACTTCACCTTCATGATGCCGACGACGGGGCCGAAACTCTCTTCCATCATCACCGACATCGAATGGTCGACATTGGTGAGGACCTGAGGGCCGAGGTAGGCCGTGCCGGCGACGTCGGCGGTAAATTTCGACGTGTCGATATGGGCCTTGGCGCCCTTGGCAAGGGCCTCGGCCGTCTGCTTGCGCACCCAGTCGGCGAAGCGGACATTGGCCATCGGGCCGAGCGTCGTCCCCTCCTCGAGCGGGTTGCCGAGCACATATTGGCTGGTGAGACTGGTGAAGCCGTCGACGAAGCGATCGTAATGGCTCTCATGCACATAGATGCGCTCGATGCCGCAGCAGCACTGGCCCGAATTGAAGAAGGCGCCATCCACCAGGTTTTCGATCGCATGTTCGACATTGGCGTCGGCCCGCACATAGGCTGGGTCCTTGCCGCCGAGTTCGAGTGCCAGCGTCATGAAAGTGCCGGCAGCAGCCTTCTCGATGGCCCGGCCGCCCGCGACGGAACCGGTGAAATTGGTATGGTCGACCAGCCCCTTGGCCAGGATATCGCTGGTCTGCTCATGGGTGAGCACGAGGTTCTGGAACACGCCCTTGGGCAGGCCAGCCGCATCCATCGCCTTCTGGAAGCGTTCGCCGACCAGGATGGTCTGCGCGGCATGCTTGAGGATCACCGCGTTGCCGGCGATCAGGGCCGGCGCCACCGTGTTGACCGCGGTCATGAACGGGTAGTTCCAGGGCGCCACCACGAAGACCAGGCCGAGCGGCTCGCGCTTGATCATGCGCTTGAAGCCGGGGCGGTCATCGTCGGGGATGGTGGGAGCCAGGCTGTCCTTGGCAATGCGCACCATGTAGCGCACGCGCTCCTCGAAGCCGCGGAATTCGCCGCCATAGCGTACCGGCCGGCCCATCTGCTGGGCGAGTTCGGGCACGACTTCCTGGTTCATCGCCAGCATGGCGTCGAGGAACTTCAGGACATAGGCGCTACGCTCCTCGATGGAGAGCCGGCGCCATTCCTTCTGGGCCTTGCGGGCCGCGGCCAGCGCCGCGTCGATCTCGGCGGCACTGGCGGCCGGGCGACGCACCAGCTCCTTGCCGTCGATGGGAGAGATACAGACGATGTCGGACATGATTGAGAACCTCGAAAATGCTGGTCATCCCGGACGCGATGCGGCGCGAAGAGCCGCTTCGCAGATCCGGGACCGCCAGCCGAATGAGACATAACTGACGGGCGGTCCCGGATCTGCATCGCATCATTTCATGCTGCAATGCGTCCGGGATGACCTGTCTTTGTGATCACATCTAGATGATTTCGAAATAGCGTTCCAGCTGCCAATCCGAAATCGTCCGGCGGAATTCACGCTCCTCCCATTCGCGGGTGGCGGCATAGTGTTCGACGAAGGCATCGCCGAACAAGGACCGCGCCGCCTTGGAAGCCTTGAGGCGCTGCGCCGCGTCCCAGAGCGAGCGCGGCAGCTGCCTCGCCTTCGGGAATTTCTTGTCATAGGCCGAGCCCTGCACCGGCGCGTCGGGCTCGATACGATTCTCGATGCCCCACAGGCCCGATCCGATCGCCGCCGCCAGCGCGATGTAGGGATTGATGTCGGCAGCGGCCACGCGATACTCGACCCGCTGGGACTTTTCGGAGCCGGGAATGACGCGCAGGGCGCAGGTGCGGTTCTCCACGCCCCAGCTTGCATCGGTCGGGGCCCAGAAGCCCGGGATCAGGCGGGTGTAGGAATTCACCGTGCAGGCGATCATCGCCAGCAATTCGGGCATCAGCGCCTGCTGGCCACCAACGAACCAGCGCATCTCGTCCGACATCGCATGCGGCTTGGAGGGATCGTAGAATGCCCCTTTGCCCGTCTTCAGATGCGAGAGCGAGGCGTGCAGATGCCCCGATTGGCCCGGCCAGTCATGCGACCACTTGGCCATGAAGGTCGCCATCCAGCCGCGCTTCTGCGCCAGGATCTTGGTATAGGTCTTGAACAGGGCGGCCTTGTCGGCCATGGCCAGGGCCTCATCGACCTTGAGCGCTGCCTCGAGCACACCGGGGCCGGTCTCGGTGTGCAGCCCCTCGATCTCCATGTCCATCTCCCGGCACATCTGCAGGAGATCCTGGTAGAAATCGGCATGCACGCCGGCGCGCAGCATGGAGTAGCCGAAAAAGCCAGGCGTGATGTTGTTCAGATTGCGGAAGCGCTTCTCGCGCACGCTGTGCGGGGTCTCGTCGAAGACGAAGAACTCGAACTCCGCGGCGGCCGAGACCTTGTAGCCCATGTCGGCGGCACGCTTGAGCACCCGGCGCAGCGTGCCGCGCGGACAATAGCTCTCGGCCTCACCCGCAAATTCGCCGATGAAGAGCGGCATGCCGTCTTCCAGCGGGATGACGCGCATGGTCTCGGGCAGGAAGCGGGCCTCGGCATCGCGATAGCCATTGTGCCAACCGGCGAATGAGGTGTTGTCATAGAGCTGGTCGTTGGAATCCCAGCCGAGCACCACGTTGCAGAAGCCGAAGCCCTTTTCGAGAGCACTCTCGAACTTCTCGCGAGCCATGTATTTGCCGCGGAAGACGCCGTCTATGTCGAAGACACCGACTTTCACATCGGAAAATCCGTGCTCGCGCACATAGGCGATCGCCTCGGCCGCATTGGTTGGTCTCGCTGGGTTCGCCATGATCCGCTAGTTCCGTCTCTCTAGATTATTCTTGGTGGATGGTTCGGTGCACTGGATTGGCCGGCCCCGGCTGCGACCAGGGCCGGCCGTCGTCGTGTTTAGGTGCTCTGGCCGACCGCCTTCTCGGCCTCGGCGATCTCGCTGGCGCGCCTGGCGATGTCACCGCCGATCGGCGGGCCCTTGAACCGGCGCGCCTCGATGCCGAACCACAACACCAGCAGCAACACCAGCAGGCCGATGGCATAGTTGATCAGGATATCGAAGGGCGGCTGGATGCCGGCATACATCAGGACGAGCACGCCGAGCACGGCGATCGCGCCGAGAGGTTTGGACCAGATGCCGAGGCGGAAGGGTCCGAACTCGGTCCAGGTCTTGCCCTCCGCCAACAGGCCGGCAGCGATCGGCATGGCATAGGAGACATAGAGGAACAGCGCGCAGCCCGCTGCAAGCGCCGCGAAGGCCGGCGAATAGAGCGTCGCGGCGACCGAGAGCACCGCTCCGAGCCAGATCGCCGCCACCGGGGTGCGCCAGGTCGGGCTCACGCCCTTCCAGATGCCGGAAGCCGGCAGGCCGCCGTCACGGGCAAAGGCATAGATCATGCGCGAGGTCGAGGTCAGGCCGGCCAGGGCACAAATGAAATTGGCCAGCACGATGCCGATGGCCAGGATGTCCTTGAGCAGGCCCGGCGCGGGCAGGTTGTTGAACAGGTTGAACCAGCCGGCGCCGCCGTCCTTGGCGGTCTGGGCCAGGTCCGGGCTGGCCAGCACGAAGGACACCGCCATCGCAAAGCCGAACACCAGCGACCAGAACACCGAATGGATCATGCCTCTGGGCACGGCCACGCGGGCATTCTGGGTTTCCTCGGAGGTGTGCGCCGAGGCATCGAAGCCGGTGATGGTGTAGAGCGGGTAGAGCAGGCCGACCAGGAAGGCGATGAAGGCAGGCCGTGCCTCGGGCACGTAATTGCCGCCCGGATCACCCGTATTGTTCACGAAGGTGGTGAGACGCGAAAAGTCCCAACCGGCGCCCCAACCCAGGAAAGTCAGGGTCAGCACCACGGCAATCACCAGGATGAGATAGCCCGAGAAGTCGGTCAGCAACGTGGTGAGCTTGATGCCGAAATGGTTGATCAAGGCCTGGGCCAGCGTGATCAGGCTAACCGCAACGACCTGCGCGGTATAGGCAGAACTGTTGATTGCCGTTGCCTGTTCGGCCGTCATGCCCGACGGCAGCGGGTCGGTGGTGACAGCGGTCCAAGCCGTTACGTCGACATGGAAGACACCCGAAAGCACCAGGTCCCTGAACAGCAGCCAGACGCCGACATTGACCGATGCGACCACGAAGATCAGACCGAGAAGGTTGATCCACGCCGTTGCCCAGCCCCAACCGCGACCGCCGAGAATCGAGGACCAGTGATAGAGGCCGCCCGCCGTGGGATAGGCCGAACCGATCTGCCCGAGACAGGCCGCGACAACAAGGGCGAAGACACCGCCGATGACCCAGCCGATCGTCGCCTCGAAGCCGGAGCCGGTCCCCATTGCCAGCGGAAACGAGGTGATGCCGCCCGCCAGGATGCAGATGATGGAAAAGGAAATCGCAAAATTCGAAAAGCCGCCCATGCGGCGCGCCAATTCCTGCGCGTACCCCATGGAATGGAGGACTTTGACGTCCTCGTCAGTCGATCCACTCATAGAAAGTCCCCCGACTTATGGTCCAGGATCGGTCGACATTGGACCGATAGCCATTGGACCGATGGATATTGCCTTTCACACTGCTGTCGTTTCCGGCCGGCGCTCCGGCTCTCTCATTTTGGCGAATCGTCCCCCGGCAGGCCGATCTGCTTCAAGATGGTAGCAAGTTTCATGCCCCATTCTTCCTGCTGTTTCGGCGTCGCCAGGAGATCGTTGCGGATTTCGATCATCACGCTGGGAAGGCCCTGGCTTTGGCCATGGCGATCGAGCGTGTGATAGACGCGATCCCCCGGGCTGTAGGGCTCGTTGACCCCGACCACGAGATCCGGGTCCTCGCGCAGAGCTGTAATCATCGGTGCCGACAGGCTCTCGTCGCGATCGAAGAGAATGCCGACATGCCAGGGGCGCTGGGTGCCGTTATAGACCGGCGTGAAGCTGTGAATACCGATGACGGCGGCCGGTCCGTCCAGCCGCTTGGCCACCACCGCGGCGGCAACGCCGGCATGGAAGGGTTCATAAACCTCATGCACCCGCCGCGCGCGCTCGACCTCGCTGAGATCCACATTGCCGGGAATGACCGTGTCCTCGCTCTTCAGGGCAATGGCATCGAAGACCGAAGGATCGCGGTTGCAGTCGATCACGAGACGACTGACGGCGCAGGAGACCAGCGGCGCATCGAGTTCGCGTGCCATCGCACGGGCAACGCCGAGGGCACCGGGATCCCAGGCGATATGGCGTTGCAGGTCGGCGTCGGACAGGCCGAGCTTGCCATAACGCGCAGGAACGAAGTTGGAGGCGTGCTCGCAGACGAGGACATAGGCTCCCCTACCCCGACCATTGTCCAGGATAGCGGTTTCGGGCTGGGTTTCCCCTTCCGATGTCCCTCCGGCGGCTCTCTCGGCGAGCGATTCTAACATTCATTACGTCCGAGCTTGTTTTTGTATTGAGTGTTATTTTGAGTACAGCCGTAGCCGACTTGTCAATTGTGAAAATTGTGTCCACCTTCCACTCTCGCTTTTCCAGAGGGAGTCGCCTGATGACCAAAAGCCCAGACGCGGCGGCCACGGCAAGCGATGAGACCTTGGCGACGACCATCCGCGGCAAGCTCGGCTCGCTGACCCCCACGGAGCGCCGCGCCGCCCATGTCCTCTTGTCGAACTATCCGTTCGCAGGCCTTGAAACCGTTGCGCAATTTGCCTCGCGCGCCGGCATCTCCGCGCCCTCGATCCTGCGTTTCATCGCGCGGCTCGGCTTCGGCGCCTATGCCGATTTCCAGCGTCATCTCAAGGACGAGCTCGAAGCGCAGTTGCAGTCGCCGCTGATGAAGCAGGCGCCGGAGCAGGCCAACGCATCTCCACTCTCCGCCTTCGCCGCCGCAGTGGTCGCCAACATCACCCACAGCTTCGAGGCGATGGCGCCGACCGAGTTCGATGCGATTCTCGCGATCATCACGGACACCAAGCGCCGGCTGCATGTCGTCGGCGGCCGCCTCACCGAGGCCGTCGCGCTCTATACCGTGCGCCATCTCAGGGTCATCCGTCCCGACGTCACGCTGGTGGAGGGACAGGCGGCGACCTGGCGCGATCAGGTCATCGATTTCGGCAAGCGCGACGTGCTGATCGTCTTCGATATCCGGCGCTACCAGGACGATGTCATCCTGCTGGCCCAGGAGGCCACCGAACGCGGCGCCACCATCATCCTGTTCACCGATCAGTGGCTGTCGCCGATCGCCCGTTTTGCCCGCCATGTCATTTCGGCGCGCACGGGGGTGCCGTCGAATTGGGACTCGAACGCGGCGATCCTGGCGATCATCGAGGCCCTGATGGCCGCCGCCACCAAGACGCTGTGGGACCTCTCCAAGGCTCGCATGGAAGCCCTGGAGATCCTGCGCAAGAACAGCCAGCGCCCGGTTTAGCCCTTGACCGCACCGGCCGTCAGCGAGCGTCCGATATAGCGATAGGCCAGCAGGCTGAGCAGCAAGGGCGGCAGCACGGAGAGGATCATTACCGCCGCCGCCGTGCCCCATTGCACCCCGCCGCCGCTCGCGGCGAAGAAGAACGAAGCCCCGACGGTGATCGGTACGGCGCTCTGCGTCGTCAGCATCAGGCCGAACAGGAATTCGTTCCAGGCATAGATGAAGGCGAGGATCAGCGAGGAGGCGATGGCCGGGGCGGTCAAGGGCAGCACCACCCGCCACAGCACATAGAAGGTGCTGGCACCATCGACCAGCGCGGCTTCCTCGATCTCGATCGGCAGGTCCCTGACGGCATTGGCGACCAGCACCAGCACCAAGGGCAAATTGACGAGACACAGGATCAGGGCGAGCCCGAAGCGGGTGTCGAGCAAGGCCAGGCGCTGATAGATCAGATAGATCGGGATGGAGAAGATGATCAGCGGAATGGCGCGCAGATTGGTCACGCCGGGCAGCAGCCAGCGCTGGCCGACGCCATGGCGAACGATGGCATAGGCTGCCGGAAAACTGAGCAGGATCGCGAACAGGGAGCCCAACGAGGCGGCAATCAGGCTGTTGACGAGATAGTGGGCAATGTCGAAGCGGTCGGAGATTTCGAAGACCTTGGCGAAATTCTCCAGCGTCGGCGCCTCGATCAGCAAGGACGGATTCTCGGCAATCTCCGCTTCGCTCTTGAGGGCCGCGACCAGGGTGGCGATCAGCGGAAAGTTCAGCGCGAAGGCCGCGAGAAGAAAGACGATCCAGCGCAGCAGGGTGAGAAACCGTGTCATGCGCGGCGCTCCGCCAGCTTCATCAATCCCGCCACCACGACGTAGGACATGATCAGCAGGATCAGGGATGCTGCCACGGCAACCCCGATATTGCTGCCACGGAAGAAGGCTTCGTAGATGTAGATGCTGATAGTGGTGGTGCTGCCGCCGGACCCGCTGCCGGTGAGGACATAGACATTGTCGAAGACCCGGAAGCTGTCGATGAAGCGGAAGAAGAAGGTGATGGCGATGGTCGGCGCCATATAGGGCAGATCGATCCAGCGCAGCCGTCGGAAATAGCCCGCACCGTCGATGGCCGCCGCCTCCCTGATCTCGATGGGGATTGCCTGATAGGCCGAATAGAGGATCAGCAGGGCAAAGGGCGTCCACTGCAGCACCTCGATGGTCACCAGCGTGGCGAAGGCATTGTCCGGGCTGAGGAAAGCCGGGCTGTCACCGGTGAACAACAGGAAATAATAGGGGATCACGCCGACGAATTCCTGCAGCACCAGGCGATACATCAGGCCGACCAGGGCCGGGGCCAACATCATCGGCAGCATCAGGACGGCCATCAGCCAGGGGCGCCTGGCCAATAACGGGCTGAGAAAGATGGCGAGGAACAGGCCGAGCAGGATCTGTGCAATCGAGGCGGCCACGGCGAACTTCAAGGAAAAGCCCATGGCCTTCCAGAACGCGCCGTCCTGGAGCACGGTGAGGAAATTGCCAAAGCCCTGCAGGCTCGGGCTGCGCAAGGTCTCGAAGGTCACTTTCGAGAGCGCATAGATGATGTCGATGCATAGCGGCAGCGCCACCAGAAAGATCAGGAATCCGGTGATCGGAGCGATGAGCAGATAGGGTGTCTTGCTCTTGGCGAGCGCCATCAGGCTGTCTCCGGCAGATGATAGCAAGTCTCGAGAATATCGACAAAAGCCCGCCACATAGGTGCACACCTCTATCACCAAGGTCGCACCGCCCCTCACCTTACCTCTCCCCGTAGAAACGGGGCGAGGGAGCGCAGGCGTCGCGATCGGTCCTCGAACCTTCCATCTCGCCCAGCGGTTGGGCGAGATAAGATCGCTGCACGATGGAACGCGCCATCGAAGTCCCCCCGCCCCGTTTCTACGGGGAGAGGTAAGGTGAGGGGCGGTGCGACCTTGGCGGCAGGAGGTGAGTATTTACCAGCGGCAGGACAATTGCCTATTTCTTCAGCAATTCCTGCATCTTGGCGGCTGTTTCCTTCAGTGCCGCATCAAGATCGGTCTGTCCGGCCCAATAGCCGGTGAAGTTCTTGGCCTGGGTCTCATAGACCTGCAGGGCGCCAGCCGAGGTGCCGCCCGTCATCACGAAACCATATTGGCCGGCGAAGTCGCCGATCTTGGCGAGATCCGGCCGTTTCGGCAGCGCGGCAGTGAGACTGTTGTCGAGTGCCGGCGAACCGCCCGCCTCGGCATAGATCTTCATCGCCTCGGCTCCCGCGAGCCAGTTCAGGAACTTGACGGCTCCCTCCTTATGGGTCGAAGCCTTGTTGAGGCCGAAGCCGAGGCCGTGAATATGGGTGGTGCGTCCCTCGGGTCCCTTGGGTGGAGCCAGCGTGTCGATCTTGCCCGCCACCACGGCATTCTTGGCCGGATTGTCGAGATCGGCCGCGGCAGCGTTCCATTGCAGCATGGTGGCGACCTGCCCGGCGCCGAAGGCGGCATTGGCCTCGGCATATTCGTAGGACAGCGAATCCTTGGGGCTGGCGCCGGCATCGTAGAGCTTCTTGTAGAGCTCCAGGCTGGTGCGGTAGGCGGGCGAGTCCACCGTGATCTTGCCTGTGGCGTCCTGCCAATCGGCGCCGTAGGAGCGCGCCATGGTCTGGAACACCATCATGTTGAACAGAAGGTTCTTCATCTGCAGCACGGTGCCGTAGCGCGTCGGGCTGGCCCGATTGATGCTCTTGGTGAAGAACAGGGCCGTGGCTGCATAGTCGTCCCAGGTCCACTCCTCCGGCTTCACCGGCTGCAGCGGCTTGCCGAGATAATTCTGGGCGATCTCGCCATAGGTCTTCTTCCAGCCGTCATCGGCCAGGAGCTTTTCCATCAAGTCCTTGCGCACATACATGAAATGCAAGGACAGGTCCGTCGGCACCCCATATTGCTTGCCGTCGAACTGCATGGTCTTCAGCACCTTCTCGCCGAAGACCTTGGCGCTGTCGGCGGGCAGGTCCACCGGCTGCATGAAGGGCGCATATTTGCCGAGCGAATAGGTGGCGACCAGGTTGAGATCGAATTCAGTCGAGCCGGCGGCGAGGTCCGCCTGCAGCTTGTCCCAGAACCCTTCGCGGTTGAAGAAGATCAGCTTGACCTTGTCAGCCTCGGCAAGGCCGGAGCGTTCGTTGTAGGCCTTGGTGGTCGCCCGCAGGGCCGTCTCCTCCGGCCCGCCCGGCCAGCCGAGGACGGTGACCTCGGCCAGGGCGCTGGTGCTGCCCGCCAGCACCAGCGCCAGACCGGCCAGCAGCGCCCTGCATCTGTTCCTTCGGCCTCGTTTCAGCTCAAACATGATCCACCTCCGGTGCGCTTTCTGCTTTTGGGTCGACGAGATCGGCCACGCCGATCAGTCCCGCTTCGGCGCCGAGCGCGGCAGCGCGGAATTCGGGACGGTATTGGGAAGGAAGCGCCGCGGCGTGGCTGTGCAGCCGGTCAAGGAAACCTTCGGCCAGGCCGAGGCCGCCGCCGATGATGAAGCAATCCGGATCGACCAGCATCTGCAGGGAGCGCGCAGCACGAACCAACGGGAGCACCGCGCCGTCGATCAGGGATTCGGCGCGAGCATCGCCGGCCCGCGCAGCCGCCAGCAGGGCCGGCGGGTCGGGCCACTGCCCGCTGCCGCCCGCCAATCGCGCCAGGGCAGAGCCGGCGGCGACATCCTCCAATCGCTGCTCGCCTGCCATGAGATCGGTCAGGATCTGGCCGACATGCCCGGCCAGGCCGTTGCGGCCGGTCAGCAGGCGCCCGCCCAGGACCAGGCCACCGCCGACGCCCGTCGATACCGTCATGAACACCATGTCGGCGCCCTGCCCGGCACCGAAGCGATATTCGCCCCAGGCAGCGGCCTGGGCATCGTTGACCGCGGTGACGGGCACGCCCAGGCGCTCAATGAGAACCTCCACGAGAGGATAACCATCCGGCACCGGCAGGATGGCCGGGTTCAGCGCCGACCAGCGGCCGCCTGCAATCCGACCGGTGACGGCGATGCCGGCCGCGGCATAGCGTCCGCGCCAATCGGCGATGCTCGCGACGACGGCATCGAGCCAGGTTTGCGGACCACTTTCGCGGGCGGTTTCGACACGGCGCTGCTCCAGCACCCTGTTACCGTCGACCAAGGCCGAGAGCGTCTTGGTGCCGCCGATGTCGATCGCAAGGACAGGCCGTCGCTGCATGGGCGTTCCTAAGAAGATGGGGCGGAGGGCGACTTGACCGCCTCGACGAACCAGCTCGTGATATGCTCGGGGCGCGTGATGGCGGACCCGACCACCACGGCATCGGCGCCGGCCTGACGCGCAGCCTGCACCTGGGCCAGCGTGCGATAGCGCCCCTCGGCGAAAATCGGCCTGCCGAGCGCCGCGGCCCGGCGCACGAGATCGATATCCGGCTCCTCCGGCACCGGCCCGCCGACATAGCCGGACAGGGTGGTGCCGATCACGGATGCCCCTGCTTCTACAGCCGCGGTGGCATCCGCTAAGCCGGCGCAATCGGCCATGGATTGACGTCCGGCGGCATGGATGGCGGCGATCATCGCCGGCACAGGGACGGGGCGCGAGCGCTGCGTGGCATCGAATGCGATGATGTCGGCACCGGCTTCCGCCAGGTCCGCGACGTCCGTCAGCAGAGGCGTGATGAACACGGGCGTGTTTGCCTCGGCCCGTTTGATCAGGCCGATGACCGGCAGCGACGTCGCTGCCCGCACGGCCCGGACATTGGCCAGCCCCTCGATGCGCAAGGCCGCGGCGCCACCTGCCACGGCGGCCAGTGCGAAGCCGACGACGATCTCGGTCCGGTCCATCGCGCCGCCGATCACCGGCTGGCAGGACACGATCAATCCGTCGAGCGCTCGTTCAACTGCGGATGCCACCCGATGCTCCTCGCTTGCTGATGAGGAAGCCTGACATCAATAGGACCAGAATGCAACCTGTTTAATACCAGTTTGGAAATCATTCACCCTTCAGCCGCGACGGGCCAGTTCGACCATGAAATCATAGGCATCGCCGCGATAGCGGCTGCGGGTCAGTTCGACCACCCGCCCGTTTTCAAGCGAGCAGCGACGCTCCATTTCGAGAATGGGCGCTCCCGTCTCGATCTCGAGCAGGCGCGCCTCGTGGGCGGTCGCCACATCGGCCCTGACCCGCTGGAGCGCGCGTACCGGCTGGCAGCCGCGCCGCTCGAGCGTCACATAGAGCGACCCCTCGATCAGATCCGGGTTCGGCAGGAACTCTGCCGGCAGGACCGAATATTCGATCGCTATCGGGACGCGATCCGCCAGCCGGAGCCGGTGCAGGCGGCACACCCCTGCCCCCGGCGAGAGCCCCAGGGCCATGGCTTCGGTCGTGTCGGCCACACCGACCTCGCGGCGCAGCCAGGTCGTGCCGGGCACGCGACCGCGCGCCTCCATATCTTCGGAGAAGCTGGTAAACACCGTCATCGGCTTTTCCAGGCGCAGCGCTACGCTGGTCCGCGCCCCGTGACGCTGAACCAGCAACCGCTCCTCGACCAGCCCCTTGATGGCATTACGCACGGTCACGCGCGACAGATCGAGGCGCTGGGCCAGTTCACGTTCGCCCGGGATCATGGCGCCCGCCGGAACGATTCCCTCCGAGATGGCGCTCCGCAGAGCTTCCTGGAGACGCCGATACAGGGCCGTAGGGCTTTCGGCTTCCAAGCGCCCCTTGCGCTGCAGATACTCGATCAGGCGCACCACTTCCGGGCTCTCCGTCGGTTCGGCAAGATCGGCGGTCTGGTCGGACGAGAAAGATGAAGGCATGCATACACCGGTATTTTCAGGCCAGGACACAGCGCGATATCGCGGAGCAGCCGTCGATTGCAAAGGCGCGCCACGGCGAAAAGAACGGGCAAGGCATCCTCGCTCAAGCCCGCCGCGCTCGCATGAACGCGATCGCAAGGGCGCGACTGCACTTCCGCAAACCGGTGCGCAGCGTCGCTCTTGCCCCGTTGGACCTGTCTAACACGCAATCTCGATCGACGCATCGGCGACAAGAAAAGGCCGGTCAGCACTGCTGACCGGCCTGCAAAACTCTGAAACCGCATCGAAGAACAGATTTCGTGCTCAAAAAGCGAGAATCTCGATAAGGGGATGTCCAGCCGTGAACGCGCTTTGCTTTAATAGGCCAGCGCCGGCGCAAGCCTCGGCGCCGCCTGTACGGCCGCCCGGCGCAAACCCCAGCGCAGCAGAGCACCGGCAGCGGCGAAGCTCGCCGGGTCATCGGCCACACCGCCGCCAGCGGTGGCCGCGTCCTCGAGCAGGGTCAGCCCGACGATGACCACGGCCCCGACAATGGCCACCGTCGCCTTACCCCAATGAATACCCGACGAGGGTTCCGGGGATGCCGGAGGCTTGCGATCGGTGTGCACAGGCTGAGGACGCCACACCCGCGTTGCATCGGGAACGGGACGATAGCTCGGCACCAGGACCGGCTCGGGCAGCGGCGGACGCAAATGCTGGTCCGGCTTCAGTTCGATCTCGACCTTGAACTCGCTGGCGACATAGACATAGTCGCGGATTCGCCCGGTCATGCGCGGATAGGTCAAGGTGGCCTTGAGCACCGGCTCGCCCGCGCTCGATATGCCGGCAGAGAACTGGGCACCCGGCGAATGCGCATTCGCGCGCAAGGTGAGCTGGCATTCATAGGTGACGCTGTTGGACTTGCGGTCCCAACTCAACTTGCCGCCGGATACCAGCTCGCCGAGCACGGTCGAGGTTTGCTGGCGCGCCTGCGACTCGAGCCCCTTATTGCTGTAGACGAGAAGCGGCACCTTGTCGGTCGGCTGCAGGAAGATCGCCCCCTTCAGCTTGACCTTGGCCGAGAAGCCATTGCCCTTGATCTCGATGATCGGCAGGTCGTCGAGCTGATAGCCGAAACCGAAATTGTTCGCGAGCGTCCTGGCCGCCGGGTTGCTGCCAGCATCGGGCTGAGTGCGCGTATGGGAATGGGACGGAGTCGTGCCGCCCCTTGTCGGAGTGGGGGCGGGCGTGGGTGAGCTGGGTGCGGGCGGATTGGCGGGTTGTGGCTTCGCCGTCGGAGCCGGGCCTGTCGACGTACCGCGCAGAACCACGCGACGATGCTGCTTCGGCAGGTAGATCACCGCTCCAGCTTTGATGAGATCGGGATTGACGATGCCGTGTCCGGTCTTGGCCACGATCGCCGGCTCATTGTTGTAGGCATAGATCTCCGGCCAGCGCACCGGATTGCCGTAGTAGCGGCCGGCGATTCCCCACAAGGTATCGCCTTGCTTGATCACATAACGCCCTGCCTGCACGATGCCTCTCCCGGAAAATGGTTTTCTGCCAATGGTTGGAATGTGCTGCGCCCGAGGCTAGGCTTGCTTCTTGACAGGAATATTATGGTTCCGGGTGAAAAATCTTGTCCTAGGTCATCGGCCCCTTACGAAAAGCGGACGTCAATCCAACCTGATCTGCACACTGGCCGTATGCCCCCTGGCGTCGATCACCGAGAGCCGCGCAAAGCCTTTGCCTGGCTTGTCCCAAACGGCCTCCCGGCGTTCTTCGCCGATCACGATCGGCAGGCCGTCGGCGAGCCAGGTGAAGGGCGGCGCGCCCCCCATCGCCTTGAGAGCCAGCGCGGCATCCGGCTCTCCCCCGGCAACCTCGACCCGTGCGCCATCGGGCGGGAAGGAAATCACCAGAGGGGCATCGCCCGAACCGGCGGCGGCAATTTCGGGTAAGGCGCCGGGACGGAAGCGCTGCAAGGCTGGCGGCAATTCCGAGGTCCGCGCAAACACCACGCCCGACGGCGGCGGCTTGAGCGGCACCCGCTTCTCACCGATGCGCTGGAATGCATCGAACAGGATGGGAGCGGCGGCCTTGCGCCCGACCAGATCCGAGACAGGGGCGCCATCGGGCCGCCCGACCCAGACGGCGACCGTGTTGGCACCGTCGAACCCGACCGCCCAGGCATCGCGATAGCCGTAGGACGTGCCGGTCTTGTAGGCGATCTTGCCGCCAACTGCGTTCTCCGGCGGCGGCGCGCCGATCAGGACATTGCCGACCTGCCAGGCCGCGGCCTTCTCGAACAGGCGATGGGGCTGCGCGCCGAGCGCGCGGTCCTGCGGCCGCCAGATCAGTGGCAGTGCCTCTCCGTCCCGAGCCAGCGCCAAATAGAGCGTGGCGAGGTCGGTGAGCTTGACGCCAGCTCCGCCAAGACCGACGGCCAGGCCCGGCACGGCGTCGGGCGGCAAGGACGGCTCGGCGCCGGCATTCTTCATACGGGCGATCAGCCGGTTCGGACCGATGGAATTGAGCAGCATCACCGCCGGCACGTTGAGCGACTGCTGCAAGGCACGGCGCATGGTGACGGTGCCCTGAAAGGCATCGTCGAAATTCTCGGGCTTGTAGACGCCGAAGCGCGCGGGACGATCATCCACCAGCGTCTCGGGATGGGCGAGGCCATCCTCGAAGGCAAGACCATAGATGAACGGCTTCAGGGTGGACCCGGGCGAACGCAAGGATTCGGCAAGATCCATCTGGCCCGCCCTCGCCTTGTCGAAATAGCCGACGCCGCCGACATGCGCCCTCACCTCGCCGCTGGCATTGTCGACGGCAACGATGGCAACCGAGACGCCGCCGCCCAAGGCGGTCGCCCGCTCGCGCGCCAGGTTCTCGAGCTGCTCCTGCAGGAAGCGTGCAATCGTGGTGGTCACCACCGGATTGGGCTCGCTTTTGCCGGCCTGGGCCTGAAGCAGCAGGTCCTGGCGCACCAGCCGTTCGGCGACATGGGCCGCCAGAATCGGAAAGGGCTTGCGCCCCTGCGGTGCCGCTTCCAGCGTGGCGGCCTCTGCCTGGTCGGGATGGAGCGCGCCCTTGCCGGCGAGAAGCCGCAAGACCCGATTGCGGGCTGCCTTGGCCGCGGCCGGAGCCCGGTCCGGGCGGCGCGATTCAGGGGCCTGCGGCAAGGCCACCAGCATCGCCGCCTCCGCTGTCGAAAGGCGCTTGGGCTCCTTGCCGAAATAGGCGAGCGAGGCCGCCCGTGTTCCTTCCAGATTGCCGCCATAGGGCGCCAAAGCCAGATAGAGGCCGAGGATCTGCTCCTTGCTCAGTCGGTTCTCGATCTGGACGGCGCGGATCATCTCCGCCGCCTTGTCGGCAAAAGTGCGATCGGGACGCGGCTCGAGCAGGCGGGCGACCTGCATGGTCAAGGTCGAGCCGCCGGAGACGATGCGCCCCCGGCTCACCATCTGCCAGGCGGCGCGGGCCATGGCCACCGGATCGATGCCGTGATGGGAATAGAAGCGCTTGTCTTCATAGGCGACCAGCATCGACAGGAAGCGCCGGTCGACCTCCTCCGGCTTTGCCGGCAGGCGCCAATAGCCGTCCGCCGTGGTGAAGGGTCGCAGCAGCTTGCCGTCGCGGTCCACCACCAGCGGAGAATAGGTCACGTTCTCGCCCAGGGGCACCGGCCCGAGGCGCCTGACAGCTTCCGACAGCGCAAAGCCGCCGGCGTTCACGGCGACAATGGCCGTGAACAGAAGCGCGCAAAGGATATGGACGCGCCGGGCGGTCATGGGCGCAGCGCTGGTTTCACCCTCCCCTGGAGGGGGAGGGTCGACGCAAAGCGTCGGGGTGGGGTGACAATGCCAGCTTCCCAGTGGAGAGCGACAGCGAACGATACAATGTGTTTCGAGGTGAGGATCACCCCACCGCGGCCCTTCAGGCCGAGCCTCCCCCTCCAGGGGAGGGTATAGCGCGGCCTTCTCCTCATTTTTCGGTCACCGTCAGCGTGCCGGTGGCAAGCGTGGCGTTGCGCTCGGGCTGGTACATGTCCTCCACCGTGGTACCGGGCAGGATGTAGCGGCCAGGCGCCACCGCGCGCACGACATAGGCAACCTTCGCGGCCTGGTCGGTGAACGCGGCGACGAAGCGGTCGTCTCGGAACTCCGAATGAGTGACCTCGGTGAGATCCTTGAGCCAGGACATGCTGCCGGTCTCGCCGGTGACGACCAGGTTCGGATTCTCGATCTCGAAGCCGGCCGGCAGGCGATCGACGAGCAGGAAGTTGCCGGTCTGGTTGTCGCCGCTGCGGCTGGCGCTCACCACCACTACCAGCCTGGTGTTCTGCTTCACCTCGGTAGGATCCACAGCCTTGCCGTCGAGCGAGAAATAGCTCCGCGTCAGGTTCATGCCGTTGTTGGCAGCGGGCTCGGGTACGACGGGCGAACCGGAAACCGCAACCACGGCCTGCAGGGCCGAGGCGCCGGGGTTGGAGACGGAATGCGGGGTCTTGAGTGCCTCGCCGCGATAGACCTTGTAGAAGGCGCCCTGCTGCTCCGAGCCATCGGCGATCAGCTTGAGGGAACGGGCCTGGTCGGCGACGCTGCGGGCCGCAAGCACCATCCAGGTCATCTCCTGGGTCGAGGCATAACGGGATTTGGAGCGCGCATCGGTAATGACCTTGAGCGCCGTCCTGATCACCGGCAGGCTGGCATTGTTGTCCCCTGCAAGCGCCACCACCGCCGCGGCGTCGCGCAGCGGCGAACCATAATTGCGATAGGCCAGGCTGGTATCGCTGGTCTCCTTCTGGAGCGCCTCGGCTGCCGAGCCGAACGCCTCGCCGGCCCGCGGCTTGTCGCCGAGCATGCCGAGAGCGGCGGCGATCTGGGCCCGCGCCATGGCGCTGCCGAACTGGCCGATCTTGGTATCGGCGAGATATTTCAGATCACCCGCCGGCGCCCTGCCGGCCCGGGCCAGCGTGTAGAGGGCATAGGCGATATCCTCGCCCTTGCCCTCTTCCACGTCAGGCGCATTGCCGACGCGGTTGCGCAGATAGTCGACCGCCTGGTTGAGCGCCAGTTCCGGCACGACGAAGCCCTTCTCGCGAGCCCGCAGCAGGAAGTCGGTGACATAGGCCGACAGCCATAATTCACCGCTGTCGGCATTCCACAAGCCGAAGGCACCATTGGAATCCTGGCGTGCGAGCAGACGCTGCACCGTATCGCCCAGGCGTTCCTTCACCGTGCCGTCGAGATCGATCGCATTCCCGCCGAGTTCGCTGAGATAGAGCAAGGGCAGCGCGCGGCTGACGAGCTGTTCCGAGCAGCCATAGGGATAGCGATCGAGATCGCGCAGCAGGCCGGGCACGTCGAGGGCGCTGAACGGCCCCACCGAAAGCGAGACCGCGCCGGTGCCAGGCACCATTTCGGCGACCAGGTCGGCATTGACGGTGATACCGCCGCCATTGGCCGCGATGGTCTGGATCGTGCGGCGCGTCACCGGCGGATTGGCCGGCAGGACGCCGAGCGTGAAGCTCTGGTCGATGGCGACATTGCCGGGACCCGCCAAGGTGGCGACCAGCTTGCCGGTGCCGATGCCGTTGGCGGTGATGGGAATGTTGACCGGCGTACGCGAGCCAGCCGCCCCTATCTTCACGGTCTGGTAGAGGGCAGACGGCTGGGCACCGATCGGCCCTTCCATAGTGACGGCGAGCGTATAGTCGCCCGGCGCGGCCTCGGCGTTGACGAGATCGAGGCGGAAGCGCGACTGATCGCCCACGGCAAGGAAGCGCGGCAAGGTGCCGGCGATCACCACCGGATCGCGCACTTTGACGTCCGCCGAGGCATGGCCAACCTTGGTCGGTGTCCAGGCCACCGCCATCACCCGCACCAGACCGTTGAAGGCGGGAATGTCGAAGCTGATCTCGGCCGTGCCGTCGGCACCGACCTCGACCATGCCGGAGAACAGGGCCAGGGGCGCCTGCGTCGGCGGCGGGCTGTTGAAATTGGCTCCGCCGTCGCCCCCGGTGCGGATCCGCCCCTTCGCTCCTTCCATGCCGTCGATCAACTGGCCGTAGAGATCGTGCAGCTCGGCCGAAAGGCGCTTCTGGCTGTAATAGAAAGTCTCGGGCTCCGGCGGCTTGTAGCCCGTGAGGTTGAGGATGCCGACATCGACGGCCGCCACGGTGACATAGGCCTTCTCGCCGGCAAGGCCCTCGACCTTCACCGGCACCTTGAGAGGCTGGCGCGGCTTCATCAGCTCTGTCGGCGTGAGCGTGACCTTGAGCGTGCGCTCATTGCGGTCGATGCCGAACCAGGCGAGGCCGATCGCGCGCGTCGGCATGCGTTTGGCGGCAACGTCCATCGGCCGGAAATGGGTGACCACGACATAGGCGCCCGTGCCCCAATCCTTGCCGACGGTGACGGGAACGGTCGTCCCCTTTTCCGGCACGTCGACCAGGGTGGAGGACAGCAGCTTCTCGCCGACCACCTGCACCGAGGCCTTGCCGGCGAAACGGGCGTCGATCTTCACCTGCAGCGTATCGCCGGTCTTGACGCTGGTCTGGTCGAGGGCGACCGGCAGCATGTCGGGCGTGTCGGCCTTCTCGCTGGTGTAGTAGCCCGCATAGAAGGAGCTGGAGGAGGAAGCCAGCCCATCCGCCGAGATTTCGAGGCGATACTGGCCCCACTGCACCTGCGCCGAGATCTGGGCGGGCTTGTCGGCCGCGAGGTCGACCGTGCCACCCCCGACCTTGCGGGCGGTGGTGACGGCCTCGTAGTTCCAGCGATTGTTGCTCTTGTACCACTGATAGGTCGTGGTCAGGCGCTTGAGCGTCCAGGTCGCGCCCTTGGCCGCCACCTGGTTGCCCTGGGGATCGACGGCAATGGCATCGAACAGAGCCTGCTGGCCCTCGGGTACCGTTCCCTCGCCGAAGCCTGGCTTCAGCGCCAGCATCGGGCCGGTGGAGGCGATCGGCAGGGAGGCGCTGCGCACCACGCCACGGCCACCGCCTTCCTTCATGCGGATGACGAAATTGGCCTTGAGCGGACGGGTGGTCGTGGGCAGCTGCGGCAGCGGCACTGTGAATTCGGCATGGCCCTTGTCGTCGGTCTGGGCGAGATCGTCGACGGTGTTCTGCACCGTATCGACATTCTCGTCCGACAGTCCGAAGGCATAGTTCTTCCATTGCGAGAAAGGCTGGCTGTCGGTGGAAACAGAGACATCGCCCTCAATGTCGAGCCCGGCGGCCGGGGCACCGAAGAGATAGCGCCCGTCCACCTTCAGGTTGGCGCCGCTGGTGCGGTCGATGCGGGTGCCCGAGGTGGCGAGGTCGAACTCGATGCGATCGGGCACATAGTCCTCGACCAGGAAGGTGGTCTCGCCGACCGGTGCCGCCTTGGGATCGGTATAGGCGACGACGCGCCAGGTGCCGCTGGCGGCAGAGGGAATGATGGCGATGTCGGCCGTGCGGCCGCCGGCGCCCTGGTCCTTCAGCACGGTGCGCGAATATTCAACGCCATCGGGACGCTGCACCACCATGGTGACGGGCACCTCGGCCAGGGCATTGGCATTGCCGTCGCGCAACAGGATGGCGGCATGCACCGTCTCGCCGCGGCGGTAGACACCGCGCTCGACATAGACGAAGGCATCGGCCGGCCCCGGCGGGTCGCGGCCGGTAACGCCGCGATCGGTGAGGTCGAAGGCCTGCTGGGTAAGGTCGATGAAGGCGTAGTCGCTCTTCTCGTCGGACGCGACCACGAGGGCCGGCTCCTGGCCCTCATTGCCCTTGGTGAGGCCGGCATCGAAGAAGGCAGCGCCATCGGCATCCGTCTTCACCGAGCCGAGAATCTCGTTGTTGCGGGCAAGCAGGCGCACCGTGACATTGGCAAGCGGCTCGGCCGAGGCGATGGAGCGCAGGAAGACGTGCAGGCCATCCTTGCCCTTCAGTGTCGACAGGCCGAGATCGGAGACGACGAACCACTGCGTCGCGAGCTGGTTGTCCTCGTCTTCCTTCACTTCGCCGGGCTGGGCCGTCATCACATAGAGGCCGGGCTCGATCTTGCCGAGCGCCTCGTCGACCGGAAAGGCGGTGGTGACGTCCTGATTCGGGGTGCTGGTAAGGTCCATCGTGCCTTCCCAGACCTTCTTGCCCTTGGTGCGGGCAATCTCGCTGGCCTGGGAGCCGTAGATCTGGTCGAGGAAATTGGAATCGATCACGGCGGAGATCAGGCTGCGGTCGCCGACCCGGTAGAGCGCGAGCTTGGCCTGGGTGGAATTGACCGAGACCAGAGGGATGCCGTTCTGGCCGGTGCGCGGCAGGACGTAGCTCTTGCCGACGAACTGCACGGATGGCAGGCGATCGCGCACATAGATCTCATACTCGGCGTTCTTGAGCAGGCTTTCGTCCACGGCAGAAGGCAGACCCTGGCGCACGGTGACCTTGTAGCGCCCGCCATGCTTCAGGCCTTCGACACAGAGCTTGGTGCCGTCGACCGTGACGGCCGAGACAGGCCCAGGATCCTGGGTGAAATAGGGCGTGTAGTCGGCGACCGCATTGCTCAACGGATCGGAAAACTGGAAGCACAGGCGCGGCTGCGGCGCATCGCTCTCCACCGTATAATCGGTGATACGGAAGCCATGATCCTTGCGCACGTCCTCATAGGCTTCACGAATCTCGGCATTGTCGACCAGATCGAGGCTGGCGCGATAGGCGTTGAGGGCTGGCCGCCAATCCTCGCGCTTGACCAGCGCCTGGGCGACATCGTTGAGCGCGTCGGCCTGTTCCTGCGGCGTCTTGGCAAGCTGATAGGCGCGAATCGAGGCGCCAAGCGCCTTGTAGGGCAGTTCGTAGCCGTCCTGGCTGTTGAAGGGCTCGGCCACCAGCAGCAAATCGGCGAGGCGCTTCCACATCGCACCGTCATTGGGGGACAGGGCGATGAACTGCTCCACCACCACGGCGGTGTTGCGCGCATTGTCGGAGCTGATGGCCGCCTTCAGCTCCTCCTGGAGCTGAGGCGCGCTCTTCTTCATGGTCTTGGCGAGCTTGGCGATGCTGTCCTTGTAACTGTCGGCCGCATAGGAATAGCTGTCGGCCTGGAACAGCGGCGCCGCCTGCACCGGGCCGGCGGCCACCCAGCCCAGCACGGCGAGCATGAGCACGAATGCTGAGAAAAACCGCACGAAGACGCCTTGGCGCGCTGCCTGCCTGACCATGTTGCCTGTCCTCTTACCCGCCCCCGGGCTTGTTGCGGCGGTCCTGTCCACGCTAGCGAGTCGGCGTGACCCGGGCGTGTCGTCAGTTATGGATGGGACCCAATCGATAACTGACGACACGCCCGGGTCACGCGATATGCACAGGGAACGGGCCACCGAGCCCGCAAGATTAAGGGCGCCCTGGGTCGGCGGCAATCATGATTCAGAGAGTTTTTACCATCTGTACCGGTGGGAACAGGATGCGTACCGGTGTTTTTGCAGCCGGCTTATTTTTTCCGTGCAAGAGGGCTGGACAACCACGGAGGCGCTGGCTATACACCCGCGGTCTCGCGGCGGCCTCGGCTGACTCGCCGGATGCCTGAGTAGCTCAGTTGGTAGAGCATGCGACTGAAAATCGCAGTGTCGGTGGTTCGATTCCGCCCTCAGGCACCATCAGCCCTTCCGCTGATTTCCAAATTCTTCGAAATCGTCGAAAAAATCAACGCTTTGACACCAAAGCGCGCGTTGTTACGTGCTTGGTCTATCCGCTCGCAGATGTGAAAGTCTGCAAGGATCTGCGCGCTGCGACGTTCTCCAGGGTCACGGCGAGGCTCCAGTCGAAACGAATAGCCTGATAGTCGCGCGGGCCAAAGAGCGCCTCCACAACCGAACATTAACCCCATGCCGCGAACACTGTGCCGGAAGGCATAACGGTGGGGACTGATATGGACTTACGCGACACGGCGAACGTGATTGATGCGCGCCAGGCGTTTCTCGATGCGGAGTTCGATTTCATCTGCCGCCTCCCGCCAGGATATGCTGCCCCGACCTCGGGCGGCTCGCCACCGGCAGATCTGTCCGCCTTTCGCCAAGCCAAGGCCGCTGCGAGCCAATCAAGCGTTGAAACGATCACACCGCCCCGATCGCAACAAATCTAGCTGGTCAAACGACAAAAGCAGTTGTGACCATAGCCTGTCCGCACCCACGATCCTCTCATCGCCGGCCCGTTTTCGGCCCATGCCCCGAGCGACGCAACGGAAACCCGGACCGCCCCACTCCCGCGCATTTCCGTCATGGAAGCGTTCAACAAAGCCCCGGTCAGAAAGAACTCTGCCCTTCTGATCGGGGAGCGAAGTTCGGTTAAAGCGTTTTTCGATTTGGTTGAATCACCAAGAATCGCAAAAACGCATCGTATCAAAGAGTTAGAGCAAAAAAGCGTTCACGCTTGAACGCGCTTTGCTCTGGGGGTCATCGGCCCGGGCGCGTGGGCCATGGGCGGATCCATGCGCTCGGGCCTAGCCGACAATCCGATAAAAGCCGAGGATTGCTCTTCGCAGGCCTCGTGGACGCCAGCCTGTTGTCTGCTTAGCACGGGATCAGGGCAAGAGTTTGAAACGCCCGGGTCGCCCCCCTCTGAGGAGGGCACCCGATGGACGCTTCTCCCCTTCCCTGTCGCGGCTATTGCCAGGTCCAACGATTGTTCAGACCCTGGCCACGTTCCAGCGTTGGATTGTCTCCCCATTTGCGCTCGGCCCAGGTTTCGTAGAGGGCCAGGTCGAGCGCATTGTCCTGCAGGATCTTCTGACGCAGTGCCTCGCCAATATCCTGGCTGCGCAGCGCATTGGTGGGCGCGGCATTCTCATGGGGCAGTTTCTCGAACTTCCAGCCGATATCCTGGGTCATCTGCTCCATCACCGCATCGCAATTGCGATAATCGCCGACGAACCAGAACGTCTCGAACTGCCTGGACAGGAATTCGAACCTCTGGCGCTGGCTCATCTTGCGGATGCCCAGGGAGGACAAGCCGAAATAATGCCTGAAATAAAAGCGGCTGATACGGTTGTGCTTGTTGGTCGGGTACCATTGCTCGAAGGACATGCCCACGATACGATGTCTCTCGGGCGTCTTCTGCAGGAAATTATAAAGCGAGACATAGAAGGACACCGGTTCCCGGAGCAGGCCGACCTCCCGGATGACGCGACCCTCGAACCCCCGGGCGGCCGTGCGCGGCAATCTGTGGCCGAACAGGATGCGGATTTCGTCGCGGTCGGCTTGGGGCACGCGGTTCACGGGATCGAGCCAAGGCCGTTGCTCGGGCTTGGAATAGATCACGGCGGAACCGCGCGACGGAACATCATGCAGGAGATAGTCCCTGACGCTCAGGCCGGCGCATTTCAGGATATGCGGAAAGAGATAGACGGTGGTGTTGCTGCTCATCAAGTCTCGCCAGGCTCAACCTCCTGCCGGCACCGGCCGGAAGAGTTGACCCTCTCACCCCTCATTTCTTGGCCAGGGGAACATTCGTACCGCATTGACCATGGTGTCATTCGATCTTCTGTGCTGCCCCTGCCCGACAATCACTAGACCGACAAGCCATCAGCAGTCACTACAAGGATCGACTACATATAGTAAGTCGGCGGCGAGGCAACGGGCCTGTTCGCGAGGGCACGCGTGATTGCAACCAATCGTGTATGCCTCTGCAAGGGCGACAGGCCTGGAAACGACACCGGCCCGTCCTCACGAACGGGCCGTTCGATCGCGGTCCCCCTCGCCTCAGACCTTCCGGCGCCGGCGATACTGGTCGATCACCACGGCACCCACGATGATGGCGCCGAGCACGATCTGCTGCAGGGAGGCAGGAACGCCGAGGAAGGTGAAGCCTGACGTCACCACCGAGAGGATGAGGAGGCCGATCACCGTGGAGGTGATGCGTCCCACGCCGCCGGAGAGCGAGGTGCCGCCGATCACCACCGCCGCGATGGCCTGCAGCTCGTAGCCGAGGCCTGCGCCGGCCTGGCCGGAGCCGGCACGAGCGATCTGCACCACGCCGGCCAGACCCGAAAGCAGGCCAGCGAAGCCGTAGACCTTGACCAGGTGCCACTTCACGTCGATGCCCGAAACGCGAGCGGCCTGCATGTTCGAGCCGATGGCATAGGTGAACTTGCCGTAGCGCGTGTAGCACATCGCGATATGGAAGATCAGCGCCACCACCAGGAAGATCACCGTCGGCACGTCGATGGAGAAGCCGAAGAGTTCCACGGGCGAGCCGATGACGCGGAAGGAAGGCGTGAAAGTGCTGACGGGCTGGCCATTGGTGTACCAGGTGGCGAAGCCGCGCGCCGAGACCATCATGCCGAGCGTGGCGATGAAGGGCGGCACATTGGCGTAAGCGATCAACGCGCCGTTGATGACGCCGGCAAGCAGCCCCGTCGCCAGGCCCGCCAGCACGGGAATGATGAAAGGCAGGTCGGTGAGGTGAGGATAGACCACGGAGCGCGCCGTGCTCACCTGCGCAAGCGAGGCGGCGATCATGGCGGTGGCACCCACCACGGAGCCGGAGGACAGGTCGACGCCGCTGGTGATGATGGTCTGCGCCACGCCCACCGCGATGATGCCGATCACCGCCACCTGCAGGAAGATGATGCTCAGGCGCCCCGCATTGAAGAAGAAGCTCTGGCTCTTCAGCGGCCAGCCAATGAGCTCGAATATCGCCACGATGACGGCGAGAACCGCCAGGATGCTCAGTTCCTGCGGCAGCCGGCGATGCGGCTTGACGCTGGATATCTGCGGCGATTTGCCGGCAGCCTCATTCGCGGACATGGGATCCTCCAATTCTATCGCTAAGCGCCTCACGGCGCATCGTATCGGGGTTCTTCCAATTCCAGGGCCTCGCGCCTCAGCGCGCGGCCAGTTCCATGATCTTGACCTGGTCCGCCTCGGCGCGGTCGAGGATGCCGGTGGCATGGCCGGCATGCATGACGAGGATGCGGTCGCTCATGCCCAGCACTTCGGGCAGTTCCGAGGAGATCATGATCACAGCCACGCCCTCGCCCGCCAGCTTGCTGATGAGGCGGTGGATTTCGGCCTTGGCGCCGACATCGATGCCGCGCGTCGGCTCGTCGAGGATGAGTATCTTCGGCTTGGTCAGGAGCCAGCGGCCGATCAGCACCTTCTGCTGGTTGCCGCCCGACAGGTTCTCGATGCGCTCATGCAGGTTCGGCGTCTTGACGCGCAGCGCCGCGCTCATCTCGGTGCAGGCCGGCGTCACCTCGCCCGCGGCGACGAAGCCGGCCTTGACGTAGCGCTGCGTCAGCACCGCCATCTGCATGTTCTCGAGAATATCGAGGATGAGAAAGCAGCCCGTATCCTTGCGGTCCTCGGTGAGAAACGCCATGCCCTGGCGCATGGCGACCGCAGGCGAGGAGATGGAGACGGGCTTGCCGAAGACCTCGATCGTACCGGAGGAGGCCGGCGTCACGCCGAACAGGGTCTCCGCCACATTGGAGCGCCCTGCCCCGACCAGCCCGGCGAAACCAAGGATCTCGCCGGAACGCAGGTCGAAGGAGACATCGTGGAAGACGCCATCCAGCGTCAGGTTCTTCACGGACAGGACCACGTCACCGATCGGCACCGTCTCCTTGGGGAACATCTGGGTGATCTCGCGGCCGACCATGCGGCGGATGATCTCGTCGCGCGTGAGATTGGCGGCTAGGTCCGTGCCGATATATTTGCCATCGCGGAAGATCGAGACTTCGTCGGCGATCTCGAAGAGCTCGTTCATCTTGTGCGTGATGTAGACGATGCCCTTACCCTGGGCCTTGAGATCGTGGATGATCTCGAACAGATGCGCGACTTCCGTCTCGGTCAGCGCCGACGTCGGCTCGTCCATGATCAACACGTCGGAATTGTAGGAAATCGCCTTGGCGATCTCGACCATCTGGCGGTTGGCCACCGAGAGCGAGCCGACGGGCACGGTGGGGTCGATCTTGATCTTGAGCTGCTCGAACAGCTTGGCGGTGCGGCGGTTGAGCTCGCCATGGTCGACGAAACCCAGCCGGGTCAGAGGCTCGCGCCGGATCCAGACGTTCTCCGCCACCGTCATGTACTGCATCAGGTTGAGTTCCTGATGGATCATGGCGACGCCTTGCTGGAGCGCATCGAGAGGCCCGGAGAACTGCACCTCCTGCCCGCGCAGCTTCATCACGCCGCCGTCGCGCTGATAGACGCCGGCAATGATCTTCATCAGTGTCGACTTGCCGGCGCCGTTCTCGCCCATCAGGGCATGCACCGTGCCGGGACGCAATTTGAAGGAAACATTGTCGAGCGCCAGCACGCCGGGAAAGCCCTTGCGTACGCCCTCCACCTCGATGAGACAGGCAGAGTCCGAGGTACCGCGGCTCGGCGCCGCCGATTGCACTACAGCCATCCTTGTTCTCCCTCATGCCGGCGCCGGGGCTGGCGACGTGTTTCATCGGTCCGGAACCGAGGTCCGGACATTGCCGCGTCTGGCGAGAAGATCGTGAGCGCCTCCGGCCCTTCAGCCGGAGGGCTCTTATGCAGTCCGATCAGTTCTTCTTGAGGTAGTTGTCGATATTGGCCGGGGTCACCAGCTCGAAAGGCACCCAGACCATGGCGTCGACCTTCTCGCCCTTGGCAAGCTTCAGGGCCGTATCGACGGCACCCTGGCCCTGGCCGGCGGCGTTCTGGAACACGGTGACCTGCAGGTCGCCATCCTTCATGGCGCCGAGGCCGTCCTGCGTGGCGTCCACGCCGCCGACAAGGGTCTTGCCGCCAGCAAGGCCGGCCTGCTTGAGCGCCTGGATGGCGCCGATCGCCATTTCGTCATTGTTGGAGATCACGGCAGCCGGCTTGATGCCCGAGGTCAGCCAGTTGGTCATCAGGTCGATCGCCTGGGTGCGGTCCCAGTTGGCCGTCTGCTTCTGCAGTATCTTCATGCCCGTGCAGGGCTCCTTGGCGATCACGTCCTCGACGTCCTGCGTGCGCTGGCGGGCGGCCTGGTTCGACAATTCGCCCATGATCACCACGATATCGCCCTTGCCACCGAGAAGCTTGCAGATCTCCTTGGTTTCGAGCGTACCGGAATCAACCTCGTTCGAACCGACGAAGGCGACCTTCTCGGGCAGCTTCTCTTCGGAGGGCATGCGATTGACATAGACGAGCGGGATGCCGGCATCGGTGGCGAGCTTGGTCATCTGCGGGGTGGCATCGGTGTCTACAGGGTTGACGATGATGGCGTCGACCTTCTGGGCGATGAAGTTCTGGATCTGGCTGAGCTGCTTGTTGACGTCGTTCTGCCCGTCCTCGATCTGAAGGTTCACGCCGGACTTGGTCTTGGCATAGTCGGTCATGCCATTGCGCAGCACGGTGAGGAAGTTGTCGTCGAACTTGGCCATGCTGACGCCGATATTCTCGGCATAGGCCGTGCCGCACAGCAAGGCCGTTGCGGCGAGCGCGAAAAGGGTCCGTTTCATCGTGTCTCCTCCCTGGGTCGGATGTCCGGCAGCACCCGTCATTTTCCGGATAATTCCCTTTCGGGGAATTGGTCGATCGTTCAAGCGTTTGCGGTTCGCCGGGATGGCCCGCAATCACAAAGACGCGTAGAAACAAAGAGCTGGAAAAGCGCGTCCACGGATGAACGCGCTTTGCCCTAGGAAACCAAGCCTGCCGCAATCAGCGCCATGCTCGCGGCAAGGCGAGCCTGGACCTGTTTGGCGTCCATCTGCTGGATGCTTTCGGCGAAAGGCTCGAAGGAGAGCGCACCGGCATAACCGCCAGCGCGCAACGCCTCGATCTGAGCGACATTGCCCAGACGATCATCCGCTCCCACGAGACCGCGATGGCTGTCCCGCATCTCCCCCACTGCCACGGACGCATCGTCCACGCCGGAGATATGAACCAGCCCTGTGCGGTGCGGGAACAACTCCGCCTCGCCCGCGAGATGATGATGGAAGGTATCATGCACCAATTTGAAGGTCTGCGCACCATCGACAGCATCGATGGCGGCAACGGCTTCCGACTTCAGGCGCAGGGAGCAGATCTCGAAACCCAAGGGCTCGACGAGGCCGGTCAGCCCGCGCCGAGACAGGATTGGCCCGAGTGCCTGCAACGCCTCGATCAACCGGGGCAGGCGCTCGTGATCGCCGCGCCCCTCGCCGTCGTTGCGCGGCACCAGCACGAGAGCCTTGGCGCCCGCACCGGCCGCATAATCGGCGAGTTCTTCGGCTTCCGACGCGCGTGCCGCGCCCCAATCGTTGAAACGCTGCAAGGCATTGATCGACAGGATTTCGACGCCGGCGCGCTGCGCCTCCTCCCTCACCGAGGCTGCCGGCGTTCCGTCGAGGGTGGCGTTGCCGGTGAGGTCGTTGCGGATCTCGACCCTATCGATCCCCAGATTGCGGGCAAGTGCGAAGAATTCGGCAGGCCGCAGCTTCGGTGCGGTCATATGGTTGAGAGCGAAGGGTTCGGCTCCGCTTGTCATGAAACACTCCTTGCAGGCGCAAGCGCCCTATTTCCAACCTCGCCGGCGCCGTTTGCGGCGCCGTGTGCTCCGATACCGATCATCAAAAATAGAATGATTGGACCGTTTTTGATCTTAATTGGAATTAATATTCTATTTTTGCACTGCCCTGTCAAGTGCGCATTTCATTCGCGCGCTCGGCCGCGCGCGGCCGCCAACGGGCCCGAGCGCGCGCCTTGCAGTTGGCAGAACCCGGCAATCTCCCGGGCTGCGCCTTGCAAGATCAAGCAAGCACCGGCCTTCTCAGATATTTTCGGGAAGATAGAGATTGAAAGGCAGGAAGGTCTGTCCGGTTCCTTCCACGCTGCCGGCAAGGCAGGCCTGGGCCATGACGCGGACGAGTTCCACGGGCAGTTGCGGCAGCGGTGTCGCAATGACGAAGGAAATCACCTCTTCGCTCAAGGCAAGGCGCGAATCCGGCGTCAGTTCCGGGCAGACAGCCACCAGCCCCTTCGCCTTTTCCTCCCGCAAGGCGGCTATCACTCCCTCCATGCCGCCTCCGGCCACATAGAGACCGGCCAGGTCCGGATAGCGCCTGATGAGCCCGAAAGTCGCTTCATAGGCTATGCTCGACTCTTCCAGATTGACACGGCTGTCCAGCACCTCGAAATCCGGGGCATGCTCGCGGAAATAGCTGCGCAGCCCGATCTCGCGCAGTTCATGGCCATGGAAACGGTGACTGCCGAGAATGATGCCGATCTTGCCGGGCTGGCGAGCGGTGCGGGCGATGAGCCAGCCCGCCGTGCGCCCGGCCTTGCGGTTGTCGAGGCCGACATAACCGGCGCGGTGTTCGGCGGCAAAATCGGACAGCAGCGCAAAGACGGGCACATTGCGGGCCTTCAGTTCCGCCACCGCCACGGTAATCAGGGGATGGTCCACGGATACGACAGCCAGAGCCTGGCACCTCTCGCCGAGACTATGCATCCGCTCGGCCACGGCTGCCGGCGAGGTATCGCCATGGTGCTCGATCACAGCGGAGATGCGGAAGCCGGGCGCCGAGGCTGCGGCCTCCGCAATGGATTGAGCCAGCAGGCTGTAGAAAGGGGACGCGGATTTGAGCAGCAGGAAACCCAGGCGCAGATGCGGCACTTCGCGATCGAGGCGTTGCTGGATCAGCCCGGCGGCGTAGTAGCCAAGCGTCTTGGCCGCCTCGGCTACGCGTCGGGCCGTTTCCGGCCGAACCGGAAGCCGGCCGTTCAGAACGCGGTCGACCGTTGCGGGGCTGACGCCCGCCTCCTTCGCGACATCCTGGATCGTCGGCCTGGCCATGGTGGCTCTGATGGAATTACATCATGATGATAGTTGTTTTGACGTGTTTTGATAGAAACTGTCAACGCCCCATTGAGCCCCGAACCGGTGCGACATAGCATCCGGATCAAGGATGAGGCCTGATCGGAACCAGGCCATAGCGTTTTGCGATTTGACGGTATCAGCAAGAATCACAAAGACGCGTCCAAACAAAGAGTTAGGGCAAATAGGCGTTCACACTTGAACGCGTTTTGCTCTAGATATAGGGAGCTCGCGATGAGGCCGACCCGGCGCGACTACAGTCTGATCGGGCGTGATGCCCAGGCCGCCGTCGAGAGCGGCCTCGCCGCTGCCGAATGGTATCGCTGCGACATTCCCCGCAAGCGCATGAAGGAGCTCATGCAGCGCAAGGACGGCCCGGCGATCCGAGACACCGCGCTTTGGCTGGCCGGGTTGCTCGCCAGTGGCCTCGCCGCCGGGCTGCTCTGGGGAAGTTGGTGGTGCGTGCCGTTCTTCGCGCTCTACGGCATTCTCTACGGCTCGGCCTCGGACTCGCGCTGGCACGAATGCGGGCACGGCACTGCTTTCCGCACGCGCTGGATGAACGACGTCGTCTATCACATCGCCTGCTTCATGATCATGCGCGAGCCGACGATCTGGCGCTGGAGCCACACGCGCCATCACACCGATACCATCATCGTCGGCCGCGACCCCGAGATCGCGGCGATGCGGCCGCCGGCAATCCTGCGCCTCATCTCCAATATCTTCGCGATCGCCTCGACCTGGGCCGCCCTCAAGGGTCTCGTGCTGCATGCCACCGGCCGACTCAGTGAGGAGGAAGAGACCTTCGTGCCGGAGATGGAACGCAGCAAGGTCTATCTGGTCGCACGCATCTGGCTTGCCATTCTCGCCGCCACCATCGCCCTCTCGCTGGCGCTGCAGTCCTGGCTGCCGATGATGTTCGTGGGCGTCCTGCCCACTATGTATGGCGGCTGGCTGACCCTCTATTTCGGGCTGACACAGCATGCGGGCCTGGCCGAGAACGTGCTCGACCATCGTCTGAACTCCCGCACCGTCTACATGAACCCGTTCTTCCGCTTCGTGTATTGGAACATGAACTATCATGTCGAGCACCATATGTTCCCGATGGTGCCCTATCACGCACTGCCGGAACTGCATAAGGCCATGCTCGCCGACACACCGACGCCCTATCGCAGCACGATCCAGGCCTATCGGGAGATCATCCCGGCCCTGCGCCGCCAGATGAAGGATCCTGAATATTTCGTTCGCCGGATGCTGCCCGCGAGCGCCCGCCCCTATCGCCCCGATCTGCATGGCGAAGTGGTCATGCCCGACGATCCGCGCGCCCGCTTTGCCGGCCAGCATCACTGACAGACACAAGACGCAAAACCACATCGGGAGGAAAAAATGAGCAACTGGATCGATGCCTGCGATGCCGACGACATCGAGCAGGAAGACGTCCTGCGTTTCGATCATGCCGGTCGCACCTATGCACTCTATCGCAGCCCGGACGATGAATATTTCGCGACCGACGGGCTGTGCACCCACGAGCAGATCCACCTCGCGGACGGCCTGGTGATGGATAACATCATCGAATGCCCCAAGCATAATGGCCGCTTCAACTACAAGACCGGCGAGGCCAAGGGCGCTCCCGCGTGCATCAATTTGAAGACCTATGCCGTCCGGCTCGCCGACGGCAAGGTCCAGATCCAGCTGGGGTGATCCGATGCAGCCGGGCATGGTCATCGTCGGCGCCGGCGAGGCAGGCGCCAGAGCCGCCTTCGCTCTTCGCGAAAAGGGTTGGGCCGGCGCCATCACCCTGATCGGGGACGAGGTCCACGCCCCCTATGAGCGCCCGCCCCTGTCGAAGGCGACGCTGCTGGACGAAGCCGGTGCTTCCCCGCGTTATATCGTGGCGGAGGAGCGGTTCGAGGCCGAGGCCATCACCCACCTGGCCAAGCGCAGCGTGGTGGCGATCGATCGGGACCGGCGGCTGGTGCGGCTCGATGACGGCAATGCCCTTGCCTATGACAAGCTGCTGCTGGCCACCGGCGCGGCACCACGCCGGCTGCCACTGCCCGGCGCGAACCGGCCGGGATGCGTGACGCTGCGGCGCTTCGAGGATGCCCTGCATCTGAGGGAGCGCTTTCGCCCGGGCGCGGAGATCGCCATCATCGGCGGCGGCTTCATCGGATTGGAACTCGCGGCGAGCGCTCGCCAGCGCGGCGCAGCGGTCACCATCATCGAGGCCCTTCCGCGCCTGCTCAGCCGGGGCGTGCCCGCCGATGTCGCGGAAGTGGTGCAGGAGCGCCATCGCGCCGCCGGCTGCACCCTGCTGTGCGGCGAAGGCATCGCCGCCATCGAGGAGGAACCCGATGGCCTCGCCGTCCGCCTCACCAGCGGCAAGCTGGTGCTCGCAGACCTCGTCGTTCTCGGCGTCGGCGCATCGCCCAGCACGGCGTTGGCGGAGGCCGCAGGCCTTGCCGTCGACAATGGCATCGCCGTCGATGCCAGGCTGCGCACGAGCGACGAAGCCATCTTCGCCGCCGGCGATTGCTGCTCCTTTCCCCTGCCCGTCTATGGCGGACGCCGGGTGCGCCTGGAATCCTGGCGCAATGCCCAGGAGCAGGGTGCCCACGCCGCAAGCGCCATGCTGGGGGAGGACATCGCCTTCGACGCCGTTCCCTGGTTCTGGTCGGATCAGTATGACCTCTCCCTGCAGGTCGCCGGACTGGTGGACGAAGGGCGCCACACCATTCGCCGGGACGAGGCAGAGGGCTCGTTCATCCTCTGCCATCTCGACGAGGACGGGCGTCTGGTCGCCGCCAGTGGCATCGGCCCCGGCAATACGATCGCCCGCGATATCCGGCTGTGCGAAATGCTGATCGCCAAGCGCGCCCATCCGGACAGGGGCAGGCTCGCAGACCCCAACACCCGCCTCAAATCCCTTCTCTCAGCCTAAGCCACCTTTGCGCCTCGACGACGCGATCGAGCCGCGGGGCACCCTGGAGACCGTCATGGCTAGCCTTCGTCCGACCGTTGCTGACCTGCTCGCCCTTCGCGGCAAGAAGCAGATCGCCAAACTGAGAGTCACCACGCTCGAGGAGGCGGAAGCTGCCGAACGCGCCGGCATCGGCATGCTCTCGGTTCCGCCCGCGCTGATCGCCGAGCCTGCTTTCCGCGACGCGGCACCGACGACCTTTGCAGTGACCGGGCTGGAATATGGCAACTACGTCACGGCAGAGGATTACCTGCGAGCCGCCTTCCTCACCCGGCAGCAGAGTTCGGATGCCGTCTATTGCGCCGCCAGCCTGGCCACCATCCGGCGACTTCGCGACGAAGGCATCCCGGTGGTGAGCCATGTCGGCCTGATCCCCTCGCATCGGACCTGGACGGGCGGCTTCAAGGCGGTGGGCAAGACGTTCGAAACCGCCTGGCAGGTCTGGCAGCAGGCCAAGGCCCTCGAAGAGGCAGGCGCCTTCGCAGCGGAGATCGAAGTGGTGCCCGTGGAGGTCGCCACCGCGATCAGCCGGCGCACCAGCCTGTTCATGATCTCCATGGGCGCCGGCGGAGGGTGCGACGCACAATATCTGTTCGCCGATGACGTTCTCGGCGCCCATGGCGGGCATTATCCCCGTCACGCCAAGGTCTATCGCAATTTCCGTGGCGAATATGACCGCCTGCAGAAGGAACGCATTGCGGCCTTTTCCGAATACAATGCCGACGTCACCAATGGCGCTTTCCCGGCCCCGAACCAGGTCGTCGGTATTGCGGGCGATGAGTTCGCACGCTTCCTGAAGGCGCTCGATGCCGCCTGATCATCCCGGATGATCAGGCGATCGGCGGGGCCGACGCAATATCCTTGTCGAAGCAGCGATCGATCACGCGCTGGAGGTTCGCGGCGTGGCGGAAGCTGGGTTCGGCATTCTCGCCGCTCTGAACGGCCGCGATGAAGCGCTGGTAGTTGGTCTTCACCGGATCCGCATGCAGATCGCGCCAGGCCTGGCTGTGGATCCCGTCCCCGGTGCAGATGCGCAGGCTCGTATAGGGACCGTGATTGATCTCGATCGCGCCCTTGGTGCCGAACACGCTGAGCTTGAGCGTATTGGCATAGCCGGTCATGAAACGACTGGTGTGGATCACGCCCAGCGCCCCGTTCTCGAAGCGCACCGACATCACCGCGCTGTCATTGGCATCGAGCGGATAGTCGCCGATGCGGTCGCCGGGCGCCTTGTGGAAGGTCGCGAGTTGCGCCTGCAGCGCGACCGGCGTCATGCTCACCGCATAGCTGGCGAAATCCAGGATGTGGATGCCGACATCCCCCAGCACGCCCTTCGAACCATGCTCCTCGGACAGGCGCCAGAGCCAGCGCGGCTCGGTCGACCAGTCGCCCCAATGGTTGCCCACCAGCCAGCTCTGGCGATAGGAGGCCTCGACATGGCGAACCTCGCCGATCTCGCCGCGCGCGATGATGCCATGGGCCGCCTGCAGGGCCGGCACATCCCGGTAGGACAGGTTGACCATGGCGATCAGACCGGCGGCCTCGGCCGCCGTCGCCATCTCATCGGCCTGTGGGAAGGTCTCGGCCAGCGGCTTCTCGCACAGGACATGCTTGCCGGCCAGGATCAGCTTCATCGTGGTGGGATGATGGAACCTGTCAGGCGTGACATTGGCCACGGCATCGAAGCCGCCCCAGGCGATGGCCTCGTCGAGATCGCCGAAGGAATGGGGGATGCCATGCTCGTCGCTGAACTGACGGGCCCTCGCCTCGTCGATGTCGACGCCCGCCACCACTTCGGCGTCAGGAGAAGCCTGGAAGTGCCGGGCGTGGTTGGCCGCCATATTGCCGGTGCCGAGCACGAGAATGCGGATCTTGGACATGAGGTGATCCTGGGATCGCAGGCTTCCAGCCTGCTTTTGGCTAAGCAGAACTTCCCGATGTGTCCGTTCGCGGGCAACATCGAAAAACCGTGCAAGTGTTTGAGATCTTGAAGATTCCGCCTGATCGAACCCTTGATTCGATCAGGCGGACTCCACTCAGGATCGGGAAAGTGACAATGCGGGAAGGGACGCCTGCAATCCCAGGACTAACGGAAGCCCTCTTCGCCATCCTGGTGGAGTCGCGGCCCTTTCACTTCCAGGGGGACCGGCGCCTTGTCATGCGGCGTGTTGGGGGCTTCGTTGACCCGCTTCCAAGCCGTTGCCGGATTGTAGGCCCACTTCACCGCGTTGCCGAGCACCTTGCGCACGGTGGCGTTGTGATAGGTCGGATAGGCCTCGTGGCCCGGGCGGAAATAGAAGATCTTGCCGGCACCGCGCTGATAGGTCAGTCCAGAACGGAAGACTTCACCACCCTCGAACCAGGAGATGAACAGCGTCTCCATCGGCTCGGGCACGGTAAAGGGCTCGCCATACATCTCCTCGTGCTCGATCTCGAAATATTCGGGCAGGCCTTCGGCGATCGGATGGTTCTTGTTGAGCACCCACAGCCGCTCGACCTCGCCGGCCTCACGCCAGGACAGGGCGCAGGGCGTGCCCATCAGCCGCTTGAAGATCTTGGAGAAATGACCCGAATGCAGAACGATCAGGCCCATACCCTCCCAGACGCGCTCCTGCACGCGCTGGACGATCTCGTCCTTGACCTCGCCATGGGCGGTATGGCCCCACCACAAGAGCACGTCGGTATTGGCAAGCTTCTCGACGGTCAGGCCATGCTCGGGCTCGTCGAGCGTCGCCGTGCCGACACTGATGCCACCGGCCTCCTCGAGTGCCGCCGCGACCTCGCCATGGATGCCCTTGGGATAGAGCTGGCGCACCAGGGCGTTGGTCTGCTCATGCCGGTTCTCGTTCCAGACGAGTGCGCGGATAGTCATCTCGGGTTTCCTTTGCCGTGGACGGCGATTCAAAGCGCTTTAACAAAAATCTCTGCCACATCCAGGGGCATGATTGAAGGTGGCATCTGAGGATATTTCGAGGCCTTGCGATGTTCGCCAGGACCAATACGCGTCATACTCATGGCGGTCGGCTGCACGGGCCTCCCGGGAGGAGGCCCCGTGCACCCTCCCGGCGCCGCCTTTCAGGCCTGCAGCCGTCGCAAGGCCGCACCGTCGGCCTTGAAGACATGCGACAACTCCCCCGGCACGCCGATATTCACCTTGGTCGCGGCAACCACCGGGGCGTCCCCGGCGTGACGCAGTGTCACCAGCCTGCCATCCGCCGTGCGCACATAGAGGAAGTGGCTTTCGCCCAGTTCCTCGACCACCTCGACATCGCCGGTGAACGAGGCCTCCCCGCCCGTCTCCTGCAGATGTTCGGGCCGGATTCCGAGCTTCACCTTGTCGCCGGCGCGCACGCCGTTGCCGTCGACCTTGGCGACCACGCTGCCCCCGCCCGGCAAAGCGACCTTCACACCGGAAGCGTCGGCAGCCTGGACTTCGGTATCGATGAAATTCATCTGCGGCGAGCCGATGAACCCGGCGACGAACAGATTATGCGGGTTGTGATAGAGCTCCAGCGGCGCGCCCACCTGCTCGACATTGCCGGCGTTCAGCACCACGATCTTGTCGGCCAGAGTCATGGCCTCCACCTGGTCATGGGTGACGTAGACCATGGTGGCGCCCATCTGCTTGTGCAGCTTGGCGATGGAAATGCGCATCTGCACGCGCAGCGCGGCATCGAGGTTGGAGAGCGGCTCGTCGAACAGGAAGACCTTGGGGTTGCGCACGATGGCGCGGCCGATGGCGACGCGCTGGCGCTGGCCGCCGGACAGTTGCTTGGGCAAGCGCTCCAGCAGCGGCGTCAGTTCCAGGATCTTCGCTGCCTCGCGCACCTTCTGGTCGATGGTCTGCGTATCGGTTTTCGCCAGTTCCAGGCCGAAGGCCATGTTCTGGTAGACGTTCATGTGCGGATAGAGCGCATAGGACTGGAACACCATCGAGATGCCGCGATCCTTGGGTGTCTTCTCGTTCACACGCTGCCCGTCGATCAGGAGGTCGCCGGACGTGATGTCCTCCAGCCCGGCGATCAGGCGCAGCAGGGTCGACTTGCCGCAGCCGGAAGGACCAACGAAGACCACGAAATCCCTGTCCTCGATGTCCAGGTTGACGCCGTGCACGGTTTCGATCCGGCCAAAGGCCTTGCGGATATTCTTGAGTGTCACACTGGCCATGTTGCTTAACCCTTCACGGCGCCGGCGGTGAGGCCCGCTACGATCTTGCGTTGGAAGATGAGGACGAGAACGATGAGGGGCAGCGTCACGATGACCGATCCGGCCATGATGTTGCCCCAGGGCAGTTCCTGCTGGCTGGCGCCGCTCATCGAGGCGATCGCCACCGGTACGGTGCGGTTGTCGGGCGAGAAGGTCAGTGCGAACAGGAATTCGTTCCAGGCCGCGATGAAGGCGAGCAGGCCCGTCGTCACCATGGCCGGCCACATCAGCGGCATGAAGACGCGGCGCACCACCGTCCAGGGACTGGCGCCGTCGACGAAGGCCGCCTCCTCCAGTTCCCGCGGCAGCTCCTTCATGAAGGTGGTGAGCACCCATACGGTGAAGGGCAGCGTCAGGATCAGGTTGGAGAGCACCAGCGCCGGCATGGTGTTGTAGAGGCCGAAGGCGCGCACCACCTCATACATGCCCGACAGCACCGCCACCTGCGGGAACATCGACACGGCGAGGATAGTCATCAAGAGGAGCCCCCTGCCCTTGAAATGCACCCGCCCCAGCGCATAGGCGGCCGTCACGCCCAGAAAGAGCGAGATCAGCACCACCGTGACGGCGACGACGATCGAGTTCCAGATGTTCCAGGCGAAGGGCTGCTGCTCGAACACGCCGACATAGTTGGAAAAATCCAGGCTGTCGGGCAGCAGCGAGGTCGAAAACAGCGCCTGTCCCGTCCGCATCGAGGTCAGGATGGCGTAGTAGAACGGGAAGACGGCGTAGAGGACGATGACGACGACCAGCGCCCAGAACCCGATGGGTTTGAGGATCTTGCTCATCTCGTTCCGTCCTCCGAAACACGCACCTTGCCCACGGTCATGGCCAGCACGGTGATGAGGCCGATCACCAGGAACAGCAGCGTCGCCGCCGCCGAACCGAGGCCAGTCTTGGCGAAATCGACCAGTTGCAGCCGGGCAAAGCCCGACATCGAGATGGTGTCGCGGCTGCCCGAGGTCAGCACATAGATCAGGTCGAAGATGCGCAGGGCATCGAGGGCGCGGAAGACCACCGCCACCATCAGGGCCGGGCGGATCAGCGGCAGCGTCACCTTGAAGAACACCTTGACCGGGTGAATGCCGTCGACCTTGGCCGCCTCATAGCAATCGGAGGGCATCATCTGCAGCGCCGCCAGGATCAAGAGGGCCATGAAGGGCGTCGTCTTCCAGACGTCCACCATGATCACGGCCCACATCGCCGTCTGCGAATTGGCGGTCCAGGCGACCGGCTCGGAGATGATGTGGAGGGTGAGCAGGATGTGATTGAGGATGCCGAACTGGTCGTTGAGCATCCATAACCACATCTTGGCCGAGACGATGGTGGGAATGGCCCAGGGGATCAGCACGGCGGCACGCACGATGGCGCGTCCCTTGAAATTGGCGTTCAGCACCAGCGCCACGATGGTGCCGAGCACCGTCTCCAGCGCGACCGAGACCAGCGAGAACCACACGGTGTTCCAGACCGAAAGCCACCAGACCTTGTTGGCGAGCAGGCCGATCCAGCGCCCATCGACATTGGCGAGATAGTTCGAAAAGCCGACGAGCTTGTAATTGCCCGGATTGGATAGCTTGGCGTCGGTAAAGCCAAACCAAATGGTACGCAGAAGCGGCCATCCGGCGACGATCGCCAGCACGACCAGCATGGGCAGCAGGAACAGCCATGCCGACCGAACCCGGGTCCTTGTCAGTTCTGATTGACTTGCCATCGGGGGCTCCCAGAAGGAGGCAGGAAGAGTTGGCCGGCATCTCAGCCGCCACCCCAGTCACAATGCGGGAAATCCATACGCGGCCGGCCGCCGGCGAGGCTCCGAAGCGCTTTGCGACTTGAGCGAGTCACCCCGCATCGCACAGACGCTCTCGCCAATCCGTCGGATTGGCTTGGAGACAAGGAGCTCGAGCAAACAGCCGTCCGGTCGTGAACGCGCTCTGCTCCAGGGATCAGGAACCAGGCTTCGGTCGATCAAGTCGCGAAGGATGAGAGAACGGCGGAAAGAGCGCCGCGAACCGGGGGGTTCGCGGCGCAGTCGGGGAGGATCCTACCAGCCCGAGCCCTTGATATTGGCGAGTTCGCCGTCAAGGTCCTCAAGGGCCTGTTCCGCCTTCGCCTTGCCGGACAACACGCTGGCAACCGCGTTCCAGAAGGCGTTCGAAACTTCGTTGTAATTCGCGCCGGTGATCTTGGAGGGACGGGCCACCGCGCTGGTGAAGGTCGCCTTCAAATCGCCGAAGAAGGGCACGGCCTTGAGCACGTCCGGGTCCTCATAGAGGCTGGCGATGGTCGGGTTGTAGCTGCCCTCGATGGCGCGGCGCTTCTGCTCTTCCTTGGAGGTCAGATAGACGGCGAGGTCGGCAGCAAGATCGGCCTTCTTGGAATATTTGGAGACGGCGAGCTGCCAGCCGCCGAGCGTGCCGGTATTCTTGCCGTCGGCACCGCCCTTGGGCAGGGCTACGACGCCGATCTTGCCCTTGACCGGGCTGTCCGCGCCATTGCCCAGCGACCAGGCATAGGGCCAGTTGCGCATGAAGGCCGCATTGCCGGACTGGAACACGCCGCGCGCTTCCTCCTCGCCGTAATTGAGCACGCCGTCCGGCGAGATCTTGCCGATCCAGGAGGAAGCCAGCGTCACCGCCTCGGCCGCCTTGGGATTGTTGATGGTAATCTTGCCCTCGGCATCGACGATGGTGCCGCCGCCAAAGGAGTCGATCCACTCCAGCGCGTCGCAAGTCAGGCCCTCATAGGCCTTGCCCTGGAACACGAAGCCCCAGAACTTGTCGTTGCCGCCCTTGCGCTCGCCTTCCTGGACCTTGGCCGCGGCCTCTGTCATTTCCTGCCAGGTGGTCGGCGGCTTCAGCCCGTTCTTCTCCAGGAGATCCTTGCGATAATAGAGCACGCCGGCATCGGTGAACCACGGCATGGCGACGAGCTTGCCGCCCACGGTGTTGTTGTCGATGATCGCCGGGAAATGCTCCTTCTCGGCTCCCTTGGTGTAGGGCGCCAGATCGATGAAGTGATTGGCGAGAATGCCGGGCCAGATCACGTCGATCTGGAAGACGTCGATGTCGCTCGCGCCGGCCGACAGCAGTTGCTGATAGAGCGCCAGCCTTTCATTGGTATCGTTGGGTGTCGAGACGATCTTGACGGTATTGCCGGTCTTCTTGGCCCAGGCTTCCGCACCGCTCTTGCACAGCGCCAACTCCTGGCCGACTGCGCCGCAGGAAATCGCAACCTCGGTAGCGCTGGCAAAACTCGTGAGAGCGATAGAGGCAGTCGCGGCCAAGGCCCAACGCATGAACATGCGGTCTTCCTCCCTTTTATGCGCCATAGCTGCCTCCTCTATGGCAGGTCAGCATAGGCAACCGACATTTCCTCGTTCGAAGTCCCTTTTAGCAGAGCTTCTATAATCTACTTCAAAGCGCTTTGAATTCTAATTCCGACAAAAGTTTGCCTTTGTCAAGGCGACCCCATGGCAAAACTGCGTAACAACTAAGGCGAAGGAACAGTTCCCCCAAAAGTAGCATCTTTCATTGAAACAATTTGATTGAAAATCAGAGCCGTTGATGCCTTTTGAGCGATTGAGTGAGAAACTTGTGAATTTCCTGGTAAATGTGGCGGCTGCGCTACCTATTTGACGGAAAAGAATTAAGCTGACTCAGAAAAAATAATAGAAAGCGTTAGTCCAAAGCGCTTTAATGAACAAATGCAGTCTGGTCGCTGCTTGCGGTCGGGAGACTACCAGGAAGGGCATGCAGTATCGCGAGATATTTGCCGTGCCCGACGAGCGTTTCTCCCCGATCCCTGGCATGACGAGCTTGCCTCTGTTCATCGAGAGAAACAAGAAGGCCTGGAAGGAACGTTGCGGTGAACTTGAAGGAACTGTCACAGCATCTGGGCCTATCTCAGACGACTGTCAGCCGCGCGCTCAACGGCTTTCCGGAAGTTGGCGAGGCGACCCGCAAGCGTGTGCTGGAGGCGGCCGAGACCTTCCAATACCGCCCCAACGCCAGCGCCCGCAAACTCGCCACCGGCCGTGCGGGAGCGATCGGCATCGTGTTCTCGTCCGAGCGCAACATGCTGCTCGATCCGATCTTCACCGATTTTCTCGCCGGCGTCGCCACCCAGTGCTCGCGATCCGACAATGACGTGCTGGTCTCTTCCGCCCAGGGCGACGAGGCGGGCACTTATCGGCGCCTTGCCCGCGTGCGCTCGGTGGACGCCCTGTTGCTGTCCTCACCGACGATCGACGATCCGCGCATCGCGATGCTGCAACGGCTGGGCATGCCCCTGGTCGTGCATGGGCGCACGCAGACCGGCCTCAATTATCCCTATCTCGACATCGACAATGAGGGAGCCTTCCATAAGGCCACTACCTTGCTGATCGATCTGGGCCATCGCCGGATCGGGCTGCTCAATGAAAATCTGCGCTTCACCTTCGCCACGCATCGCTCGCAAGGCTGGCGCCGGGCGCTGACAGCTCGGGGCCTCGCCGCCCCTCCGGAACTCGAAGGCGGCGCCCGCATGACGGAAGAGAACGGCTATCGCATGGCGCGAGGCCTGTTCGAGCAATCAGACCCACCGACCGCCCTGCTCTGCTCGTCGATCTTCCTCGCTCTGGGGGCCATGCGGGCCGCCCGGGAAACGGGCCGGATCGTCGGAAAGAATCTGTCGCTGATCGCCCATGACGACGGCCTCGACGCCATCAGGCCGGAAACGCTGACGCCGGCCCTCACCACCACCTTCTCTTCCATCCATGCCGCCGGCGTCCGCGTCGCCGAGATCGCCATGGCCCTGGCCAACGGTGCCGATCCCACCGCCGCCGCGGAGATCTGGCCGGTCGATCTCGTCTTCCGCGGCTCTACCGTGCCCCCCGCCCCCTGATTACTCGGCTGGCGCCGACACGGTGGCGCGATCGCGATAGAAGACGAACAATCCGCTGCCGATGATGATGCAATTGCCGATGAGGATCGGCAGTGTCGGCACATCGCGCCAGACGATCCAGCCCATCAGCGTCGCCCATACCATGGCCGAATATTGGAACGGAGCGAGCATCGCAGCCGGCGCCATGGCCAAGGCACGCGTGATGCACACGAAGCAGACCATGGCAACGATACCGACGAGGAACATCAGGACAAGATCGAACCAGCCCGGCGTGGCCCAGGCAAACGGTATCGTCGCTGCGCCGATGACACCCGCACCGGCAAACTGCCAGACCACGAGGGGAAGCCAATGCGTGCGCCGCAGGCGTCGCGTCACCGTAACCGCCAAGCCAAACATGATAGCGCCGACGAGAGCAATGGGCGAGGCCGAGGAAAACAGTTCCGCCGAGGGCTGCAGCGCCACCAGAACGCCGATGAAGCCCACGATCACAGCGCCCCAACGGAACGGCTCAACCCTTTCGCCGAGCAGCGGAACCGACAAGGCGGTAATGATCAGGGGTGCCGCCATGTAGAACGTCATGACATCGGCGAGCGGCATGCTGCGCGTAGCGAAATAGAAGCAGAAGGTATCGCCGGCCATGCACAGGATCCGCACGACCTGGAGCCGCCACTGGCCGAAATCGAAGAGATCGACCTTCAGGTGCCAGACCATCGGCACGAGGATGATGGCGGCGCCGACGGAGCGCAGCAGCAGCAACTGACCGACGGAATAGTCGGCGACCAGCCATTTGCCCAGGGCATCGTTCAAGGCGAAGAGAAACACGCCGATGAGATAGAGCACGATGCCCATGCCGACACTTGTGGTCCCGATGCCGGCCCGGCGGAGGGTAGTCATTTCGGTCTCGTTTCCTGCCGGAGCGCCACGCGTTCAGCCATGAACGCATTGTGCTCCAACTCCTTGGTTCAAGGCGTCTTTGCGGGTCTTGCCGAGTCCGTCAATTCGCAAAGCGTTCCAGGCGCGTGGCATGGTGTCTGATGCGGTCCGGGCGTCCGCCGGGCATCGCCCCCACCCAGCGGATCGCCATTTGTCGTACCAATATCGGCGGGCGGCGGAAAGAGGCAATCTTGCGCAGCACGCAGGGGCATCAGGCCGCAGCCATCTTCGCCGCCATGTCAGAAGCGAGCAGGCCGTCGAGCGCGACCTTGATCAGCGGGCGGCGCACACGCAGGGCGTTGAGGGCTGCGACCGGCCATTCGACATAGCAGGCACCCGGTTCGACCGTCACGGTGGCCGAAGCGGGCTGGCGGCGCAGGAAGCCGGCCTCGCCGATAAAGGATTGCGGCCCGACAACCAGGCTGCGCCCAGCCTTCATCACATGAGACCTGCCGTCGAGCACATAATAGACCTTCTCGACCGTTTCCCCCTCGCGCAAGAGCGTGTGGTTGCCCTCGCTGCGTCGCCAATGACCGATCTTCATCAAGGAGCGGAACTCGCCCGGCGACAGGCCGCCCAGGGCGGCGAACAGCTGGCGCTCTTCGGCACTGAGACGAAACTGGGTGCGAGCAAAGACCAGCCTGGCCATCATCAGCAGATTCACGCCCAGATTGACCGCCGTCCAGAACAGCGCATCCCACAGCATGATCTCGGGCACGACCAGATAATAGAGGATGTAGAGCAGGGTCGAAACGACCAGGAGGGCGCGCAAGACCAGTTGGTCGCGACAGGTCAGCGCCGCGACAGCAATGAGGGCGGCGGCATGGATCAGGCCGAGCCGGACGATTTCGAAGAACATTTCAGCACCAGGACGGGAAGATCGGCTGGCGCATCACGTCGCCAACCACGGCGTCGACATGGTGCGTTTGCCGTCCAATTGCTGTGCGCCCTTGCACGGGTCAGCCGCTGTGAGGCCAGGCGCCAGCCAGCATCTGGGCAAGGCCTGTCCTACGCCAAGCGTGATCTGACTGCCCTGAGGCATTGGAGGGCACCTCCTCGCCACAACCCAGTTGAACCTCTTCCCATCCGGGATGCCGGCCTACGGCGCTCGGCCTTGCGTCGGCCGACATCCGTCCGGGGCGATCTCATCTCCCCTTGCGTGCACCACCGACACAAGCGCGCAATGTCCCTGCAATAATAATCAGCAGTATAGATTTGTTTCCGGCTGCATTTTTTACCCAATTCCCTGCTCAATTGGCACGCAAATCTCTCAAACCCGCTCCCAGGAAGAACACAATGTCGCCATTTTTTGTGATAACAAGGGAGATAATCAAAGATATATTTAAAAATTTTGACAATATTATCTCATTTATTCTAATAGTTCTGATGATAATTACGGCATTTTGGGCATCAATTTATGAGAAAATTAGTACGGACCGCTCCATCGCCCTTGCATCGCTGTCGATCCTGTTCGCGCTGCTGCTGTCCTACTATCGATTGAAGGAGCATGTCCGGCACAACCCAGGATCCTCCCTGCGCTACCTGCTTCCGCGCTTCCTTTTTGCACGGGCGAAGGGAGGCAGCCGGGCCGGCAGATGGTTTGCCAGGGCGCTGCTCTGGAGCATTTCAGCCGTGACGATCTATGTCGGAGTGCTGCTCTATTGGGGCAATTTCGGCACGGTGATTCGCGGACAGGTCTATCGTTCTGCCCAGCTCGGCAGCGCCACGATGTCGATCAACGTCCAGCGCTACGGCATCAGGGCCATCATCAATCTGCGCGGCAGCAATCCGGGCCAGGACTGGTACGACCGGGAGGTGGCCGATGCGAAGGCACTCGGCATTCATCACATCGATTTCCGGATGTCGGCCAAGCGAGAACTAAGCCGGGAACAAGCCGAGCAGCTCATCGCCCTGATGGCACAGGCACCGAAGCCGTTGCTGATCCATTGCGCGTCCGGCGCCGATCGCACCGGCCTTGCCGCCGCTCTCTACGTCGCTGCGATCGCCAAGGCCGGCCGCGAAAAGGCGCAGGCCCAGTTATCGCCCTTCTTCGGGCACCTGTCCCTGCCCTTCCTGCCAGGCTATGCGATGGACAGGACCTGGGAGGAGTTCGCCCAATGGCTGAACAAGGCCGGACACGAACCGCGCCCCGCGCTGGCCACGGCGAGCGGGGGCACCACCGACCGGCGCTGACTGGCAGCCACGGGACCAGCAAATTCCTGCGTGGAGGTCTGGTGGGCCCGGAGGGACTTGAACCCCCAACCAGACCGTTATGAGCGGCCGGCTCTAACCATTGAGCTACAGGCCCGGCTGTGCCAGACGCCGCATCTATAGGCAGAGTCTCGCCCAGGTTCAATCGGCATCCGCAATTGCGATGCCCGCCGCAAGCCCGTCATCATCCCGCCGCCTTCGATTGCAAGGTTCCGACCGCAATTTTCTTCACTGGAGTTCACCGATGCTACCGTCTTTCGTCGCCCGCCCCGCCCTCGCCGCCCTGCTGCTGGCCGGAGCGCTCGGCGCCGCTCAAGCCGAGGATTTCAAGCGCGTGGTCGCCATCAACGGGGAGGCGACGGTCGGCGCCAAGCCTGACCTGGCCTATGTCAGCATCGGCGTACAGAGTGCGGGCAAGGTGGCACGCGACGTGCTGACCGCCAATTCCAAGGCAACCGGTGAGGTCCTCGCCGCACTCAAGGCAGCCGGCATCGATGCCAAGGACTTGCAGACCTCGGGCTTCAGCGTGCAGCCGGCGAGCCCCCAGAACAGCAAGTTCTCGTCAAGTTCCGAGGACGGCCCGACCATTGCAGGCTACACCGTCTCCAACACCGTAAACGTGACGCTACGCGACCTGCCCAAGCTCGGCGACATCCTCGACAAGGCTGTCAGCGCCGGCGCCAACAGCATCGAGGGCATCCAGTTCATCGTCTCTAACCAGTCGGTGCTGCTGGATGGCGCCCGCAAGACCGCCCTGGACGATGCCAGGCGCAAGGCCGAGATCTATGCCAAGGCATCCGGCCTGCGCCTGGGCAAGCTGGTGGATTTGAGCGAGAATACCGGCCCGATCGGCGGCGGTCTCTATCGCGCCAAGGCGGTGCAGGATTCGGTGCCGATCGAGTCCGGCGAGAGTACGCTGAACGTGACTGTTTCCGCGCGTTTCGAGCTGGAAGACTGATCCTTCATACCTCCTCCCAGTATCGGACAAGACTCCACGGGCCGGCAGCGCATCTGCTGCAATGCTGGCCCGGCAGATTTTCCGCACACGCAAGTTTGTTTCACGCAGCAAGGCCGATTGGGTAACAAAGATGCTTGCTTGACTGTTCTCCCCGGTTTAGGACGGCGTAACCGCTGTTAATCGGAAAGCTTATCGTGCGCGCACGCCTTGATGCTGTTGACTGGAAAATCCTGCAGGAACTACAGGCCGATGGCCGCATGACCAATGTGGAACTGGCCAAGCGCGTCGGCATTTCCGCGCCCCCCTGTCTGCGACGCGTGCGGGCCCTCGAAGATGCCGGCGTGATCAAGGGCTATCGTACCCTGCTCGACGAAGCTTCTCTCGGCTACGAGATCACCATCTTCGCCATGGTCAATCTGACCTCGCAGGCTGGCGCGGACCTGCAATCCTTCGAGACCTATGTGAAGAATCAGCCCTTGGTGCGCGAATGCTGGATGCTGTCCGGTGACGTCGATTTCGTGCTCAAATGCGTGGCGAAGGACCTACGTTCCTTCCAGGCCTTCGTGGCCGAGCTGACGGCCGGGCCGGCCGTGCGCAACGTCAAGACGGCGCTGACCCTGCGTTCCATCAAGGACGATCCGATCGTTCCCCTCGAACTCGACGTGAGCGAAGGGGCCTAAGCCAGCTTGCTCAGCAGCCAATGGGCATAGCTGGATGCCAGCCAATCATAGCGGCGCGGCGTCGGGTCAGGCACTTCAGGAGCAGCATCCACCGAACTCGTGGTGGCAAAGAGCGGGAAGCTCTTGATCACGCCGCCCGATGACGACAAGAGCGTGACACGGCCATCGAGCGTGTCGACGCTGTCGAAGCTGATCAGGCCGCCATCCGAATCCACGGGAAAACTGATGTCGGTAAGCGCCACCGACAATGTCGCGCCGCCCTTTGCACCGGGCTGGTAGCGCGAGCCGAGCTGCCGGACGAGATTGCGCTGGAGAAAAGGCGGCATGCGCTGGAGCCAGAGATTGCCGCTCCCGCTGACCTGCACCCGGCGGATGACCGGAATGGCCGGATTGTCGGCGTAGGAAGTGGCGCAACCGGTGAGCAGCAGACCGGCACCCATGGCCAGGAAGCTTCTGCGCCCGACATGTCCCGAAGTCATGATAGCCTCCTGCTCACGATATTCACTGTCTATAGAATGCGTCGCGCCGCCAATCGAAGCAAATTCGCGCGACCACACAGCAAAACGCCGCATCCGGTGGGATGCGGCGCATTGTGTCGACAGGGTCTGAGATCGGCAGGCGGCTCAGCGCCAGGCGACGTTGGCGATCTCATAGGCCTTGGGGCCCTTGGGCGTGTTGACCTCGACGGAAACGCCGATCTTCTTGCCCACCAGTGCGCGGGCAAGCGGCGAGCCGATCGAGATCTTGCCGGAGCGCACATCGGCTTCGCTCTCGCCGACGATCTGATAGGTCTTCTCTTCCTCGGTGTCCTCGTCGATCAGCGTGACATGAGCCCCGAATTTGACGGTGTCGCCGGACAGCTTGGTAATGTCGATTACCTCGGCGCGCGACAGGATGTCCTCGAGCTCGGCGACGCGGCCTTCATTGTGGCCTTGGGCTTCCTTGGCCGCATGGTATTCGGCGTTCTCGGAAAGGTCGCCATGGGAACGGGCCTCGGAAATCGCCGCAATGATGCGCGGCCGTTCGATCTGCTGCCGTTCCCTCAATTCTGCCTCGAGCGCGGCATGGCCTGCCGGCGTCATCGGGATCTTGTCCATAGCTTCGTCTTCTCTTTCCAAACGCAAAAAAGATACGCGCCGGACGGACTTCCCCGGCGCGGCTGACATATCGAATTTGCAATATTACGGTACCCCCGCCCCGATGGGCGAAGGCGCCTCCTTCAGAAGTAGGATTGCAGCGCCCGCACTTCCAGATCTCCGCCCTTATTGGCTTTGATCCCCTGCGCAGCCGCCACCGCTCCGAAGAGAGTGGTGTAATATGGGACTTTATGCAAGAGGGCGGCACGTCGCAACGAACGCGAATCCGCCAGGGCCTGCGCACCCTCCGTGGTGTTGAACACCAGCTGGACGCTGCCATTCTTGATGGCATCCACGATGTGGGGACGCCCTTCCAACACCTTGTTGATCCGCGTGGCCTCGACGCCGTGGCCGGCCAGGAACTGCTGCGTACCATCGGTGGCGACGATCGTGAAACCCAGATCGGCAAGCAGCCGCATCGAATCGAGAATGCGCGGCTTGTCGCTCTCCTTAACCGACACGAACACCGTGCCGCCGGAGGGAACGGTGACACCGGCGCCGAGCTGGCTCTTGGCGAAGGCCACGGCATAGTCCCGGTCGAGACCGATGACCTCGCCGGTCGAACGCATCTCTGGGCCCAGCACGGTGTCGACGCCCGGGAAGCGCGCGAAGGGATGCACGACTTCCTTGACCGCGATGTGATCGAGCTTCTTCGCCTTCAGGTTGAAGGAAGCCAGGCTCTCGCCGGCCATGACGCGAGCGGCAATCTTGGCGATCGGCTCGCCGATCACCTTGGCCACGAAGGGCACCGTGCGCGAAGCGCGCGGATTGACTTCGAGCACGTAGATCAGGCCGTCCTTGATGGCGTATTGCACATTCATCAGGCCGCCGACATCGAGGGCCAGGGCCATCGCCTTGGACTGGCGCTCCAATTCGGCCAGGATCTCGGGGCTCAGCGAGCGCGGCGGCAGCGAGCAGGCCGAATCGCCGGAGTGGATACCCGCTTCCTCGATATGCTCCATGATGCCGGCGACGAAGACATCCTTGCCATCGGCGAGCACGTCGACATCGACTTCGACGGCATCGGACAGATAGCGATCGAACAGCAGCGGGTTCTTGCCCAGCAGCGTATTGATCTGGCCGGTCTTGTCGTTGGGATAACGCGTCTTGATCTCGGGCGGCACCATCTGCGGCAAGGTACCGAGCAGATAGTCGTCGAAGGCGACCTCGTCGCGGATGATCGCCATGGCGCGCCCGCCCAGCACATAGGAGGGGCGCACCACCAGCGGCAGGCCGAGATCGGCAACGACCAGGCGGGCCTGCTCGACCGAATAGGCGATGCCGTTCTTGGGCTGGCGCAGGCCGAGCTTGTCGAGCAGGCGCTTGAAGCGGTCGCGGTCCTCGGCGAGGTCGATGGCGTCGGGCGTGGTGCCGAGGATGGGAATGCCCGCCTCCTCCAGCGCGGCCGCCAGCTTCAGCGGCGTCTGGCCGCCGAACTGCACGATGACGCCGTGCAGCGTGCCCTTCGACTTCTCGACCCGCAGGATCTCCAGCACGTCCTCGGCCGTCAGCGGTTCGAAATAGAGCCGATCCGAGGTGTCGTAGTCGGTCGACACCGTCTCGGGATTGCAGTTGACCATGATGGTCTCATAGCCCGCATCCGAAAGCGCGAAGCAGGCATGGCAGCAGCAATAGTCGAACTCGATGCCCTGGCCGATGCGATTGGGACCGCCGCCGAGGATGACGACCTTCTTACGATCGGACGGGTCGGCCTCGTCGGCCGGCGCGCCGACGAAGGGCGGCGCATAGGTCGAATACATATAGGCGGTGGGCGAGGCGAATTCGGCGGCGCAGGTGTCGATGCGCTTGAAGACGGGGTGCACCTCGAGTTCGGCGCGCAGGTTCTTGACCGTTCCTTCCGGAACGCCTGCGAGCGCATCGAGGCGCCGATCGGCAAAGCCCATCGCCTTGAGGGAGCGCAGGGCGCCCGGCGTCTTGGGCAGGCCGATCTCGCGCACCTTCTGCTCGGTCTCGACGATGCCGCGGATCTGGGCCAGGAACCAGGGGTCGACCTTGCACACGCCGTGGATCTCGGTGTCGGACAGGCCAAGGCGCATGGCCTGGGCGATGTTGAGCAGGCGGTCCGGCGTCGGCTTGCCGAGCGCAGCGCGGATGGCATTCTTGTCGTCGCCCTGGCCAAGGCCCTCGATCTCGATCTCGTCGAGGCCGTTGAGGCCGGTTTCGAGCGAGCGCAGCGCCTTCTGCAGGCTTTCCTGGAAGGTGCGGCCGATGGCCATCGCCTCGCCGACCGACTTCATCGCGGTGGAGAGGATCGGCTCGGCGCCCGGGAACTTCTCGAAGGCGAAGCGCGGGATCTTGGTGACGACGTAGTCGATCGTCGGCTCGAAGGAGGCCGGGGTCGCGCCGCCGGTGATGTCGTTCTCGATCTCGTCGAGCGTATAGCCGACGGCGAGCTTGGCCGCGACCTTGGCGATCGGGAATCCCGTGGCCTTGGAAGCCAGCGCCGAGGAACGGGACACGCGCGGATTCATCTCGATGACGACGAGGCGGCCCGTGGCCGGATCGACGGCGAACTGCACGTTGGAGCCGCCGGTCTCGACCCCGATCTCGCGCAGCACCGCGATCGAGGCGTTGCGCATGATCTGGTATTCCTTGTCCGTCAGCGTCAGCGCCGGCGCGACGGTGATGGAATCGCCGGTATGCACACCCATCGGATCGATATTCTCGATCGAGCAGACGATGATGGCATTGTCCGCCTTGTCGCGGACGACCTCCATCTCGAATTCCTTCCAGCCGAGCACACTCTCCTCGACCAGGACCTGGGTGGTCGGCGAGGCGTCGAGGCCGCGCTCGATGATGTCGATGAATTCGGCCTTGTTGTAGGCGATGCCGCCGCCCGTGCCGCCCAGCGTGAAGGAGGGCCGGATGATCGCGGGCAGGCCGATATAGTCCAGCGCCTCCAACGCCTCGGAGAGGCTGTGGGCCAGGCGCGAACGCGGCGTCTCCAGGCCGATCTTGGTCATCGCCTCGCGGAAGCGCTCGCGATCCTCGGCCTTGTCGATGGCGTCGGCGTCGGCACCGATCATCTCGACGCCGAACTTCTCCAAGACGCCCATCTCGGCAAGCTTCAGCGCGGTGTTGAGTGCCGTCTGGCCGCCCATGGTCGGCAAGAGCGCGTCGGGGCGCTCCTTTTCGATGATCTTGGCGACGATCTCGGGCGTGATCGGCTCGACATAGGTCGCATCCGCCAGGTCCGGATCGGTCATGATCGTGGCCGGGTTGGAATTGACCAGGATGACGCGATAGCCCTCCTCGCGCAGGGCCTTGACGGCTTGCGTACCCGAATAGTCGAATTCGCAGGCTTGGCCGATGACGATCGGGCCGGCGCCGATGATCAGGATGGAGGAAATATCGCTACGTTTTGGCATCGCTCGTCCGATTTGGGAGGGCCGGCATGAAAAAGCCGCGGAGGGAACTCCACGGCCAAGAATTCATGGCTCCAGCCTGACTCAATCGGCCCGAACGCGGTTCGGACCGATTGAGTCAGGCTGCGGCGGATCGAGCGGACCGACTAAACCATTTTGGCGTCTTGCGAAAGGGGCCGTTTGCGGACTGTTGCGGAAAGTGACGGTTGCAAGAGGAAATCCAAGGTTCGCCCCGCCCTTACAGCGGCTTTTGCGACGTGCATTTCGCCGTCTGGCCGCTCGGCATGCGCAGGATATAGACATACAGCTTGTCGCGCGGACCGAAGTCCATGACATAGCTATCGATCACCTTGCCCCCGCGCTGGGTCAGGAAGTGGCAGGATTCTTCCGCCTGCACCGCCGGAGGCATCCCCAGCACCACTGCGGTAACGAGTAGGCGAATCAAGGTCCAGGCCATCGGCCCTCCTTTCGGGATGGGATCGTGTTCGGGATCATAAGCGATGATGACGCAACGTCATTCTGAAAAACGGCCCCATTTCGCCATCATCCCCCTCACACCGGTGACTGCCACGTTCCAGTTGTGGAGATTTTGCATGATCGGGCCGCGATTTACCCTGCTTGCCTGCTGCCTGGCATTGGTGGCCTGCCGTCCCGCAGGATGATCCGCCTTGGACCGGCCCAGCATGACAGGCGCGCTTCTCGACGAAGGCCGTCCTGTCGCTGGTGCACAGATCCGGGTGACCAATTCGCATCGGCCAAGCCGCTCGTCATTCACCAGCACCGACCAGCAGGGACGCTTCTCGCTCGGCACCGGCGAAGCCGGATCTGCCTCCTCTAGAGCAAAAGCAAAACGCGTTCAAATGTGAACGCCTATTTGCTCTAACTCTTTGTTTGGACGCGTCTTTGCGATTGTTGGTGACACCGTCAGATCGCAAAACGCTCTCGCGGAGACGTGTTGCGCATCGAAGCGAGTGGCGAGGATTACCACGCAGTCGGGTTGGTTGGGGCCGGTCCCGCTCCCCTCTCCTGCCAGATCGACGCGCGTGCGGCCTATGCCCCGGACAGGCAAGAGCGCTTCTGGAGCGGCAATGATATCGAGTGGAAGCCGGGGTAACCGGTCAAGGCACTGAACTGCAGTAAGGCCGAGGCGGATGCTGGGGAGCACGGTCGCCCTGCAGGAGGTGGAGAGCGGATACGATGTCCCGCCCTCAGCGGGCCTGCGCCAGCACGAAGCGCCGGAAGGCCGCCACTTTGGCCAACGCCAGGGCGCCGGGCGGATAGGCAAGATAGTAGCCATATCCCAATGTGACCTGCCGATCGAACAGCGCTACCAGGCGTCCCTGGCGGATCAGGCCTTCGACCACGCTGCCGACGACCAGGCCCACCCCCTGCCCTGCGAGCGCCAGTTCGATCAGCACGTTCTCGTCGTCGAAGGTCGGTCCGGACTGCGCCAAAGCCGGATCGAGATGCGCAACAGCCAGCCATTCCCGCCAATCGCTGCGGTCCTGGTCATGCAGCAATCGCGCCCGGGCAAGGTCCGCCGGCTCGACGAGACGCAAGCGCTCGACATAATCCGGCGCAGCCACCGGTAGCGTGACGGAGGGGCCGATCAAGTCCGCCGTCAGGCCAGGCCATTTGCCGAGGCCGCCCCGGATGGCAAGGTCGATCCCCTCGGCCACGATATCCAGCGGCGTCTCGGTATGACGCACCGACACCTCGATGTCCGGGTGAAGCTCGGCAAAACGCGGCAGGCGCGGTGCCAGCCAGCGGGCGCCAAAGGAGGGTGTGGTGGTGATCGAGAGCAGGCTCTGCGCGCGCCTGATGCCGGCAACCGCCCGCTCGAGTTCACCGAAGGCCGCGACGGCGGCCGGCAGCAATTGCTGTCCGGCGGCGGTGAGTTGCAGACTGCGGGTGGTGCGCTGGAACAGCTTCGCGCCGAGTTGGTCTTCCAGCACCCGGATCTGATGCGACACGGCGGCCTGGGTGACGTTGAGCGTCTGAGCGGCGCGCGTGAAGCTGAGCGCCCTGCCCGCCACGGCAAACACACGCAGCGCCGGAAGGGAGGGCAGCGTCTCCATGTATTTCACTCACAAGTAAAACTCATGAGTGAGGCACTATATTCAAGCCGAACTCATTTGTCGAATGCCAGAATTTTCCGGACAATAAGCGCTATTCCACCGGATTCTCACAACCGGCGAGGAGGCGTTCATCATGATTGATTCTTATCTGACTGCAGGCCTGACCAGGGGCCTTAGCCTTGCTCTGTCGCCACAAACAGCGCTGCATGGTGAGGGCCGGCCGGCCCCTCGAGAAGCAAGCGAGCCGCCCAGGCGAACGAAAGCCCCGCTCATGGCGCGCCTCGCCAGGTTCATGACCTTGGCCCGCGCCGAACCGCTGCCGTCATGCCCGGACACCGCGAAGGCCGCCAACCTTCACGGCTGAAGGCCGGCCGTCGATAATGGCCGGCCGAGAGCGTCGATAATGGCCGGCCGAGAGCGTCGAGGAGAAAAGAAGAGGGCCTTACCGGCAGCTCTTCCAGCGGCCGAGATCCATGTGGAAATGGTCCTCGTGGTAGCCATCCGAGCCGGGGCCTAGCACGACCTGGAACACGCCGCAGGTCACGCCATGCACCTGTTTCAGGAAGGCGGCCTTGGCGCCCCCGCCCTTGAAGTCATGGCGGACGGTGATCTCCTTGCCGCTGGCCGTGATATAGCCGGAAATGTCGATGGCATTGCCCTTGGCGTGCTCGGACAGCTTGGCGCCGCGAATATTGTTCATGCCACGGCAGACATAGGAGGCGGCAACCTTGATGGCGACGACGTTCTCGCCGAGATATTGCTTGGCGGCGGCCTGCATGCCGGCTTCCCAGCGCACCAGCCCATTCACCATGGCGTAGTCGACGGTCGCGGCCGGCACCAGCGTGGTGCGGCTGCTCGGCCCCAGCGCCATCAGGCGATAGGGCTGTGCGACGCTGCAGGCCCCCTTGACGATTGCCGCTTCCGGTACGGCGCGCGCCAGATTGTTGATGGCGATGCCCGCCCCCGGCATGCCGCCAAGCATGGCGACCTTGGTCTCCGGCGGCGGTGCGTTGACGCCGGGATTGGTAGTCATGCGGTCATCGATGCCGCCAGGTCGGCGCACGGGCAGCGGCACGAAGGCATGCGACAAGGTTCCCGGCGGCAAGGCCGCGTCGGGCTTGGCGTTCGGCGTGGCATCGGCCTGGGTCGACGCTCCATCGGGCTCCGGCCCCGCCATGTCGATATCGGTATCCGGACGCTCCGGCGGCAAGGGCGTGTCGGCGGCATAGGCCGACACCACGGGAGAGTCATTCGGGCGCGGACGCTCCGGCGGAGTGGGCACACCACCATGCACGATCAGGTCCGGCAGGCCTTCCAGCCCGGTCGAAGCCCGGATGGCCCGCATCTGGCTGGGCTTGGGCTTGAGGGGCGGCAACGGCTTGGCGTTCGCCGCGGCGATGCTCTTCTGAAAGTAATCCGGCAGAGGAACCAGAGCCCCGTCTGCCGATTGCGCCGACGCAGTGGCGCAAGAAACCACCAGGAAGAGACAGGCGACGCTTGCTCGCATGCACACTGCTCCGGTTGCGATCAGGCGTTGTGTTGCGCAACTGCGGCAACACCATGGCGAGACGCCATGTTTTCGACAAACCGCTTAAAGAGGTAGTGGCTATCCTGTGGACCAGGCGACGCCTCGGGATGGTGCTGCACCGAGAACACCGGCTTGCCTGTGACGGCGATGCCGCAATTGGAACCGTCGAACAGCGAGGCATGGGTTTCGATCACGCCGGCCGGCAGGCTGTCGCGATCCAGCGCAAAGCCGTGGTTCATCGAGACGATCTCGACCTTGCCGGTGGTGAAATCCTTGACCGGGTGGTTGGCCCCGTGATGACCCTGCTTCATCTTGGCCGTGCGGGCACCGAGCGCGAGGCCGAGCATTTGGTGGCCGAGGCAGATGCCGAAGATCGGAATATCCTTTTCGAGCAGCGTCTTGATCGCCGGCACCGCATATTCGCCGGTGGCGGCCGGATCGCCCGGGCCGTTGGAGAGAAAAATGCCATCCGGCTGCAGAGCGATGATCTCCTCGGCCGGGGTGGTGGCCGGAACCACGGTGACGGCGCAGCCAGCCGCTGCCAGCAGGCGCAGGATGTTGCGCTTCACGCCATAATCGATGGCGACGACTTTGTATTGCGGGGCGTCCTGCTTGCCGAAGCCCTGCGACCATTCCCAGGTGGTCTGGTCCCAGTCGAAACGCTGGGCCGTGGTCACCGGCGGCACCAGGTCGAGACCGTCCATCGAGGGCAGGCCGGCGGCCTCGCGCTTCAGGGCTTCGACGTCGAAATTACCGTCGGGATCGAAGGCAAGCACGGCATTGGGCATGCCGCCCTCGCGGATACGGGCCGTCAGCGCCCTGGTATCGATGCCGGCAATGCCGGCGATGTTGCGGGCCTTGAGCCAGGCATCGAGATGGCGACTGGCGCGGTAATTGGCAGGCTCGGTGATCGGCGCATGCAGCACCACGCCCCTCACCCCGGAGGAAGAGGCCATGTTGACCGTCTCGATGTCCTCGTCATTGACGCCGACATTGCCGATATGGGGGAAGGTGAAGGTGATGATCTGCCCGGCATAGGACGGGTCGGTGAGGATTTCCTCATAGCCGGTCATCGCGGTGTTGAAGCACAATTCACCCGCCGCCTTCGTCACGGCGCCGAGCCCGGTGCCCTCGATCACGGTGCCGTCTGCGAGGACCAGGAGCGCGGTTGCCTTGGGTTCCGCCCAGCCATTTTCCATCTGTCTAGTCCTTGCGCTCGCTTGTGTGACGGTCATTTTCATCTTAAGTGCCGGATGAATGGCGGCGGCATACTCGGCTCCGCCCGGCAGTCGCGGCGGAAAGTAGGGGGCGGACGGCTTGCCGTCAACCCTTGGACACACTCGAAATCATCAGCATTTTCAATGATTTGAGGTGATACCACCAAATATTTCGCTGCCACGTGCCGCTCGGTGAACAATTTTGATTCCAAGAAAGGTAGGGCATCATGTCTCTGCGTGACGATTTCACCACCGCCGTCAAGGACGCCATGAAGAGCGGTGACAAGGCTCGCCTGTCGGTCGTGCGTATGATCCAGGCCGGGCTGAAGGATCGTGACATCGCCGCTCGTGGCGGCGAGCATGACGGCAAGATCCCGGAAGCCGAGATCTTGTCGATGCTGCAGAAGATGATCAAGCAGGCCCACGAAACGCTGGAGACCGCCGTAAAGGCCGGCCGCGACGAAATGGCGGCAGCCAGCAAGGCCGAGATCGAGACGCTCTCCTCCTTCCTGCCCAAGCAGATGGACGTGGCCGAGACCAAGGCCGCCATCGCCGCCGTCGTGGGCGAAATCGGCGCTGCCGGCGTCAAGGACATGGGCAAGGTCATGGCCGTGCTCAAGGAGCGCTTCGCCGGCCAGATGGATTTCGGCAAGACCAGTCCGCTGGTCAAGGAAGCGCTCGGCGGTTAAGGACGTCGAAACTCCGGGCTTTTCCGAGACTGATGCGCCCGCTAGATTGCCGGCCGCTGCAACGATGAGGCTGGCATGGCGCCTTCACCACGCTTCCTGGTTCGGTTTTCGGTGATCCTGCTTGCCCTGGCCGGCTTGGCGTCCTGCGCCGACCGGCCCGGTGCGTTGATGCTGCATCCGGTCTCGGCATCGGCCGGTATCGGCACGCCCGTCAACATCCTGGTCGCCACCACCCGCCAGCGCTCCGAGACCGACAAGCGCGACTTCACCGCCAAGCGCAATTTCGGGCTGAGCTACGAAGCCTACACGATCTCGGTGCCACCCAACCATGCCGTCGGCAATATCGAATGGCCGAAGAAACCTCCCGGCAATCCGGCCGTCAACTTCGTGGTGACCAACTCGGCTCCCCTCGACCAGGCTCGCTTCGATGCGGCGGTGGTGAAGGACACCAAGGGCACCGGCGAAGTCATCGTCTTCGTGCACGGCTATAACACCAATTATCAGGAAGCCGTCTATCGGGTTGCCCAACTCGAGAAGGACAGCGGCTTCCCCGGTGCCGTGGTCGCCTTCGCCTGGCCCTCGCTCGGGACCTTGACCGGCTATGTCGCCGACCGCGAGAGCACCACCTATTCGCGCGATTATCTGGAGAACACGCTGAACGGCCTTGCCCGCACGCCGGGCGTCAAGCGCATCCACATCATAGCGCATTCCATGGGCAACTGGCTGGCGGTGGAAACCCTCCGCCAGGCCCGGATCCGCGGCAACTCGGCCTTCCTGCCCAAGCTCGGCGAAGTCTTCCTGATGTCGCCGGATATCGACATCGACGTCTTCCGCACCCAGCTCGACACCATCGGCAAGCTGAATCAACCCATCACCGTCGCGATTTCGCGCGATGACCGGGCCCTCGGCTTTTCGCAGCGGCTGGCGGGCGACGTACCGCGCGTCGGCAATGTCCTGATCGACAACAAGAAGGCCCAGGAGGCCATTGCCCATTACGGCCTGCGGGTCATCGACATGTCGGACGCCAAGAGCCTGGATTCGATGAATCACAGCAAGTTCGTCGGGCTGCTGCCTTCCCTGAATCAGATGGCCAAGAATGATGCGGCGGCTGCGCGCGGCAATCCGATCTCCCGAACCGGGCTGTTCGTCGTCAACACGGCCGGCACCCTGCTCCAAACCCCCTTGCGTCTGGGCGAAGCCATCGTCGGGCAGTGAGATTCAAGATTTTCGGAAGCTGGCGGCGGTGGCCGAGATGCCCTGTTCGAGCGGCATCGGCCGGAAGCCGAAATAGCGCTCGAAACTGCTGCCATCGACCAGGAACGGACGGTCGTGCTGATAGGACGTCTCGGTCCACTCCCCGAGAAAGGGCACGAACCGGCCCATCACCTTCTGCAGCCAGCCCGGAAGCGCTTGCAAGCGCGGCTTCACGCCGAGTGCGGCGGCGGCCATGCCGATCACCGCGCGCGGGGTGCGCGCCGGAGCGCAGGGCATGATCCAGGCCCGGCCATAGGCGTCATCCGCCGCATCGGCGAGCAGGATCGCCGCCGTAGCGACATCCGGCGCATAGGCGAAGGCGTGCGGCTCGTCTGCGGCGATGCCCAGCTGTGCGGCGCGGCCGGCGGCCAGACGACCGATGGCCTCCTGGCCGAGTACCGACAACACCACGCCGGGACCGTAGAAATCGGCCACCCGCAAGGCCGCGGTCTTCACCGCGCTCATAGCCTGCCACTGTCGTGTAATGGCGGCGCGCACCCTGCCCTTGCGGCCCGGGGCATCGAGGGGGGTGTTCTCGTGGAGCGGCCCGCGCTGGGGACCGTGCATATAGAGGTCGTCGACAAAGACCAGACGCGCGCCGTTCGCCTCGCAGGCTGCCAGCATATTGGTCATCAGCCGGGGCCAGTCCCTCTCCCAGATGGCCGCGTCATAGGCGAGGCCGATGGTGCAGATCAGCACATCGTGCCCCTGAAGCGCGGCAGTCAGGCTGGCTCGGTCGAGAGCATCGCAGGCTCGAAACCGCGCGCCGGACGGCAGATTGGCGGGCTCGCGTCGCTGGGCGACAAGCGCCTCGCGTCCCGCATCCGACAGCTGGCGTGCAACGGCGCGGCCGATGGGCCCGTAGCCCAGGATCATGATCTTGGCAGGCATGGTGCGTTCTCCTTGATGAGGAGACGCTAGCAACGACTATACCATAATTCCAATGCATGCTTTATATCCAATACATGCGTGACGTGCATTTGAAGGCGATCGATCTCAACCTCCTGACAGCCCTCGGCGCCCTGCTCTCCCAGCGCAGCGTCAGCCGCGCGGCGCGCGAGATCGGGCTCAGCCAGCCGGCGATGAGCCGGGCGCTCGATCGCCTGCGCCATCTGTTCGGCGACGAACTGATGCTGCGCTCGGGCGCGGGCATGGTACTCACGGCACGTGCCGAAGCCTTGGCGCCGCAAGTGCAGGAACTCCTGGCCGATATCCGCGCCCTCGTCACCGAACCGCTTTTCGATCCTTCCACCGAGCGCCGCACGCTTCGGATCGCGGCGGTCGATTCGCTGACAACCCTGCTCTTTCCCGGCGTGATGGCGCGGTTGCTCCGGGAAGCCCCCCATATCGACCTGCGGGCCGTGCCGATCGGAACGGATATCGCCCATCGCCTGCAAAGCGGTGACATCGACATGACCTTCGCCCTGGCCAATTACCCGCTCGCGGCCGGGACCCACAGCGAGATGCTGATGGACGATCGCCTCGCGCTGATCATGCGACGCGATCATCCCGCCGCGCGGAACGGGCCGCCCAGTCTGGCCGCCTATGCCGCCCTCACCCATGTCACCGTCTCTGTCTTCGGCGACGGCAGCACCGAGGCGGATGCGGCGTTGGCCGCGGCGGGCCTGGAACGGCGCATCGGCCTGACCACGCCGCATTTCACCTCGGCCCTCATGGCCGTTGCCCGCACCGACATGGTGACCGTGCTTTCCCGCGCCTTCGCCCGGCAATTCGCGGAAGCCTTCGATCTCGTTCTGCTCGAGCCCCCGCTCGAGCCAGCCGATCTGAAGGTCACCATGGTCTGGCACGCATCCCGCAAGCATGATCGCCTGCTCGCCTGGCTGCGGGGAATATTCAAAGAGGTTGCCGCCGACATGGCGGCATAAACCTTGCTGAAGGCTCCGGCTTCCAACCAGGGGCTGCGAAATACAACCCATGGACGTTTTTCAGCATCATGGCGTAACGGATGCGTGCACGCCGAGAACGCATCCTGTCTAGAAGAGGGCCGACCCGATCCAGACTTGGCGAGAACGGCTCTCCAAGCCTCTGACTTTTTTTGATTACCTAGAATTATTTTGAATTCTATAAATAAATTTTATGAATATACACATATATTACAAATATTTATTTCAAAAAATAAGTATTTCATAAAATTGTCATAAAACTATATGTGGCTTTTTAGAGACACTTCCTAGTTATAAATACGTCACACCAATCAAAAGTTGTATTTTCAATTGTGAATCTTTTGAAGATTCCGCAAAGACGCCTCGGTTCCCGTTCGGCGGGTGCCTGGCCGTCGTCTCGCCTTTCGAGCGAATTGACCGGGCCCCGACGCCGGAACGAGCCAGCCCGATGCACTCAATCCAATTTGCTCAGTGAGCCTTCAGATGACGATGAAATCTCTCCTCCTCGGCGCCGCGGCCAGCCTTGCCGCCCTTGCCACCGCCCAGGCCGCCGACCTCCCCATGACCAAGGGGGAAGCCGTCGAATATGTGAAGGTCTGCTCCGCCTTCGGCCCCGGCTTCTTCTACATCCCCGGCAGCGACACCTGCCTCAAGATCGGCGGCGAGATTCGCGCCGACTATCGCTTCTACAACCAGAGCGGCGACGGTTTGTCCGGTAACAACAATTACCGCGTCGATGGCTATAAGCAGAACCGCAACATCCACAGTTCTGCTTTCAATACCGAAGCACGTATCTCCTTCGACGCCCGCACCCAGACCGAATTTGGCTTGCTGCGCTCCTTCTTCCAGATCCGCGGCAACAGCCATCCCATCAACTGGGATTCCTCGAAGGACACGTCCGGCAACACCTTCTCGATCAAATACGCCTACATCCAATTTGGCGGGTTAACCGCCGGTTATGCGCACTCCTTCTTCGGCTTCTACGACCTCGACTTCGGCAACACAGTCTGGGGGCCCTATTACGCCCAGTCCAACGTTGTGAATCTGTTGGCCTATACGGCCGACTTCGGTGGCGGCTTCACGGCGACCCTCTCGATCGAAGACGGTCGCGACCATCGTCAGAATGCTTTCCGCAGCACACAGCAGGGCGGGCAGCAAGTGCCCGACGTCGTCGGGCAGATCCGGTTGAAGCAAGACTGGGGTTCGGTGTCGGTGCAGGCGGCTGCACATCAGTATCGCACGGCCGAACCTGCGGTTGACGCCAACGGCGTCCTGATTCCTGCAGGCACGGCTGGCTATTATCCCCGCGAGAATAAGTGGGGCTATGCAGTGGGCGGTACGTTGCTCGTCAACATCCCCGTCATTGACAAGGGCCACTTCGTGATTGAAGGCCAGTATGCCGATGGCGCGCTGGACTATCTCGGTATCGGCTCCAGCAAGCTCAAGGGCCAGGACTTCTTCGTGACGTCCAACAATCGGACGATCGACGGCGGCAAGGGCTGGTCGGTAACGGCTGAACTTGGCGGCAACTTCACGCCGCAGTGGGGTGCCAACCTGGTCGGCGCCTATATCGACACCACCTATGACAAATTCAGCAATCTCGGCGACCGCAAGGTCCAGGAGTATTCGCTGACGGGCAATCTGACCTATACAATCGTCAAGGGCCTGACCGTCACCGGCGAAGTGACCTACACCCATCAGCAGATCGACAATCTGTCCTATGTACCGGCGGCTGGCGTTGCTGCGATCGCCCGCGACGCCAAGTCGGACTTCTGGACCGGCGGCGTGCGTATCAAGCGTACCTTCTGATCCGTCTCTGCGATCATCACATCAAGAAAGGCCCGGCTTTTGCCCGGGCCTTTTTCATGTGCTCCGTTCCATGATTGGTAGCAAGGCTAAAGGAAATCCTCGGGATGCCAGAAGCCGGGTCGATCCCGAATGAGGGAGATGCCGCCGCAGACCAGCACTACGAGAAAGGCAATGGCGCCCATGATCCGTGCGATGGCGCCGATACTGTCAATCAGTCCCATGATCTCGGCCAACGGCTCCTGCCCGCGCATGGCATTGCAAGCAATCATCGAGAGCGGGCGTTTTCATGGCCGCAAGCCGCCATCACTCCTCCCGGAGCATGGATGGCTCCAACGCCCTGAGGACAACGGGGAAAGATTCGACTCACCCCTCCGTGCTAGACTGAGGGCTCTTGCGTCGATAGCCATCGTCCTCACATAAGAGCCCATGAAATACCCACCTTCCCTGCTCGACGAGATCCGTGCCCGGCTGCCCGTGTCGGAGGTGGTCGGCAGGCGCGTCAAGCTCAAGAAGCAGGGCCGGGAATGGCGCGGCCTTTCGCCCTTCAACGCCGAGAAGACGCCGTCCTTCTATGTCAACGACCAGAAGGGCTTCTATCACTGCTTCTCCTCGGGCAAGCATGGCGACATTTTCCGCTTCCTGAGCGAGGTCGAGGGCATTTCCTTCCCCGAAGCGGTGGAGCGTTGCGCCAACGATGCGGGCGTCACCCTGCCCAAGATGACGGTGGAGGATGTCCGCCGCGAGGAGCAGCGCGCCTCGCTGCATGAGGTGATGGAGCTTGCCGCCACCTTCTTCCAGTCCCGCCTGCAGGCGCGGGAAGGCGCCGCTGCCCGTGGCTATCTCGCCGATCGCGGCCTGACGCCGGCGATCCAGGCCGAATTCGAGATCGGTTACTCCCCGAACGAGAAATTCGCCCTGCGCGATCATCTCGCCGGCAAGGGGGTCGACCGCGATGCCATGATCGAAGCGGGCCTGCTCATCCATGGCGAGGACATCCAGGTCCCCTATGATCGCTTCCGCGACCGCATCATGTTCCCCATCCATGACGTGCGCGGCAAGGTGATCGCCTTCGGCGGCCGCGCCATGGACAAGGAGGCATCCGCCAAATATCTCAACTCGCCCGAGACATCGCTCTTCCATAAGGGCGCCTGCCTCTACAACCATCATCGTGCCCGCAAGGCCGCCCATGAGAAGGGCGGCGTCATCGCGGTCGAAGGTTATGTCGACGTCATCATGATGAGCGTGGCGGGCTTCGGGCATACGGTCGCCCCGCTCGGCACGGCCCTCACCGAAGACCAGCTCAACCTGCTCTGGCGCATGAGCGAGGAGCCGGTGCTGTGCTTCGACGGCGACAAGGCCGGCCGGCGCGCCGCCTACCGCGCCGTCGACGTAGCGCTGCCACAGATCGGACCGGGCAAGACCTTGAAATTCGCGCTGCTGCCGGGCGGGCAGGATCCGGACGAACTGGTACGCAGTTCGGGTGCCACGGCGGTTTCGGAAGTCCTGCAAGGTGCCCTTCCCCTGTCCGACATTCTCTGGGAACGGGAAACGCAGAGTGGTGACTTTTCGACGCCGGAGCGGCGGGCCGCACTCGAACGCAAGCTGATGGATGCGTTGGCGCCGATCCGCGACGAAACGGTGCGCAAGCATTATCGCGCGGACATGGACAACCGCCTGCGCAGCTTCTTTGCCCCGGCCCGGGCCGCCCAATCCGGTTTTGCAGGCGACCCGCAACGGGCGTGGCGCCAGGGCGGCGGCCGGCGCGAAACATCGCAGGCCACGCATCTGGTGACACCCGCGGTGAGGGAAAGTGCACGCATGCGGGGTGGCCATGGCAGCATTCCCGCGCGCGAGGCCCTCATCCTGGCCGTCGTGGTCGCTCATCCCTATTTGCTCGACGACCATTGCGAATTGCTGGCAGGGCTCGAATTCGAGAATGTCGAGGCGAGCCGCCTGCGCCAGGCTTTGGTCGACTGCGTGGCACACGGCCTGCGCGAATCAGTTGCGCTCGAAGCAGAGCTGATGCTGCAGGGATTCGAACGTTTGCTTGCCCATATCGCCGCTTTGAGCGGTCCAACCCACTTTTGGGTGCGACGGGACGCCGCGTTTCCCGACGTTCGGGACGGATTCGTGCATGCAGTGGCCTTGCATCATAAGAATCGTACGCTACATAAGGAACTCAGGCTCGCCCAGGCGGCCATGGATCAGGACTTCACCGAAGAGAATTGGGCTCGGCTCACCGACATCAAGGCACAGATCGCCGCGATGGAAGGAACCGAGGCAACGATCGAGGGGTTTGGAGCTTCGTCCGGGCGGACTTCGCGAGCCGTGTAGGAGCTGTCAGGGTTAACGGCGGATTAGCCATTACCCCGGTAGTGATAGCGCCAGTTCCTGGAACTGGATTTCGATTCTGGCAGTTGCTGCAAGGCGTTGCATGGGCGAATCGAAGGTCTTTCCCAGGGCGCTGGAGCAAGGCGGCGACAAGTCGGGTGGCTCCGGGTACCGGATGCTGCCCTTTTTGGTGTTGGCGAACGGTCCGGGTAGGCGGGAACTTCCCGCGAAGTGCAGGGTTTTGGGCCAGGGTTCCCACCCGATACCAAGATCGGGCGCCAAGGCCTTGAAGTTGTTCGGAATTGCTCGGACGCGCCGGCAGGCGAATCTGAGAGTTTCCACATCGGGTTTGGCACAGGGTGCGCGGATGCGCCAGTGCTTGCGGACCAAAATCTGTGGTCCCGGAGAATTGGCAATCGCCGGGCTCGGACCGGCAGGGACGTATTGCAGGATTTCAGAGCTCTACCCGGCGGGGCGAGCTGCGAAATCCTGCTTTGAGCGAGTGAGGGAAAGCAACGATGGCGAAAAAGGAAGCTGACAAGGAAGAAACGCCGGACACCGAAGCGCCGAGCCAGGACAGCCCCTTGCTCGACCTGTCGGATGCCGCGGTTCGCGCCTTGATCAAGCGCGCCAAGAAGCGTGGCTATGTCACGCATGAAGAGATCAACAACGTCCTGCCTTCCGATCAGGTCGATGGCGACCAGATCGAGGACGTGCTCGCCATGTTCTCCGAAATGGGGATCAATGTCGTCGAGAACGAAGAGAACGAGGAGTCCGAGGAGGCTGCTCAGGGCGAGGAGGAGGAAGCCGAGGGCGGCGACCTCGTCGAGGCCACCACCTCTTCACGGGCGATCGCTTCCACCACCACGGCCAAGGAGCCGACCGACCGCACCGACGATCCCGTGCGCATGTATCTGCGCGAGATGGGAACGGTGGAGCTCTTGTCCCGCGAAGGCGAAATCGCCATCGCCAAGCGCATCGAGGCCGGCCGCGAGGCGATGATCGCGGGGCTTTGCGAAAGCCCCCTCACCTTCCAGGCCATCATCATCTGGCGCGACGAGCTCAATGACGGCAAGATTCTCTTGCGCGACATCATCGACCTCGAAGCGACCTATGCCGGCCCCGACGGCAAGAACCCGCCGGCAGTGGCGGGTGAAGGCGAGGCCGAGGCCGGCGAGGCCGAGCAGCAGCAGATGGACGACGACGCCTTGCCGCCGATGGACGGTGACATGGACGAAGACGACATGGAGAACAACGTGTCGCTCTCGGCCATGGAAGCCGAGCTCAAGCCCAAGGTGCTCGAGACCTTCGATCGCATCGCCGACGACTACAAGAAGCTGCGTCGCCTGCAGGACGTGAATGTCGAGAGCCGGTTGCAGAACCGCTCGCTCTCGCCGTCGCAGGACCGCAAATACAAGAAGCTGAAGGAAGAGATCGTCGTCAACGTCAAGAGCCTCTCGCTGAACCAGGCGCGTATCGATGCCCTGGTCGAGCAGCTCTACGACATCAACAAGCGCCTGATCAGCTATGAAGGCCGCCTGATGCGCCTGGCCGAGAGCTATCGCGTCGACCGGACGGACTTCCTGAAGACCTATCAGGGCTCGGAGCTCGATCCCAAGTGGATCCTGCGCGTTTCCAAGCTCGGCTCCAAGGGCTGGAAGGAGTTCGTGGCCCACGAGCTCGAGACCATCAAGACGATGCGCGAGGACATCCACAACCTCGCCACCGAGACCGGGCTCGAGATCACCGAGTTCCGCAAGATCGTGCATATGGTGCAGAAGGGCGAGCGCGAAGCCCGCCAGGCGAAGAAGGAAATGGTGGAGGCCAATCTGCGCCTCGTCATCTCCATCGCCAAGAAATACACCAATCGCGGCCTGCAGTTCCTCGACCTGATCCAGGAAGGCAATATCGGCCTGATGAAGGCGGTCGACAAGTTCGAGTATCGCCGCGGCTACAAGTTCTCGACCTACGCCACCTGGTGGATCCGGCAGGCGATCACCCGCTCGATCGCCGACCAGGCCCGCACCATCCGCATCCCCGTGCACATGATCGAGACGATCAACAAGATCGTGCGCACGTCGAGGCAGATGCTGCACGAGATCGGCCGCGAGCCGACCCCGGAGGAACTGGCCGAGAAGCTCGCCATGCCGCTCGAAAAGGTGCGCAAGGTGCTCAAGATCGCCAAGGAGCCGATCTCCCTGGAAACCCCGATCGGCGACGAGGAGGATTCGCATCTCGGCGACTTCATCGAGGACAAGAACGCCATCCTGCCGATCGACGCGGCCATCCAGTCCAATTTGCGCGAGACCACCACGCGCGTGCTGGCTTCGCTGACCGCCCGTGAGGAGCGCGTGCTGCGCATGCGCTTCGGCATCGGCATGAACACCGACCACACGCTGGAGGAAGTCGGCCAGCAATTCTCGGTGACGCGCGAACGTATCCGCCAGATCGAGGCCAAGGCCCTGCGCAAGCTCAAGCATCCGAGCCGCTCGCGCAAGCTGAGGAGCTTCCTCGACAACTGATTCCCCGGAGCGCGGACTTCTCAGCGACATGCAAGCATGTCGCGATATCCGCTCTTGGAAGCTGAGAGCACACCAAGAAAGGGCGCGAACCTCACCGGTCGCGCCCTTTTTTCGTAGGATGTTGCTTCCAAGAGCGGACTGGAAGTCCGCGCTCCGAAGAGGCGCTACTCCGCAGCCGGCGCAACCTCCGCCGGCTTGGCCTCCTTCTTCTTCCTGCCGGGCGCGATCAGGCGCATGGTGACGTAGAACACCGGCGTCAGGAACAGGCCGAAGAAGGTGACGCCCAGCATGCCGAAGAACACGGCGGTGCCGAGAGCCTGGCGCATTTCGGCGCCGGGGCCTGTAGCGATCAGCAGCGGCACCACGCCCAGGATGAAGGCGAAGGCCGTCATCAGGATCGGGCGCAGGCGCAGGCGGCAGGCCTCCACCACCGCTTCGATCGGGCTCTTGCCATCCCGCGCCTCGGCCTCGCGCGCGAACTCCACGATCAGGATGGCGTTCTTGGCGGCCAGGCCCACCAGTACGATCAGGCCGATCTGGGTGAGGATGTTGTTGTCCATGCCGCGCGCCATCACGCCGAGCAGCGCCGAGAGCACGGCCATCGGCACGATCAGGATGATGGCGAGCGGCAGCGACCAGCTTTCATACTGGGCGGCCAGCACCAGGAAGACGAACAGCACCGACAGGGCGAAGATGAAGATCGCGGTATTGCCGGTCGCCCGCTCCTGGAAGGCCAGGTCCGTCCATTGGAAGCTGGTGCCCTGCGGCAAGGTTGCCTTGGCCAGGGCCTCCATCTCGTCCAGGGCCTGGGCCGTGGAGACGCCCGGGCCGGCATTGCCCTGCAATGGCACGGACGGGTACATGTTGTAGCGCTGGATCAACTGTGGGCCGGAGACCTCCTTCACCTCCACCAGCGTGCCGAGCGGCACCAGGGCCCCCGACGCCGAGCGTACGCGCAGGCCCCCGATCTGTTCGGGATCGTTGCGGAAGCGCTGGTCGGCCTGGGCTTGCACCTGGTAGACGCGCCCGAACGCATTGAAGTCATTGACATAGGCCGTGCCGAGATTCTGCTGCAGCGTGTCGAAGATGTTGGTGATCGGCACGTTCAGGATCTCGGCCTTCTGCCGGTCGATATTGAGGAAGAGCTGCGGAGAATTGGCCGAGAAGGTGGTGAACACGCCCGACAGCTTCGGATTCTGGCGCGCCTTGCCCATCATCTCATAGGTCGAAGCAAGGATGCGCTGGATGTCCGAGCCCAACCGCTCCTGCACCTGCAGCTTGAAGCCGCCGGCATTGCCGATACCACGCACCGGGGGCGGCGGGATGGCGATGATGAAGGCCTCCTCGATCACCTGCATGCGGCCGAACAGGTCCTTGATGATCTTGTCGGCCGTCAGCCCTTCCTTGAGGCGCTCCTCGAAAGGCTTGAAGGGCACGAAGACCGCAGCCGAATTGGTGGCATTGGTGAAGGTCGCGCCAGAGAAGCCGGCAAAGGCGACGGCATCCTGCGCACCGGGCGTTGCCCGCGCGATTTCCGAGACCCGCCGGGTGACGGCATCGGTGCGCGAAAGCGCGGCACCGTCCGGCAGCTGCACGACCACGATGGCATAGCCCTGGTCGAGCGTCGGGATGAAGCCTTGCGGTACCTTCTGCACCGCCCATACCGTGCCGGCCAGCAGTCCCGCATAGAGCGGAAGCATGATGATCTTGCGCCTGACGACACGATTGACGCTGGAGGCATAGCCATTGGACAGGCCATCGAAGCCGCGGTTGAAGCCGCCAGCCAGGCTCTTGCCGAGCTTCGTCAGAGGGTTGCGCGGCGGCTCGTGACTGTGCGGCTTAAGCAGGATCGCTGCGAGCGCCGGCGACAGGGTGAGCGAGACGAAGGCGGAGAGGAAGGTCGAAACTGCGATCGTCAGCGCGAACTGCCGATAGAACTGGCCCGATATCCCAGGAATGAAGGCGGTGGGAATGAAGACCGCGCCCAGCACCAGGGCGATGGCGATCACCGCCGTGCCGACCTCGTCCATGGTTTCATGCGCCGCATCGCGCGGCGACATGCCCAGGCTGATGTTGCGCTCGACATTCTCCACCACCACGATGGCGTCGTCGACCACGATACCGATCGCCAGCACCATGCCGAACAGGGTCAGCGTATTGAGCGAAAAGCCGAAGACGGCCATGATCGCACAGGTGCCGATCAGTGAGATCGGAATGGCGATTACCGGGATGAGCGCCGTGCGCCAGCTCTGCAGGAAGATGATGATCACCACCACCACCAGCACCACGGCCTCGCCGAGGGTGTGGTAGACGGCATTGACCGATTCCGCGATGAACTGGGTGGGATTGTAGACGATCGAATAGGCGATGCCGGGCGGGAAGGACTGCTTGAGCTCCTCCATCTTCTTGATGATTTCGTCGGCGGCCTGCAGCGCATTGGTGTTCGGGCGCTGGAAGATCGCCAGCGCTACCGCCGGCTTGCCATTGAGATAGGAATTGGTGACGTAATCCTGGGCGCCGAGTTCGACGCGCGCCACGTCCTGGACCCGGACGAGCTGTCCGTCCGGGGTCGAGCGCACGATCACGCGCCGGAACTGGGCGACGTCCTGGAAGCGCCCCTGCGTGTTGATGGTAACCTGGAAGGCCCCGCCCGAACTGGTCGGCTCCTGGCCGATGGCGCCGCTGGAAACCTGGACGTTCTGGGCCTGGATAGCCTTGACCACGTCGGACGAGGTCAGGCCATAGCTGGCCAGCTTGTCCGGATCGAGCCAGACGCGCAGGCTGTACTGGCGCTCGCCGAAGATGGTGAGATCGCCGACGCCATCGAGACGCAGGAGGTCGTCGCGTACATTGTTGCGGGCGTAGTTGGAGACGTAGAGCTGATCATAGCGGTCATCCGGCGAGAACATGTGGATGACCATCATCAGGTCGGGCGAGGACTTCAGCGTGGTGACGCCGAGGCGCCTGACATCGTCGGGCAAACGGGGCGTCGCGATGGCCACCCGGTTCTGCACCAGCACCTGAGCGGTATCGAGATCCGTACCGAGCTTGAAGGTGATGGTCAGCGACATCGAGCCATCGTTGGAGGCATAGGAGGACATGTAGAGCATGTTCTCCACGCCGTTGATCTGCTGCTCCAAAGGCGTCGCCACCGTGGCAGCAACGGTCTGGGCATTGGCGCCGGGATAGCTGGCGCGCACCACGATGGTGGGTGGTGCGATCTCGGGATATTGCGCAACCGGCAGGCCGAGAAAGGCGATGGCGCCGACAAGGGTGATCACGACCGCCAAAACCGAAGCAAAGATCGGCCGATCGACGAAGAAATGGGCAAACCGCATGACCGCTCTCTCAGTTGGCGGCTGCGACGGCGGTCGCCGGCAAGGTCGTCAGCTTGGGATCGACCTTGATACCCGGTCTCACCCGCATCAGCCCATTGACGACGATGGTCTCGTCACCCTTCAGCCCTTCGCGGATGACGCGGTAGCCGTCCACGCGCGAGCCGACACGCACCGGCTTCAGCGCGATGGTGTTGTCGGCACCGACGACATAGACGACACGCCGATCCTGGTCGGAACCGAGCGCGTCCTCGGGCACCAGTACGCCCTTGTATTTGTCGGAACCGAGAATGCGGATGCGGCCGAACAGGCCGGGCACCAGAGCCAGGTCCTTGTTCTCGAACACGGCGCGGGCCCGCATGGTGCCGCTGGCGGCATCCAGGCGGTTGTCCGTGAAGTCCATATGGCCCTTGTGGATGGGCTCGCGCTCGTTGGAGGTGGCGACCAGGACCTCGTTGAGATTGCCGTCGCTGGAGACGCGCAACGACCCGGTCGAGAGCTTCTGGTAGGCGAGATAGGAGCGCTCGTCGACGTCGAAATAGAAATTGATCGGATCCATCGACACCACATTGGTGAGGACGGTCTCGTTTGCGTTGACGAGATTGCCGAGCGAGACCAGCCGGCGCGACATGCGGCCACCGATCGGTGCCTTGATCTCGGTGAATTGCAGGTCGAGCTTGGCGCGGTTCAAGGTTGCCTGCGCCCGGTTGAGGTCGGCCTTGGCTGTCGCAAGCGTCTGGGTGCGCTCGTCATAGATCTGGCCGGTGATGTTGCCGGACTTGCGCAGATTCTCGGCCCGGCTGACGTCGCCCGCGGCGAAATCCACCCGCGCCTTGGCTGCCTCGACGCCAGCCTGCGCCTCCTCGAGGGCGGCCTGATAGGGGCGCTGGTCGATGGTGAAGAGCGGATCTCCCGCCTTGACGATGGCACCGTCGATGAAATGGATCTTGTCGACATAGCCCGAGACCCGAGCCCGGACGTCCACGCGGTCCACCGCTTCGAAGCGGCCGATGAAATCGTCATATTCGACGACGTCCTTCACCACCGGCTTGGCGACGGAAACCGGGGGTGGCGGTGCATTCTGGGCGATCGCCGCCGTCGAGAGCCCCAAGGCCAGCAGGGTGCCGATGACGGCATCGCGGCCATGCAAACCATCTAGTATCATCTTACCTTCACGCATCGCTGCCCCTTTATGGACCCTGGTGAAAAATCAATAAGTTAGCGAAAATCGGCACCAGGCATACCGACGCGCCCGTCTGCCGGGTCCGTCGACAATCCCGATGCCGGCTCCCTTGTCCGGCAAAACTGAAAATGAAATCCCCGCGGCTCCCCGCCGTCTTGTGGGGTTCCTAGATCTTGGTCTTCCCGCGGCAATTTCAAGGCCACGGGATGAAGAGCGATGCGGAAAAAAATGCGCCCCCGCGCTCCGAAGAGGCGCTCCGCGGCTTGGCATTGAGGCCAGCTTCGAGGATTCCCACCGGCGGGCCGTCCTCGCTGAGAACCGGAATCCTGTTTACGGCGTAAGGCTTTAGCGACGCCAGCCGCGATGTCGGTGGCTGCGATACTCCCAGGCATGCCCGTTCTTGCCATCGGGCGGATCCTGGATTGCTTCGTCGCAGGCACCAAAGAAGCGGTACCAGGGCAGGATGCATTCGAGCCTGGCATTGTCGGCGTAGCGCTCGCCTTGAGGGCGGGAGGCCGCGTGTCCCGTACCTGTCCCAGCATAGAACCCACCCATCACGATCATGCTGGCGAGAATGAGCTTGTTCATGTCTGTGTCCCAGGAATCGCTGCCGCATCTCGTAGCGGCCGGCAAATTCTAGTGAAGCACGCCGGCTGGAGCAAATCCCCGCAGCCCCTGCGCGAAAGCTCGTCCTCCCACAACCGGGCGGAACATGCGCCCATTGGCGACAGGCGTCAATGCGGCTATCGTGCGGGCCTTGATCAATCAGACTGGGACTTTGCCGTGGCCTCCTTCCTTAAATCCCTCTCCTCTCTGTTCGGAGGCAAACGCGAATCGGATGGTGAGCCCGCCCCCAAGGGCGACGGCGAGGAATACAACGGATTCACCGTGCGTCCGGCCCCCTACAAGGAGGGAGGCCAGTATCAAACCTGCGGCTATGTGGAAAAAGAGATCGGTGGCGAACTCAAGAGCCACAAGTTCATTCGGGCCGATCGTTTCGCCAGTTTGGACGATGCCGTGCAGTTTTCCCTGACCAAGGGCAAGCAGCTGATCGACGAGCAGGGCGAGGGTTTATTTCGATAATGTGAAAAAAAGCGCGAGGGGGGCTTGCATCCCCCGCTTCGCTTGGTTATCAGACCGCCCATGGAAGCGCCGGTCGCTTCCCAGCGCGCCCGTAGCTCAGCTGGATAGAGCATCAGACTACGAATCTGAGGGTCAGAGGTTCGAATCCTTTCGGGCGCGCCATTCTCTCCTTTCCTTCACATTGTCAGTTATTTGCGGGCATGAGCTTAAGTGCCATCCCATGCCTGCGAGGAATGACTGATCTGTCCTTCCTTCTCCGGGCATTGGAGGCTTCCTCAAAATCCCGGCATCGCGTAAGAGCGCGGTTCCCTATTCATTGACCGCACCGCATCATGATCCGCCTCGAAAACATCTCCAAGCAGAACGGCAACCAGATTCTCTTCATCGAGGCTTCGGCCACCCTGCAGAAGGGCGAGAAGGTCGGGCTCGTCGGCCCCAACGGCGCCGGCAAGTCCACGTTGTTTCGCATGATCACCGGCGAGGAGGAGACCGATGAAGGCCGCGTCTCGGTCGATCGCGGCGTGACCATCGGCTATTTCGACCAGGATGTCGGTGAGATGGCCGGCCACAGCGCGGTCGCCGAGGTGATGAACGGCGCAGGGCCGGTCAGCGAAGTCGCGGCCGAGTTGAAGGAACTCGAAGCAGCGATGGCCGATCCGGACCAGGCCGACAACATGGACGCGATCATCGAGCGCTATGGCGAGGTGCAAGGGCGCTTCGAGGAACTGGGTGGCTATGCGCTCGAAGGGCGTGCCCGCGAGGTGCTGGCCGGTCTCAGCTTCAGCGAAGCCATGATGGACGGCGATGTCGGGGCTCTCTCCGGCGGCTGGAAGATGCGTGTGGCGCTGGCCCGCATCCTGTTGATGCGCCCCGACGCCATGCTCCTCGACGAGCCGAGCAACCATCTCGACATCGAGAGCCTGATCTGGCTGGAAGAGTTCCTCAAGGGTTATGAAGGCGCCCTCCTGATGACCTCGCATGATCGCGAGTTCATGAACCGCATCGTCTCCAAGGTGGTGGAAATCGACGGCGGCACGCTGACCAGCTATTCGGGCGATTACGAATTCTACGAGCAGCAGCGCGCCCTCAACGAAAAGCAGCAGCAGGCGCAATTCGAGCGCCAGCAGGCCATGCTCGCCAAGGAGATCAAGTTCATCGAGCGCTTCAAGGCCCGCGCCTCCCATGCAGCGCAGGTGCAGAGCCGGGTGAAGAAGCTGGAGAAGATCGACAAGATCGAGCCGCCGCGCCGCCGCCAGAGCATCGCCTTCGAATTCCAGCCGGCACCACGTTCGGGCGACGACGTCGTCAGCCTGAAGGAGGTGCACAAGGCCTATGGCGATCGCAGCATCTATGATGGCCTCACCTTCCAGGTTCGCCGCAAGGAGCGCTGGTGCGTGATGGGCATCAACGGTGCCGGCAAGTCCACCCTGCTCAAACTCGTCGCCGGCACGACCGACCCCGACAAGGGCACGGTCGTCCAGGGCGGTAGCGTCAAGATGGGCTACTTCGCCCAGCATGCCATGGACCTGCTCGACGGCGATCGCAGCATCTACGAGACACTGGAGGATGCTTTTCCCCAGGCGGGTCAGGGCTCACTGCGGACTCTCGCCGGCTGCTTCGGCTTTTCGGGTGACGACATCGAGAAGAAATGCCGTTTCCTGTCGGGCGGCGAAAAGGCCCGGCTGGTGATGGCCAAGATGCTCTATGATCCGCCGAACTTCCTGGTGCTGGACGAGCCCACCAACCATCTCGATCTTGCCACCAAGGAGATGCTGATCGCGGCCCTGGCGCAATATGAGGGCTCGATGCTGTTCGTCTCGCATGACCGGCGCTTCCTCGCCGCTCTCTCCAACCGGGTGCTGGAGCTGACGCCGGATGGCATCCACCAATATGGCGGCGGCTATACCGAATATGTCGCCCGCACCGGGCATGAGGCGCCGGGGCTTCACAGCTAAGGCTGGGCCTTCCGAATTCCGGCCAAGGGTGTGGGCGGCGCGTCAAGCTGCTAGGCTAGCCAAAGAGGCCGGTGGTCCGGACTGTGCTGCGCCCCTCGCCTTTGAAGGAGTGATACCCGATGATCAATCGCTGGCGACCTATCGTACTAGCCTGCGCCCTGCTCGGCCTGCTGCTTCCCGCGAGCGAAGCATTCGCAAGGCAGCGTACCCTCGCCGGTACGGTCAGCTATCGCGAGCGCATCGCTTTGCCTCCCTCGGCGGTGGTCGAGGTCAAGCTCGTCGACGTCTCCCTGGCGGACGCCCCGGCTCGAACACTGGCGCGGACATCGTTTCGATCCGGCAGGCAGGTGCCTATTCCCTATCGCCTGCGCTATGACGACAGGGTGCTCAAGCCGTCGGGCCGCTATGCCCTGGAGGCGCGCATCAGCGTCAATGGGCGCCTGTGGTTCCTCAACACCACACACCACGCCGTCGCCGCGGGCGAACCCATCAATGGCGACATTCAGGTCGATCGTGTCGGCCACGCGGCTGAAGCGGGTCCTGCAGGTCCCGGCGGACGCTGGCTGGCCGAGGACATCAATGGCCACGGCGTGGTCGACAACGCCCAAAGCGTGCTCGAAATCGCCGCCGACGGCAAAGTCTCCGGCCGCGGCGGCTGCAACGGCATGGGCGGTAGTACCGTGATCAAGGGCTCGCGCATCCGCTTCGGGCAGATCGTCAGCACCCAGATGGCCTGCCCTCCCGCCATCATGGATCAGGAAGGCAAGTTCCTCAAAGCCCTGCAGGCCGCCCGCAGCTGGCGCATCGATGCCGCCCGCAACAAGCTGCTGCTCCTCGATGCCAGGGGCCGCCGGATCCTCCTGCTCTCCCGCATGTAGCCGCCCCGGCTCTTACGACCCGACGCGCTCGACAAGCCGCTCCATCAGCGCCTGCAGGAGCGGCTCCTCCGCCCGGTCGACGGGGCAGAGGATATAGTAGGCCGCCGCGGCGTTGATCGAGGTGGCGAAGGGCTGGATCAACCGGCCCTCGCGCAGCAAATTGCGCGTGAGCACGTCCGAGACCAGCGCCAGCCCCTGCCCCTGCACGGCGGAGGCAATCGCCTGCGCCACCGAAGCCACGCGCACGCTGGCGCTGCCTTGCAGATTGACCCGCGCCGCCACGCCCCAACGCGCCCATTCCTCGCCGCGATCCTCGTGCAGCAGCGTGATACCGTTGAGCTTGCGCTCGCGGTGCTGCAGGTCAAGCCTCGGAAACAGGGTCGGGGCGCATACTGTCCGCAGCCGCACCTCGCTGAGCAGGCGCCAATACCGTCCTGGAAAAGGTGGATTATCATAAACGATGGCGACATCGCTGGCCTGCCAATCCACCTCGGCGGCGGTTATCGCCTCGTTGATGGCCAGGTTGGCGATGTTGCGGTTTTCCGCAAACTCCACCGCCACCGCACTCAGCCAGGCGACCCCGAGCGCAGTCGGCAGGGACAGTGCCAGGCTCTGCTGTGGGGTCGCTGCGCCCCGGCTGCGGCAGTCGCGCGCCGCCCCATCGAGCTGGCCAAGGCTGACGGCGACTGCCTGGGCAAAATCGCGGCCAGCCGGCGTCAGCGCAATGTTGCGCCCTGCCCTTTCGAACAGGACGATCCCCGTCGCTTCGCCGAGCTTCTTGAGTTGCAGCGAGACCGCGCTCGGGCTGAGATTGAGCTCCTCCGCCGCCCGGCGAAGGCTGGCCAGCCGGGCCGTCGCCTCGAAGGCCGGAAGATATTGCAGATAGATCAGGGGCCGGGCCACGGTGCCTCGCAGGATAATTGATGAATTTAATAGAACAATTTTGGTTAAAATAAATCGTTTTTTGAGAACGATTTCGGGTGCTATCCAGGAAGGCGAAAGGGAGCACCCCGATGATCAAGGCAACACCATTCGATTATCCCTATGATGGCCGGCTCGATCCGCGCAGCACGGCGCTTGTTGTCATCGACCTGCAGGAGGACTTCCTTTCGCCGACCGGCTATTTTGCCAGGCAGGGTTATGATCCCAGCCCGCTTCGAGCCATCCTGCCGACGGTCAACCGGCTGATCGACGCCGCCCGCGCCGCCGGCATCCGTATCATCCATACCCGCCAGGGCTATCGCGGCGACATGGCGGACATGACCCCTTACGAAAAATGGCGACGCAGCCGCGCCGGCCTCGACGGCACGCAGGTTCTGCTGCGCTCGGGCCCGGGCTTCGAGATCGTCTCCGACATCGAGGTGCGCCCCGAGGACATCATCGTCGACAAGACTTGCAACGGCGCCTTCACCTATACTGATTTCGAGCACGTGCTGCGGGCCCAGCGCATCACTCATCTGCTCTTTTCGGGCTGCACCACCGATGTGTGCGTTCACACCACCTTGCGCGAGGCCTGCGACCGCAACTTCCAGTGCCTGACCATCTCCGATGCCTGCGCCAGCGGCGACCAGCGCGCCCATGAGGCGGCGCTGCACATGGTGACGGTGGAGAACGGCATCTTCGGCGCCCTGACGGATTCGGCCGCGGTGCTGGCCGGCCTCGCCAAGCTGCCGAGGGCCGGCGCGTGATGCCGGATCGCGGCGCACCCCAGCGCTACATTTCCCTGATGCGCCTGACAGCCAAGGGGCTGGCCGAGCTTGCCGACAGCGCCGGGCGGCGGCAGCTCAGCGAGGAGCGTGTCGCCGCGCTCGGCGGCCGTTCCATCGCCTTCTACGCCGTGCTCGGCGCCTACGACTTCGTCCAGGTCTTCGAGATGCCGAGCGTTGAGGCGATGATGCAATATGTGCTCACCGCGCGTCGCGACGGGCATGTCGATCCGCTCATTCTCCCGGCCTTCGACATACAAGCCTATGGCGGGATCATCGGACGCATCCAGGCAACGGACACCCTGGGAACCTGAAGCGCTTTGCGGCGTGACGGAGCCGCCAAGAATCACAAAGACACGTCGAAACATGAGTCGGAGCGTGCCAGCGTTCAGCCATGAACACGCCTTGCTCCAGGGGAACCAGTCATGACAGCAAAATTCGTGACCATGGTCGCGCTGGCGACGCTCGCCAGTACTGCGGCACTCGCAGAGCAGCCGAGCTTCGTTTCGGACGGATCGCTCAATATTTGCACTACCGCAGCGTTTCCACCCTTGACCTACAAGCGCTCGCCCGGTGACCTGACGCCTGTCGGCATCGACGTCGAGATCGCCGAGGCATTGGCCAAGGCTTGGGGCGCCAGCACGACCTACACCGTCACCGACTTTTCGGGCCTCCTGCCGACGCTCGGCTCGGGACGCTGCGGCCTGATCATCAGCGGCATCTATGTCAATGACGAGCGCCGCAAGACCTATGACGGCGTGCGTTACATGAAATCGGCCACCGTGCTGGTGACCAAGGCCGGAAACGGCGCCATCGGCAAGCCGGACGATCTCAGCGGCCTCAATGTCGCGCTGGAGGCTGGCACCTATTACAAGGAAGAGCGCCTGGATCCCCTCAACAAGACGCTCGAAGCCGCCGGCAAGGCCCCAGTCACTATCCACAATTACCCGACCCAGCAGGCCGCCTACCAGCAGGTGATGGTGGGTCGGGTCGATGCGACGCTGACCGAGGAGGCCGAGGGCGCGTTCCGGGTCGCCGACGCCAGGGACACGCTCCAGATCGCCTATACATGGCAGTCGGACTTCACCTACGGCATCTATATGCGTCGCAAGGATGGCGACCAGGCAGTGGTGCGCAAGGCCCTGAGAAAACTGCGGGATGACGGTTTCTTTGCCGGCCTCGCCCAGAGATACGGCCTCAAGTCTGCTGTCTTCGACGTCGACTACGACAAGTAGCCGAGAGCAGTGGCATCGACATGTCCTTCGATCCGGCTCTCCTCCTGACGGCACTGACCACCCCGGCCATGCTGCAGGGCGCGGCCATCGCCCTGGTCCTGTCCGTCATCGTCTTCGCCGTCTCGTTCTTCGTCTGCCTGCCGCTGGCGCTGTGCCTGAATTCACGCAAGGCGATACGCAATGGCTCGGCGCAGTTCTATGTCTGGGTGTTCCGCGCCGCCCCGCTCATCCTGGTGCTGCTCTTGGTGTGGAACGGCTCGCCGCAGTTGATGCCCTTTCTGCTCAAGGCCGGCTGGTTCACGCCCTTCGTGGCGGCCGCAATCTCCTTCACTCTGGTCACTGCCGCCTATATGGCGGAGATCATGAAGGGAGCTCTGCGCTCGATCGGTGCGGGACAGGGCGAAGCGGCGACGGCTCTCGGCCTCACGCGACTGCAAGCCTTCCGCTTGGTGATCCTGCCGCAAGCCCTGCGTGTCTCGCTGCCCGCTTTGGTCAACGAGTTCATCAACCTCCTGAAGGTGACCTCGCTCGCCTATGTCATTTCGCTGCGCGAGATCATGGCGGTGGTGAACGATGCTATCGCCGCCTCCTTCCGCTTCGTCGAATGGTATTGCGCCGCCTTGATCTATTATCTCGCCATCGTCTCGCTGTTCATGCTGGCGCAATCGATCATCGCGCGCCGCCTGCAGTGAAGCCTCAAGGCTTGACGAAGAGAATGGTGGTCAGCCCGCTCTGCCATTCCTCGTCAGGATAGCGTCCGGCCTCGCGATAGCCGCGCGAGTGGTAGAAGGCCTGGCTTGCCTGGTTGAAGGTATCGGTTTCGAGGCGCACCTGTGCAAAGCCGGCCGCCGCGATCGCGGCCTCCGCTCCATCCATCAGCCGCTGTCCGAGTCCCTTACGAGCGTGACGGGAATGAACATGCAGGGCGTCGATGAAATCGCCTTCCCAGCGTATGAAGCCCACCACCTCGCCGTCGATCTCGGCAACCAGGCACTCCAGCCCATGCTCGTCGATGAAGCGGTCGGCGACACCGGAGGTCAGATAGCGCTCGACGGCAGCCGGCGTGATGTTGGGCCGCCAGGTGCTGTCGAATGTATCCCGGAGGATTGCCTTCAACGCCGGCTTGTCCGCCTCGCCGCCCTGCCTGATCACAACGACATCCATTGCCATCCGTCCCGATTGCATGCCTGCCCGATGCGGGCTCTTGCGCTTCACGCTGCCTTACCCCGATTCTCTGCGGCTCCCACGCCCGAAGCGCGGAGAGGTAACCGGCCCACATTCTCGCCACGTCATCGTGGAAGGAAGTGCCGGCCGATGCCGAACAGGCGCTGGGATGACGACCGCCCTTTCTGGAGGAAATGCCGATGAAACTGACGGTCCAGCCTTTCCTGATGTTCCAGGGACAAGGCCAGGCGGATGCCGCCATGAACCTCTATGTTTCCCTGTTTCCCGACGGCGAGATCCTCGACGTCGAGCGTTACGGCGCTGGTGAGATGGGGTTGCCGGGCTCCATCAAGAAGGCACGCTTCAGCATCGCCGGCCAGAGCGTGATGTGCATCGACAGCCCCGTGCAGCACAATTTCACCTTCACGCCGTCCTTTTCGTTCTTCATCGACTGCGAAACGAGTGAGGACCTCGATCGCCTCTTCGCGGCCCTCTCCCAGGACGGCACCGTCTTCATGGCTCTCGACGACTATGGATTCAGCCGCCGGTTCGGCTGGGTCGCCGACCGTTTCGGCGTCTCCTGGCAGATCAACCTGCCGTTCGAGGCTCCCGCCTGAGCCGCATCATTCTCCAGCCTCCTGCATCAGCCGGATCGGCCCGCTGCCCGCATCGGCGAGCCGATCGTCGGTGTTGAGCAGGGTGCAGCGCTCCATCGACAGGCAGCCGCAGCCGATGCAACCGGTCAGCTCGTTGCGCAGGTTCTGCATCAGGGCGATGCGGTGGTCGAGCTCGTCGGCCCAGTGCGTGGCGAGCCTTTCCCAATCGCCGCGGGAGGGCGGACGATTGTCGGGAAGCTCGGCGAGGCGCGCCCGGATCTCCGCCAGCGAGAAGCCGAGCTCCTGCGCCACCTTGATCAGGGCGACGCGGCGCAGCACAGCCCGGTCGTAACGCCGTTGATTGCCCTGGCTGCGCCGGCTGCGGATCAGCCCCTTGCGCTCGTAGAAATGCAGCGCCGTCACCGACACGCCGCTGCGATGAGCAAGGTCGCCGACGCTCAGTTCAGCCATGGATCGTCTCCCAAAAAACCGCTTGACCTTAACTTAAGTAGAGGTTGTAGGCCAGACGAAGTCGCGATGCTGAAGTGACATCGGACCTTGTTCGAGATGGATGTTGCGAGTTGGAGCCGAGGATGGACACGCAGGTCGGGACGGGAACCCAAGCCCATTGGCGCGAGATCGCGGTCGGCCGTTATGCCGGCGCGACAGCCACGCTCTGCCTTGGCGTTGCCCTGTTCGCCTTCAACAGCTTCCTGGTCTCGACCGCCCTACCCTCGGCGATCGACGAGCTTGGCGGTGCCTCGCTGATCGCCTGGTCTGTCAGCCTCTATCTGATCTTTGCCATTCTCGGCGGCTCGATTGCGGCGCTGGCCAAGGGTCGCCATGGCGCACGGGCGGCACTGATCGGGGCAGCTCTGCTGTTCACGGCCGGCACCCTGCTTGCGGGCTTTGCTCCCGCCATGGCCGTGCTGCTGGTGGGACGCGCCCTGCAGGGCTTCGGCGAAGGCCTGATCGCCGCGGTCTGCTATGCCCTGATCCCGGAAATCTTTCCCTCGCGCCTGGTACCCAGAGTGTTCGGCGCCGAGGCTATGGTCTGGGCAGCGGCGGCCTTCGGCGGCCCGGCCATCGCCGGCATCATCAGCGAGACCGTGTCCTGGCGGGCCGCCTTCCTGGTCAATGTACCGCTCTCGCTGATCTTCATCGTCCTGGTCCTCAAAGTAGTGCCGCATGGAGCCCGACAGGAGGCGGCAGCGCTTCCCCTCGTCCAGCTCGGTGCGATCGGAGCTGGCATGGCCGCGGTGATGATCGCGGACGTGGCCGGCGGCACCGGCGCCGCCATGCTGCTGCTGGTGCTGGCCGCACTTTTCTATGTCGGTGCCGTCTACAGCGACCGGCGTTCGCCGGCGCGGCTCTTCCCCAAGGACGCCTTTCGGCTCGACAAGCCCATCGGCCTCGGCCTGTGGATCGTCTTCCTGATGCCGATGGCCCATTCGGCGGCCTCGGTCTATCTCGTCTACCTGATCCAGCATCTCTGGGGCTACGGTGCCACGCTGGCGGGCGCGCTCAACGCGGTAATGGCCGTGTTCTGGAGCCTGGTCGCCATCGCGGTGGCGAGCGTGGGCTCGCATCAGATCCGCCGCCGGCTGATCTGTCTGGGCCCACTGTTCCTGGTGCTGGGCCTCATCGCCATCATTGTCGGGCTCTGGCTCACCGACATCGTACTGCTCGTCGGCGGCCAGGTCCTGATCGGGGCGGGTTTCGGCGCGAGCTGGGGCTATCTCAGCCAGGGGCTGATGGAGGCTTCACCGGCGGAGGAGCGCAACCGCACCTCGGCCCTGCTGCCCACCCTGCAATCGGCCGCCTATGCCATCGGGGCCGCGGTGCTCGGCTTCGTGGCCAACGCAAACGGCGCAGGTTCCGCCACCACGGGTCCGCAATTGCAAGAGGCTATGCTGGCCGTGTTCGTGCTCGCCATTCTGATCGCCCTGCCGGGTGTCTTCGCGGCACTGAAACTGGCGCCGCATTTGTTCAGGGAAGCGGAAAAGGTGCAAGAATGCCCTGCGTAAGACCATCTATGCTACGGCAACCGACAACTTGCGGCTCCGCAGCGCCAATCCGCGCGAACAAACAGATCCGCATCATTCGCCCAAATGGTAACTTGTCCTTCCCACATGGGAACCTTCATACAAAGGTCCCATGATTCGCCCGCTTCGCCCGTTCCTGTGCCTAGTGCTCGCATTGCTTTTCGCAGTGACGACCGTGGGCTGGGCGATGGCGAGCACGCGCATGGCCGGCGACCAGGCCATGAGCCACCATGCCGCCGGCAAGGAGGCCGAGACGCCGCATCATGGCGATGAAGCCGCCATGGAAGGAATGTCCTGTCATCCGCCGGCGCCATGCGGCAATGAAAATAGTGCCGGAGAAGCCGCCTCTACCTGCTGCGCCTTCGCCTGCCACGTTGCGGTGGAGACCGATGCTCCCCTCCTGAATGCGCGCACCTTTACCATCGCCATCAAGCGCTCCATCAGGGAACAGGACTCGCCGATGTCGATGCTGTCGCTGCTCGACAGACCGCCGAGACAAGCCGAAGCGTCCGTCGGCTGATTCCGCCCGTTCCATCCTCCGGTCGATGCCCCTGCATTGCCGGAACCTGCGCGGGCTCGGCCGACCGGTCGCGATGCACGGCGCCTGACGCCCTGCATTCCGCCTTGTCCCCAGAACCGGCGTGCCGGCCGCTGCCTTGACGGCAGCCCGGACGCCGCTGTCCGAGAAATTCCATGAAAATCGCCGTCCCGACGGTTCTCGCCGTCGTCCTGTCTGCTTGTGCGCCGCCGCCCAGGCTCGCCGTCGGCCCTGATCCCGCCAATCCCGCCTCACCGGTCCCGCGCCTGCGATACACGCCCGTCACCGCGGGGACCGTGGATTTCCGCCCAGTCGATCCCAAACCCTGGGTGGAGCGGAACGACAGCGTCGCTCCCCGACGGAAGGAGCCATGATGTCCCGGTTTCCATCCCACTCCATCGCGCGGCCGAAGAGGCTGGCGATGCTGACTTCTCTCGCCTTCACTCTGGCAGGCTGCGCCAGCTTCACGCCCGACGGCGGCATGGCACCCGTCAAGGGGAGAGTCGCTGCGGAACTCGGCAAGGACACGGTCAAGATCACCTCGCCGGCCGAGGCAGCCCAGGCCAAGGCCCGTGTCGCTGTCCTGCTCGCCAAGCCGCTGACCGCCGACAGCGCAGTGCAGATCGCCCTTCTCAACAATCGTGGTCTGCAGGCCGAGTACAACACGCTCGGAATCTCCGAGGCCGCCTATGTCGCGGCGAGCCTGCCGCCGAGCCCGACCTTCCAGCTCGAACGCGTGGTAGCCGGCGGCGAACTCGACATCGAACGCCGCCTGGTGGCAAACCTTCTGGCCTTGCTCACCCTGCCCGCTCGCCGCGACATCGCCAGGACCCAGTTCGAGGCGGCGCGCTACCGGGCCATCGAGGCGACCTTCCGCCTCGCCGCCGATACGCGGCGGACCTACTACCGCGCGGTCGCGGCCCGACAGACCGTCGGCCTCTTGCAGAAGGCAAGGCTCTCGGCCGAAGCCGCCGGTGATCTCTCGCGCAAGCTCGGCGAGACCGGCGCCGCCACCAAGCTCGACCAGGCGCGCTCGGCCTCCTTCTATGCCGAGGTCGCCAACCGCCTCGCCGAGGCAAGGCTCCAGGCCGGCACCGAGCGCGAAGCCCTGATTCGCCAGCTCGGCCTGTGGGGCAACGAGACCGACACCAAACTGCCCAGCACCCTGCCGAATACACCTGGGAAGCTGCCGCCTTCGACAGAGATCGAGGCGCAGGCCATCCGCAAACGTGTCGACCTGATCGCCGCCCGGCTCGACCTCGACGCCATGGCCGCCGAGCTCGGCCTGACGCAAGTGAGCCGCTATGTCTCCCTCCTCGACCTCACGGGCCTGGCCAACTACGCCCGCGCCAGCGAGGACGGCGTGAAGAAGCGCGACTATCCCCGCGGCTTCGAGCTCGAAGTGCAGATCCCGCTGTTCGATCTCGGCGAGACCGGCGTGCGGCGTGCACGCGAGACCTACATGCAGGCGGTGAACCGCCTGGTGGAAAAGGCCGTCACCGTGCGCTCGGAAACGCGCGCGGCCTATCTCACCTATCGCGGCCGGCACGACATCTGGCGCCAGTACCGTGCCCGCATCCTGCCGCTGCGCAAGACCATCAACGAGCAGGCGGTGCTCGAATATAGCGGCATGCTGATCGACGTCTTCGACCTGCTCACCACCACGCGCGAAAGCCTCGACGTCAGCGTCGCCGCCATCGGGGCCCAGCGCGACTTCCTCATCGCCGGCGTGGATTTCCAGGCTGCCCTCATCGGCGGCGGCTCGGCCTCATCGTCGGGCGGGGAAACCGCCATGGCCGCCGCACCTGCCGCCGGCGCGGCGCATTGATCACGGGAGATGACATCATGACAGTATCCCGCCGTTCCCTCCTCGGCGCCGCAGCCTTGATCAGCGCTGGCGCCATCTCCGGCCGTGCCCAGGCGGCCGCCATCCCCGAAGCGCCCAGCATGAAGGAGGCCGGCATGCAGCCCCCGCTCGTACCGACCAGTGGGGTCGACTACAATCCCGTGGTCACGCTCAATGGCTGGACGCTGCCCTGGCGCATGAATGGCGACTGGAAGGAATTCCATCTCGTCGCCGAGCCGGTGGTGCGCGAGATCGCCCCCGGCATGGTCGCCCATCTGTGGGGCTATAACGGCCAATCCCCCGGCCCGACCATCGAGGCGGTCGAGGGCGACAAGGTGCGCATCTTCGTCACCAACAAGCTGCCCGAGCACACCACCATCCATTGGCACGGCCAGTTGCTGCCCAACGGCATGGATGGCGTCGGCGGCCTGACCCAGCCGCACATCAAGCCCGGCAAGACCTTCGTCTACGAGTTCCAGCTGCGCAAGAGCGGCACCTTCATGTACCACCCGCATGCCGACGAGATGGTGCAGATGGCGATGGGCATGATGGGTTTCTTCGTCGTGCACCCGCGCGACCCGGCCTTCCGCCGCGTCGACCGCGACTTCGTCTTCCTCATCAACGCCTACGACATCGAGCCGGGGTCCTATGTGCCCAAGGTGGCGGAGATGACGGACTTCAATCTGTGGACCTGGAACAGCCGGGCCTTTCCGGGCATCGATTCCCTCGTCTGCGGCAAGGGCGACAAGGTCAGGGTGCGCTTCGGCAACCTCACCATGACCAACCATCCCATCCACATGCATGGCTACGACTTCAAGGTCTCCTGCACGGATGGCGGCTGGGTGCCGGAAGCGGCGGCCTGGCCGGAGGTGACCATCGACTGCGCCGTCGGGCAGATGCGCGCCTTCGACTTCACCGCCGATGCCGAGGGCGACTGGGCCATCCATTGCCACAAGTCGCACCACACCATGAATGCCATGGGCCACGACGTCCGCAACTATATCGGCGTCGACAAGAAGGCCGTCGCGGCCAAGATCCGCAAGCTCGTGCCCGACTACATGCCGATGGGATCCGCCGGCATGGCCGACATGGGCGAGATGGAAATGCCGTTGCCCGACAACACCCTGCCGATGATGACGGGCTTCGCCCAGTTCGGCGCGGTGGAGATGGGCGGCATGTTCTCGGCGGTCAAGGTCCGCCAGGGCCTGGCCTCCGGAGACTACAAGGATCCGGGCTGGTTCAAGCACCCGGAAGGCACGGTCTCCTATGAATGGACCGGAGCGTCGAAGAACGCCTTCCACGCGCCCTCCCTTCCCGCGAGCCGCAGCAGCACGGCCGAAGTCCGGGTGGTCAAGCCCGGTCGGCGTTCGACCCACGATCAGCACTGACCCTCAATGAAAGGAGCATGGATGTTTTCGAAAATCCTGTTTGCGACCGTTGCCCTGGCCCTGGTGCCCGGCCCGGCTTTGGCCGATGCCGGCCATGGCGGCGCGCGCGCCTATGGCGAGCCCGGCGATGCCAAGAAGCCGGCCCGCACCATCGCCATCACCATGCGTGAGAGCGACGGCAAGATGATGTTCATCCCCAGCAAGATCGAAGTGCGCCAGGGCGAGCAGATCAAATTCGTCCTGCGCAACAATGGCGAGATCGACCATGAGATCGTGCTGGCCACCCTGGCCGAAAACCTCAAGCACGGCGCGGAAATGCAGAAAAACCCGGACATGGAGCATGACGATCCCAATGCCCGGCGCCTCAGCCCCAAGAAAACCGGCGAAATGGTCTGGAAGTTCACCAAGGTCGGCGAGTTCGACTTTTCCTGCCTGATCCCAGGCCACCGCGAAGCCGGCATGACCGGCACCATCGTCGTCACCACCAAGACAGGAGCTCTCTAATGCGCAAACTCTTTTTCGCCCTCACCCTTTCGACCTTTGCCACCGCCGCTCTGGCGCAAACCGCCCCGGTCAGCGGCGAAGTCACCAAGATCAACGAGGCCCAGGGCAAGATCACCCTCAAACATGGCCCGATCAAGAATCTCGACATGGACGGCATGACCATGGTCTTCGCCGTGGCCGATCCGGCCATGCTCGAGACGGTCAAGGCTGGCGACAAGGTCTCCTTCGAGGCCGACCGCGTCAACGGGCGCCTGACGGTGACCAAGATCGAGAAGGCGAAATAGCGCTGGATACGACCTGCCCCCTTCCCCGGAAGGGGGCCATCGAAACCACGACAGGTTCCCGGAATGCACAGAGTTCTCTTGATAGCCGGAATTCTGGCTGGCCTCGTTTCGACCGAGGCTGATGCCGGCGATGGCGCGCTTGCAGGCATATTGGCGCGCAATGACTGCCTCGGAGCGAAGATCACTTCGATCTATCGCTCAGACTCCACATCGGTATTCCAGGCCAATTGCGGCGGCACCTCCCACCGCATCCTCGCCGTGGAATGCGGCACCGCGAGGTGCCGCATTCTGCATCGCAGCGACGAATATGGCGAGGCCGAATAGCCCCGCCCTTCGCCCGTCAGCCTTCCATCAGGATCTGCAGCTTCACGTCCGTGGGCAGGGCCTTGGCGGCCCGCTCGAAGGCCGCGATGGATTCCTCGAAGGCATAGGTGCCGGTGATCAGCGGCTTGAGATCGACCTTGCCCGAGCCGATCAGCGCCAGAGCGCGGTCATAGATGTTGGCATAGCGGAACACAGTCTCGATGCGCACTTCCTTGGCGATGGCGCCGGGGACGTCGAAAGTGACCGGCTCCACCGGCAGGCCGACAAGCACAAGCGCGCCGCCGGGCCGCACCAGGTCGAAGATGCCATTATAGGCCTTGGCGCTGCCGCTCGCCTCGAACACCACGTCGGCGCCCCAGCTGTCGGTCTCCCGCGCAATGGCGGTGGCGAAGGTTTCCTTGGTGAGGTCGACGGGGACGATGCCGTCATAGCGGCCGGCAATCTCAAGCTTTTCCTTGCTGAAATCAGAGATCAGCACCTTGCTGCAGCCGCCGGCCAGGGCGGCGAGCGCAACCATGATGCCGATCGGGCCGGCGCCGATCACCGCCCCGACGTCGCCGGGCGCGATGCCGGCGCGGGCCGCCGCCTGCATGCCGACCGCAAAAGGCTCGACCATCGCCCCCTCGGCGAAGGAGACGTTATCGGGCAGCTTGTAGGTGAAGGCGGCCGGATGCACCGTGAAGGGCGTGAGCACGCCATGCACCGGCGGCGTCGCCCAGAAGACCACGGAGGGATCGACATTGTAGATGCCGAGCTTGGAAGCCCGCGAGCTGAGATCGGGAATGCCCGGCTCCATGCAAACGCGGTCGCCGGCCTTGAGGTTCGTCACCTTCGAGCCGACCTCCACCACGGTGCCGGCCGCTTCATGGCCCAGCACCATCGGCGCGTTGACGATGAAATTGCCGATGCGGCCATGGGTGTAATAATGCACGTCGCTGCCGCAGACGCCGACGGTATGCAGCGCGATCTTCACATCGGTTGGGCCGACTTCGAGCGGGAGATCGATCTCGCGCAGCGACAATTCGTGCTGGCGTTCAAGGACAAGGGCGCGCATGGATTTCCTCCGGTTTCGGGCTGACGTCGCCGAAGAGCCGGCGCGTATTCATCCGACATTATCGCCAGTTTGTTGCGGCAATCAACCAAGTCCGGCGACCAGCGACGGCAAGCCGCCGGACATATTACCAGCTATCGGCGCCGACCGGTGGCATCGATGGCAAACCGGCCTTCACGCCGCATCGAGCTTATGGATCAGGTTCATGATGCCTTCGCTCATGGCGCCGTAGTCGCGGCTGTTGTGCAGGTCTCCCGCCACCCGGTAGCCGTTCATCACCACGATGCGGTCGGCCAGGGCGATCATCTCCGGCATGTCGGAGGTGATCAGCAGGATCGAGGTACCGGCATCCGACAGTTCGCGAATCAATTCATGCAGATAGGCCTTGGTCTTGATGTCGATTCCAACCGAGGGTTCGTCGATGATCAGGAGCCGCACCCCCGCAGCCAGCCACTTGGCCACGCTGATCTTCTGCTGGTTGCCGCCGGACAGATTGCCGACGATCTGGCCCAGCGAAGGCGTGCGCACCTCCAGCTTGCGGATATAGGGCTCGGTGGCCTTGCGCACGGTGCGATCCGTGAGCATGCCGCCGAAACCGGCGAGCTTGCGCCAGATCGCAATGCCGGCGTTGTCCAGTACCGAATGCAGGAGGATGAGCCCCTCCTGCTTGCGATCCTCGCTGACATAGCCGAGCCGGTGGGTGTGGATCGCCTCGCCCACACTGGTGATCGTCACCTCCTTGCCGTCGAGCCTGATGGTGCCCGACGTCGCCGGCTGCAGCCCCATGATCGACTTGGCGAGTTCGGTGCGCCCTGCCCCGACCAAACCATAGAGCCCGACGATCTCGCCGCGGCGCACGGTGAGATCGATGTCGCGATGGCCGAAGGGCGTGGCCACCTTTTCGAGCTGCAGCACGGGCGGTGCCCCGGCATGGTCGCGCGGCTTCCAGTCCGGGATCTGCTCGCTGCGTCCGATCATCAGGCGCACGAGGTCCTGGCGGCCGAGCCCCTCCATCGAGCGGCTGTCGCAGGCATTGCGGCCGTCGCGGAGCACCGTGACCTGGTCGCAGATCTCCTGCACCTCCTCCAGCTTGTGGCTGACGAAGAGCATGCTGACGCCCTCGTCCCTGAGCTTCTTGAGCAAGGCGAACAGGGCGACGGTCTCGTGCGGCGTCAGGGAGGCGGTCGGCTCGTCGAGCAGCAGCACGCGCGAACGTAGCGACAGAGCCTTGGCGATCTCGACGAGCTGCATCTTGGCGACGCTGAGCTGCGAGACCGGGGTGGCCGGGTCAAGCTCGAGCCCGAGCACGTCGAGCCAGCGCCGCGCCTCGGTATTCACCGCGGCATAGTCGATCGGCTTGAACAGGCTGGCGCTCAGGCGCTCCAGCATGATGTTCTCGCCCACGGAAAAGCGCGGGATGAGGTTGCGTTCCTGATGCACGACGCCGATGCCCCTGGCGATGGCGTCGCGGGTCGAGGCGAAATAGGCGGGTTGTCCATCCACCACCAGTTCGCCCTCGTCTGGCCTGAGCACGCCGGTGATCAGCTTGATCAGCGTGGATTTGCCGGCGCCGTTCTCGCCCAGCAGCGCATGGATCGACCCCGGGCGCAGCGAGATCGAAACGCCCTCCAGGGCCTTCACCCCGGGGAAGAACTTGCTGACGCCGCGCGCCTGGAAGACCGGTGCCGAAGTCTCTGCCGCCATGTTCAGATCCTCTTCAGGCCGCTGTTGACGCGGATCTCGCGCCATCGGTTCATGCCGACAGCCCACAGAATCAGGGCACCGAGAACGACCTGCACCAGGAAGGGGTCGATATGGAAGAGCACGAGCGCCTGGGTGATGATGGCGACGATGATCACGCCGAGCAGCGTGGCGAAGCTGGAGACGTGACCGCCGGCGAGCACGGCACCGCCGATCACCGGCGCGGCGAAGGAGAGGATCAGCCAGTCGTCACCGATGGTCGGCTGGCCGATCTCCAGCCGCGCCACCAGCGCGATGCCGGCCAGGGCCGCCAGCAGGCCCGAAATGGCGTGGGCCGATATCACGGTCCGAGACACCGAAATGCCCGACAGTTCGGCCGAATGGGCATTGCCGCCCACGGCCAGGATGAAGCGCCCGAGCGGCAGGCGGTTGAGCAGGTACCACATCGCCGCGAACACGATGGCTGCGGGGATCACCAGCCAAGGCAGCGGCCCCAGGACGGTGGTGTTGCCGAAATCCTTGACGCTCTGCGGCACGCCATAGAAGGGCTGCGCCTTGGTGATGGCGAGGTTGATGCCCTTGAACACCGACAGGGTGGCCAGGGTGATCACGAAGGCCGAGATGCCGGTGCCGGCGATGAAGGCCCCGTTGACGATGCCGGCCAGCAGGCCGATTCCCGCCGCCAGCAGGGCGGCCAGCGGCGCAGGCAAACCCCAGACCTGCATCATGCCGGCAAAGGAGATCGCGGCGAGCCCCCCGATAGCCCCGACCGCCAGGTTCATCTGCCCGATAGCGATGATGATCATCTGCGAAAAGGCGATCAGCATGTTCACGGTGATGGCGAGCAGCAGCACCTGGATGTTGAGTGGCGACAGGAAGGACGGATTGAAGCTGCCAATGAGGGCGATGGCCACCACTGCGATGGCCAGGGGGCCGAACCAGTCTGTCTGCATGAAACGGGGCATCACACCATCCTCCGATGGGCGAGATAGGAACGGCGCGCCTTGTCGATCAGCACGGCAGTGAGCAGCAGGCAGCCGAGGCACGCCTGCACCCAGAACTCACCGATCTGTAAGAGCAGCAGGCCGTTGGTGAGCATCGTCACCAGGATGGCACCGAGCACCGTGCCGCTCACCGAGACCCGCCCGCCGCTGAGCAGCGTGCCGCCGAGCACCGGGCCGAGAAAGGCGGGCAGCAGCCAGTCCTGCCCCAACTGTCCAGCCATCGAGGGAATGGCGGCCCCGGTACGCGCCACAACGAGCATGGCCGTGATGGCGGCGAGCGCGCCCGACAGCATGTGGCAGAGGATGAAGATGCGTCCGACTCGCACGCCGGAAAGTTCGGCAGCCTCGGGCCGGGCGCCGGCCGCCAGCATCTCGCGGCCGAGAACGGTGAAGCGGTAGAGCAAGCCGAGCGCCACGGCCACGACAAGGGCGACGACGAGAAGCGGCGAGACCAGGCCGAACAAACGCAGCCGCCCGAAATTGGAGAAGTCCGCCGGTATGCCGCGGAAGGATTGCGCCTTGGTCAGATAGATCATCATTCCGAAGAAGATGCTCATGCTGGCCAGAGTGATGATGAAGCTGTGCAGGCCGGAACGCACCACCACGAAGCCGTTGATCCAGCCGAGCGCCGCCGCCAGGGCGATGGCGCCGAGGGCGGCAACCGGCCAGGGCAGGCCCACCAGTTCCACCAGAGCGCCGAAAGCCATGGCCGCGCAGACGCCGATGGCACCGACCGCCAGGTTCAGTCCGCCGGTGACGATCACCACCATCATGGACAGGCCGACCATGATATTGACGGCGGCGACGCGCCCCAGCGTGAACTGGTTGAAGGGCGAAAAGAAGCCCTTGGTGGCGAGGCCGAACAGGCCGGCGAAGACCACGATCAGGACCAGCAGGCCGAATTCGTTGGTCAGGTAGAAGCGCACCGTGCCGCTTTGCATCGGCTTGCCGGTCGCCGGGGCGAGCGTTGCGGTTGGGGATTCGTCACCGGCCATCGGCGGATCTCGGCTCCGTAGGAATACAGGTCGGAACGGGCCGAGACATCCTTCCCACCACATGGGACGGGATCCGAGCCTCGGCCCTTACCGCTTACTTGCAGGTCAGATAGGTCTTCTCGAAGCTCGCCAGCAGCGTCTTGGTGATGCCCTGCATGGCCGAGATGTAATTGTCGACGCCTGAGGCATCGACGAAGACCGTGCCCGAATCGATGAAGTGGCTGGTCAGCGCATTGGACTTCCAGGGCGCATCGGCCTTCACGGTGCAGCCATTGCGCAGCTTGTCGGCGGCGAAGGAACCGATATAGCCCTGGCCATAGGGGTTCTGCAGCATGGTGCCGCTGACGAAACCGTCCTTGATCGCCTTGAGCACCACCTCGTCATGGTCGATGCCGACCATCTTGATGCGCTTGTCACCGATCTTGCGCAAGGCGTTGGAGGCGACCACCGCCGGCACCCAGGCCGTGGTGACGATACCGTCGATCTCGCCGGCATGGGCGGCGAGATAGGCATTGATCTTCTCTTCCGCCGGCTCCGGCGCGTCGATGTCGGCGATGACCTGCACCACCTGCCCGCCTTCTTCCTCGGCGGCCTTCTTCACCGCGTCGATGCGGAGCTGCGTGTTCGGGTCGACCAGGAAGCCGGTGAAATGAGCGATGCGCTTCTTGCCGCCCATCGCCTTGAACAATTCCTTGGTGCCGAGATAGGCCGAATTGCCGGTATCGGTGCCGAGGCAGAAGGCCGCCTTGGAGGGATCCTTCAGACAGCCGGCCAGCGCCATCACCGGCGCGCCGGTATCGGCCAGTTCATTGGCGGTGGCCACCGAGCCGACCGGATCGCCCGGGAAGATCAGGAAGGCATTGTAGCCCTGCGTGACCAGGCTCTCGAGCAGTTCGTTCTGCTGGCTGAGCTCCCATTTCTGCGGAACCTTGTAGTCGGCTGCGCCAAGGCCGAAATCCTTGGCCGCATCCTTGCCGGCCTGGTCCCAGGCGGCGAAATAGGGATGCGGACCGCCAGGCACCAGCGCCACCTTGGTATCGTCGGCGGCCAGGGCCGGCAGGGTACTGGCAAACAGGGCAGCCACAGCCGCGCAAGCAAAGAGCTGACGTCGAACGAACATGAAATTCCCTCCCTCTGGGCATGACGTGCCGCGGGCGCTCCTCACATCGTTCGGCCCCGCTTGACAGAGATGGATACTAGGATCCAAGCTCGACATATGCAACAGTGTTCGCGAGATGATGGTCGCGAACGTCACCTTTCCTGCATGCCATTCCGATTCAGGATGAAGCGCCATATCATTGCGATCATTACGGTTTTAAAGGAGCCGGCCGATGTCTGCCTTGCCCAATAAACAGCCCGGGCCGGACGATGACGGGCTGGGCTTTGCCGTCGACATCAATCGCAAGCACCCGGTGGGCGATCAGATCTACGAGGCCCTGAAGCAGGCCATCATCACAGTGAGGCTGATGCCCGGCACCTCGATCAGTGAGAATCGCATCTGCCGCCATTTCGGCGTCTCGCGCACGCCAGTGCGTTCGGCGGTGGTACGGTTGAGCGAGGACGGCCTGATCGACGTCTATCCCCAGCAGGGCAGCTTCGTCTCTCCCATTCGCCTGGCCGAAGTGCGCGACAGCCATTTCATCCGCAAGCATCTGGAGCTGGCCCTGCTGCGCGAGGCGGCGGCCCGCTGGACATCGGCCAAGAGCGCCGAGGCCCGCGCCATCGTGGAAACGCAGCGCCAGGCCATGCTCGCCGATGACAAGGATCGCTTCTTCGAGCAGGACGAGCGCTTCCACTATGCCTTTGCCGGTTTTGCCGAGCGCGAAGGCGTCTGGCCGACCATCCTGCAGGTCCGTGCCCGCCTCGCCCGCTTCGTGCGGCTGTTCGGCACGCCATCCCGTCTGCCCCTGGTGCTGGAGGAGCACCTGGCCGTCCTCGATGCCCTCGACGATGGCAAGACGAACGAGGCCGCCGATCGGCTGGAACGGCATCTCGACATGATCTTCACCATGCTTGCCCAGTTGCCGGACGAGTACGGACCCTATGTTACGGAGTAGCCCGATGCGTCTCAACGCCACGACCCTCGCCCACCTCAAACCCGGCATCGCCACACCGCGCTACGATCGGACCGCCATCCGGCCCGGCATCGTGCATCTGGGCACCGGCGCCTTCCATCGGGCGCATCAGGCCGTCGCCATCGATGATTGCCTGGCACGCGGCGAGACGGATTGGGCCATTCTCGGGAGTTCGCTGCGCGGCAGTCAGACGCGCGATGCCCTCGCCCTCCAGGATGGCCTCTATACGCTCGCCATACGCGACAGCGGCCGCGAGGACCTGCGCGTGATCGGTTCCGTGCTTGGCGTTACCGTTGCGCCGGAAAATCCAACCGTCCTCCTCGACCAGCTTACAGACCCGGCCATCCGGATCGTCACGCTGACCGTCACCGAAAAAGGCTATGCCGTCGATCTCGGCAGCGGCGGCCTGAGGCAGGACCATCCCGACATCGTGCATGATCTTGCCAATCCGCAGGCGCCCCGCTCGGCCCTCGGCTTCCTGGTGGAAGCGATCGCACGCCGCCGCCGCGACGGCAGCCCTCCCTTCACCGTCCTGTCCTGCGACAATCTTCCGCAAAACGGACGGACGCTGAAACGCGTGCTCGGCGAGTTCGCAACGTTGCGGGACAAGGATCTGGCCGCCTATATCGCCGGCGAGATCCCCTGCCCCTCCTCCATGGTCGACCGCATCGTGCCGGCGACGACCGATGCCGATCGCGCGGCCATTTCCTCCTCGCTCGGCCTCGAAGACGCCTGGCCGGTGCTGGGTGAGCCGTTCAGCCAATGGGTGATCGAGGATAGCTTTGCCGCCGGACGGCCGCGGCTGGAGGAAAGCGGGGTCGAGTTCACCGACGATGTCGAGCCCTTCGAGCATATGAAGCTGCGCCTGCTCAACGGCACGCATTCCACCATCGCCGCAGTAGGGCGGCTGGCCGGCTACGACTTCGTGGCGCAAGCGATCGCCGATCCCGTGTTCCGCGACCTGATCGAACGCTATTGGCAATGTGCGATCCCGACGCTCGCCATCCCGGCTGATCGGGCCTTCGCCTATACGAGGCAGCTTCTCGCCCGCTACGAGAACACCTCGCTGCATCACCGCACCGCGCAGATCGCCTCCGACGCGTCGCAGAAATTGCCGCAGCGTATTCTGTCGCCCCTGCGCGACTGCCTCGCCAAGCGCTTGCCCTGCGGCCCGCTCGTCTTCGCCGTCGCCGCCTGGATCCGTTCCTGCGGCGGCAGCGACGACCAGGGCCGTCCTCTCCCCCTCAACGATCCGACCTTCGAAGCCTGGACCGGCCAGCCCGACCAGCGCAGCACCGCGCCGCAGGCCGTGGTCGAGGCTTTTCTCGGCCTTTCTGCTGTTTTCGGCGAAGACCTGCCCCGCAGTGCGGCCTTTGTCGACGATCTGCAGGCGGCCTATCGGGCGATCGCCGCCCAGGGCGTCCTCGGCGCCGCCCAATCCTGGAGGCAGAAATGAGAGCCCTGAGCTGCGACGAACCCGGCAAGCTGAGCATCATCCAGCGCGACGAGCCGCGCCCTGCGGGGAATGAGGTGCTGGTGCGCATTCGCCATGTCGGCGTCTGCGGCACCGACTATCACATCTTCCACGGCAACCAGCCCTATCTGAGCTATCCACGTGTCATCGGACATGAGCTCGGAGCCGAGGTCGTCAGCGCGCCGCCGGGATCGGCCCTGCGCACCGGCCAGATCGTCTCGATCATGCCGACGATCTATTGCGGCCACTGCCGCGCCTGCCGGATGGGCAAGACCAATTGCTGCCAGCACCTGGAAGTCCTCGGCGTGCATCGTGACGGCGGGGCCTGCGACTTCATCGCCGTGCCGGAAGCCAACGTCATTCCAGCCGATGGCCTTACGGCGAGGCAGGCGGCCATGGTAGAATTCCTGGCCATCGGCGCCCACGGCGTGGCACGCGGCGGCATCGGGCCGGGGCAGCGCGTGGCCATCGTCGGCGCAGGCCCCATCGGCATCGCCGCCGCCGTCTTCTCCAAGGTGGCCGGCGCCCATGTCAGCGTGGTCGACATGAATCCGCGCCGCCTCGCCTTCTGCGCGGACCAATTGGGGGTGGATGCCGTCTTCGAGGCTTCGGCCGATATCCGCGACCGCCTCGACCAGGCGACGGGCGGCGATTTCTTCGATTGCGTCATCGACGCCACCGGTAGCCCCGGCGCCATGCAGAAAGGGTTCGATCTCGTCGGCCATGGCGGCGCCTATGTGCTGCTGTCGCTGGTGCGCGCGGACATCGCCTTCAATGATCCCGAGTTCCACAAGCGCGAAACCACGCTCTATGCCAGCCGCAATGCGGTCCGGCAGGATTTCGAAACCGTGCTGCAGGCCATGCGGAACGACAAGGTGCCCCTGCAGGCGCTTGCCAGCCACGAGGGCGGCCTGGACGATGCGCCGGGCCTGATACCGGAATGGTCCAAGCCGGAGACCGGCGTGATCAAGGCGATTCTGAGCGTTTAGGACTTGAGAAAATCGTGTATCGACTGGTTGTCATCCCCGGCGAGGCCGAAAGCCGAGGGAAGGGGATCCAGGGCTCATTAGGCGCAGTTCCTGGTCCCTGGATCCCCTTCCCTTCGCCCTCTACTCGCTTTGCTCGCGAGCGGCTCAGCCGGGGATGACGGAGCACTTGTTTCTGGACGCCTCCTCAGGGCGTATGGGCGGGCGACAGCCTTTCAGGGTGCCACCGTCAGCAGATTGCCCGCCAGCTTGGCGACCTGCTGGCGGATATCCGGCACGGCGACGATCTCCCAGAACGTGCCTGAGGTGATCGGCCCCACGGCGAAGAGCCGATTCGAGGGCACGCCATCGGCCCCCAGCACACCGCAGTCGAGGCCGACATCCAGCCCGAGGCCGAGCCTGTCGGGCCGTACCAAGCCCTCGGCGAGCAACTGGCGCAGAATCGGATTCTCGGTGGCGGTGACGTCGGCCGCACGCCCGCGGCATTCGAAGACGGCATCGGCATCGATCCGCCTTTCGGACGCGCCGGTACGGGCAGTATAGCGCACCACGACGCGACCGCCCTGTGGATCGAAGCCGGTAACGCGCCCCGCCACGATGGCGAGTTGTCCGGTCTGGCGCGCGGCCTCGATCCGCGCCGCGGCGTCCGGCGCCATGCGATGGCGATGGATGTCCCACCAGGCCCGGGCATGGCGCAGAAAACGCCGGCGGGCCTCCTGCGACAGGCTGCGCCACAGAGGTTGGGTATAGGGACGCAGCCCATCGACGATGGCGCGCCAGTCGCCCCCCGCCTTCTGGTGTTCGGCTACGAGCCGGCGCAGCCAGCGCGTCAGGTAGACGATGCCCGTGCCATAGGGGATGTCGGCGGCGTCGAGGCGCAGCGGCTGCACTGGCCTGTGTGCATGCGGGCTGAGGCCGCGCCTGGAAATCGCGGTGATCCGGCCGCGATGCCCGGCATGCAGCAAGGACAGGACCCGGTCGGCCATGGTGAGGCCGGTCCCGACGATGACGACATCGGCATCGGGAGAAAAGGCCGCCGGACCTGCGTCGAACCACCCGTCGAAACGCCACGGAGCCGGCGGCAGCTTGGGGCCCTCATTGCCGGTGGCGAGAATGGCGATGTCGGCGTGTAGCCGCTCGCCCCCGCCCAGTTGCACAACGACGCCCTGCCCCGTGTCGGCAAAACCCACCGCCTCGTCCTGCACGATGGCGAGGCGTCGGCTGCCGGGCCGCTGCACGAGATGCGGCGAGAGCAGATCGGCGAGATAGTCGCGATAAAGACGCCGCGGCGCGAAGGACTGCGCGTCCGGACAATGGCTACTGCTGTGCTCGCCGACCCAGCGCCAGAAATGGTCGGGATCGTCAGGATAGGCGCCCATATTGGCAGCGCGCACATTCAGGAGATGATCGGGATGGCTGGTGCCGTAGGCGATACCGGCGCCAAGCTCCCGGCTCTTCTCCACCAGCGTCACACGCAGTTCGGGATGGTGATGACGCAGGAGATGGGCCGTCATCAGCACCCCGCTCGCTCCGCCTCCGATGACCACGATATGCCTGGAGGAGACGGAAGGGCTGGTCGACATGCTGCACGCTTCAATTAATCTACCATTTTGATAGATCAAACACGTGCGTCCGACAAGCTGTCCCGGTCAGCGAATTGCAGGCAAACGCCCCTGTTGCCGGCCAATCGGTCAGATGTGGTACATCAGGGTCAGGTCGTCGAGATCCGCCAGCGCCCGCATTTCGGCAAGGGTGCGGTTGTCGAGCACGGTGGAAATGGCCTGGCGCACTTCCAGCATCATCAGGCGCACGGCGCACTGGCTCTCGTCGGAACAGTCGTCACAACGCTGATAGGCCGTTCGGCTGGCGCAGGGAATGGGTGCGAGCGGGCCGTCCAACACACGCACGATATGGCCGACGCGGATCTCGCTTGCCGGCCGGCCCAGGACATAGCCACCACCCTTGCCCTTCTTCGAATGCAGGAAGCCCGCATTCTTCAATTCACCCAGAATCGTATCGAGGAACTTCTTGGGAATGCCGTTCTGTTCGGCGATATCGGAGACCAGACAAGGCTTGCCCGGCTCAGCGCCGGCCAGATGCACCATTGCCTTGAGGCCATATTTGCCCTTTTTCGTCAGCATGCGGCCCCCGGACTGCGATTCGGAATTCCCCTTCCGCCCTCTGGTAATCGTAAAAGGGCTGATTTGCTACTCATGCCGTCTCTAAAGCCTGCCAAAGCTGGCGATAATCTGCTGCCGTATGACTTTCTGACAGGCGCGCAGAGCCGCCGAAGAGCTTCTGGCGTAGGGCGCCTTCGGCATAGGCCGTCTTGTAACGTCCCCGCCGCTGCAGTTCCGGCACCAGCAGATCGGCGACATCGCGGAAGGTCTCCGGGCGCACCGCAAAGGCGAGGTTGAAGCCGTCAATCCCCGTTTCATCGACCCAGGCTTCCAGTTCGTCGGCAACTCTGGCGGGCGAGCCGACAACGAGCGGGCCGATGCCGCCGATCGCCACATGCTCGGCGACTTCGCGTACCGTCCAGCGGCGATCGGGATCGGCGCGGGTGATATTCTCGAGCGCCGAGCGGCCGGCCTCGTTCTCGACATGCTCCACGATCGCATCGGGATCGAGCTGCGAGAAATCGACACCGGTCCAGCCCGACATCAGGGTCAGAGCCCCCTCGTGATCGGCATAACGGCGATAATCGGCGAGCTTCGCCCTCGCCTCTTCATCCGAGGGCGCCACGATCACGGTCAGCAGCGTAAAGATCAGAATGCTGGCGGGATCGCGGCCGATCCGCGCGGCCGCCTGCCGGATGGCAGCCACCCGGCTGGCGATCACCTTGCGGCTCGGCCCGGAAATGAAGACGCATTCGGCATGCCTCGCCGCAAAGCCCAGCCCCGCCGGCGACGTCCCGGCCTGGTAGAGCACGGGCGTGCGTTGCGGCGAAGGTTCGCTCAGATGCAGGGCGTCGATGCGGAAATGCGGTCCGTCATGCTGCACCTTGCGTACCCGCTCGGGTACGGTGAAGACGCCGGCTTCAGCGTCCGCGACCACAGCGTCGTCGGCCCAGCTTCCCTCCCAGAGCTTGTAGACCGCGGCCATATAGTCCTCTGCGATGGCGTAGCGATCGTCATGCGCCGTCTGCCTGTCCTTGCCGGCCCCACGAGCCGCGCTGTCGAGATAGCCGGTGACGATGTTCCAGCCGATACGCCCTTCCGTCAGATGGTCGAGCGTGGACATGCGGCGCGCGAAACCATAGGGCGGCTCATAGCTCAGATTGACGGTGACGCCGAAGCCCAGATGCCGCGTCACTGCCGCCATGGCCGGCACGAGTAGCAGGGGGTCGTTCACCGGGATCTGCGTGGCATGCTGCAGGGCCGCCGCGCCATTGCCGCCATAGACGTCGTAGACCCCCAGCACGTCAGCCAGGAACAGCCCGTCGAACAGGCCCCGCTCCAGAATGCGGGCGAGGTCGAGCCAATAATCGAGCCGGTTATAGGAGCGCGAACGATCCCTTGGATGGCGCCACAGCCCGGGGGACTGGTGCGCCACGCAATTCATCTCGAAGGCATTGAAACGGATGGGTTTGGACATCACTTGGCTTCTTTACCCTCCCCTGGAGGGGGAGGGTCGGCCTGAAAGGCCGGGGTGGGGTGAAGAGGCACTGGTCGCGATGATGATGGAAACAGCTCTATCCTGCAAAGAAATCACCCCACCCCGGACTTCGTCCGACCCTCCCCCTCCAGGGGAGGGTAAGAACCTATCCCGCCGCCGTCTTGCGGTGGGAAGGCGCCACGACATTGGCGATGACCTCACCGAAGGGGCCAGCATTGCGGGCAGGCCCGAGGTCATTGCCGGTGGTCTTCTTCAGCGGAAGCTTGGGGAAGACCAGTTCGGCGAAGCGATAGCACTCCTCCAGATGCGGATAGCCGGAGAGGATGAAGCGGTCGATGCCGAGCGCCATATATTCCTTCATGCGCTCGGCGACCTCGTCCGGGTTGCCGACCAAGGCAGTGCCGGCGCCACCGCGCACCAGGCCGACGCCGGCCCATAGATTGGGGCTGATCTCCAGCTTGTCGCGCGAACCGCCATGCAAAGCCCGCATCCGGCTCTGCCCCACCGAATCCATGCGCGCGAACACCTTCTGGGCCGTGGCGATGGTCTCGTCGTCGAGCTTGGAGATCAACGCGTCCGCCGCCTGCCAGGCCTCGGCCGAAGTTTCACGCACGATCACATGCAGGCGGATGCCGAAAGAGAGCGTGCGTCCATATCTGGCGGCGACCGCCTTGGCATTGGCGATCTTCTCGGCCACCTGCTGGGGCGGCTCGCCCCAAGTCAGGTAGACGTCGACATGCTTGCCGGCGACCTCGTTGCCAGCCTCCGACGAGCCGCCGAAGTAGAGCGGCGGATAGGGCTGGTTGACCGGCGGATAGAGCAGCACGCCATCCTCGATGCGCAGGTGCTTGCCCTCGCGGGTGACCTTGCCGCCCTGCAGCAGCTCGCGCCAGATATCAAGGAATTCGTCGGTAACCTCGTAGCGTTCCTTGTGGTCGAGGAAGACGCCGTCCCCCTTCAATTCCACGGGATCGCCGCCGGTGACGACATTGATGAGCAGGCGACCATCCGAGAGCCGGTCGAGCGTCGCCGCCGAGCGGGCCGCGAAGGCCGGCGTGGTCAGGCCGGGACGGATCGCCACCAGGAAACGCAGGCGCTTGGTCAGCGGCACCATGGCCGAGGCGATGACCCAGCTGTCTTCGCAGGATCGCCCGGTAGGCAGCAGCACCCCAAAATAGCCGAGGTCGTCGGCTGCCTTGGCAATCTGCGAGAGGTAGCCGAGCGAGACATGCCGGGCCCCCTGCTCGCTGCCGAGATAGCGCCCGTCGCCATGGGTCGGCAGGAACCAGAGCACGTCGGTTTCCTGGGCAGGCGGGGGCAGGTCGAGATCATAGGGCATGGTAAAGTCTCTGGTCGTATACTTGGACATTGCCGGGAAGCGACGAAAGCGCCGACTTTGTCAGGAAAGGAGCTGGATTGCCGGGTCAAGCCCGGCAATGACAAAGGTCGAGCGGGTTGGATTTCCAGTGTTCATGGACAATCCTCCGGTCAGATGGCGCCGTGGCGTGGCGGGTTGATGCCATTGAGCCAGTAGTCGCCGATGGCGCGATATTTCCAACGCACGGGATCGTGCACGGTGTGGGTGCGGGCGTTGCGCCAGAAGCGGTCGAAACCGAACTGGGTCTGAGTGGCGCGCGAGCCGGCGAATTCGATCAGCTTGCTGCCGGCCAGCAGCGACGCCTCGGTTGAGGCAACCTTGGCCTCGGCAACGGCCACCGAAGCAGCCGCGACCGTTTCCACCGTGGGATCGGCCACGGCAATGTCGGAAAAGCGCCCTGCCCGCTCCAGCAAGGCATCGGAGGCGGCCACGCGGATCTTCACCTCGCCAATGCCGGCGATGGTGTAGGGATCCTCGTAGCCGTGATCGAGGCCGCTGTCCTTCCAGGGACGAGCATGCTTCTTCACGAAGCTCAAGGTCTCGGCGAGGGCAGCCCGTGCGATGCCGGCTTCGACGGCGGCGTGCATGATCTGCGCCACCGGCCCCATCGATGTGGGCCGATCGAAGACGGCCTTCAGCGAGATCACCGAAAAGGGATGCACCTCGACATTGTCGAGCGTGGTGGTGCCCGAGCCGGTGACCCTTTGGCCGAAGCCGGCCCAATCGTCGATGACCTCGAGACCCGGGGTCTGGCGCGGCACGAAGGAGATGGTGGAACGACCCTCGTCGTCATTGGCGACCACGGCCACCCAATGGGCGAACAAGGCACCGGTGCAATAGAATTTGCGCCCGTTGAGCCGCAGCACCGGCCCGTCCTTGCTGAGGCGGGTGTTGTGGTCCTGCGCCGTCTTAGTGCCGATCTCGGACAGGGCATTGCCGATGCGCTCGCCGGCCAGGATGCGACCGTAGAAGAAGCGTTTCTGCTCTTCGCTGCCTTCCAGGCGCAAGGCGTGCAGGATGAAGAAGTGATTCTGCGGAATCTGGCCGATCGAGCCATCCGCCGCGGAAAGAAGTGCAATCACCTCGGCCAGCGTACCGGACGATACTTCGGCACCGCCATAGGCCTTTGGCACGGTGATGGCGAGGAGGCCGGCATCGGACAGCCAGTCGAGTTCCTCATAAGGCAAGCGCCGCTCGCGGTCGCGCTCGATCGCGGTTTCGGCAATCCTGGCCGCGACCTCACGCGCGGCAGCGAGCGCCTCGGCATCGTCCTTGATGATATGGGCCTTGCCGGCCCGCAGGGGTGGTGCCCGGAACGCGACGAGGCGCTCGGGCGGGGTATCGGCGGTCAGGGCGGCGGCGGTGGGCATGATTGAGTCCTATTCCGGGTGCGCGGGNTTCGATGTTTCCAAAAGCGGGCGAGACGCCCGCGCACCCGGAGAAATCAACTCCAGGGATGGCGCGGCGGGCTCACGCCATTCAGGGCGTGGTTGCCGACATGATAGAATTTCCAGCGCACCGGATCGTGCAGCGTATGGGTGCGCGCGTTGCGCCAATGCCGGTCCAGATTGTACTGGCCCAGGGTCGAGCGCGTGCCGCCCAGTTCGTGCAGCTTGTTGGTGGCGAGGATGGCGATCTCAGTGGTCAGCACCTTGGCCTCGGCAACCGCGACGGCAGCCGTCGTCACGCCCTCCTCGGTGGGATGCTCCACGATGGCGTCAACAGCCCGTCCCGCCTTCTCCAGCAGGGCCTCGGCGGCATGAAGCTTGATCTTGAGGTCACCGATCTGGGCGATGGTGAAGACATCCTCATAGCCATGCTCCTGACCACTATCGATCCAGGGACGGACATTGTTGCGCACGAACTTGATGGTGTCCTCGATGGTGCCGCGCGCGATGCCGGCATCGACGGCCGCCTGGATGATCTGGGAGACCGCTCCGTTGGTCGAGGGATTCTCGCCGCCGAGATAGGCCGGTATCACCCCCTCGGCCCCCACCCGCACATTGTCGATATGGACATTGCCGCTCGCGGTGGTGCGCTGACCGAAGCTCGACCAATTGTCGATGATGGTAAGCCCCTCGGCGTCACGCGGCACGATGGCCAGATTCACCTTGCCGGCCGGATCGACGGCGCCGATATGGATGTAATGCGCGAACAGCGCCCCGGTGGCATAGAATTTCTCGCCCTTGACCCGATAGCCGTCGCCATCCGGGGTCAGCGTGGTCTCGAAGGCGCCGACATGCTTGGACTTGGCCTCGGAGAAGGCGTTGCCGAGCCGATAGCCCGCGAGCACGCGGCCGAACCACAATTTCTTCTGCTCTTCCGAAGCGGTGGACCTGATGACGTCAACCGCAGCAAGGTGGTTCTGCGGGATCTGGCCGATGGAAGGATCGGCGGCCGAGATCAGCTTGATCACCTCCGTCAGCGTCACCCAGGAGACGCCGGCGCCGCCATAGGCCTTGGGAATGGTGATGCCCCAAAGGCCGCTCTTGGAGAAACGGTCGAGCTCGGCTGCCGGCAGGATACGGTCGCGGTCGCGCAACGCCGCCCCGGCTGCGAATTCAGCCGCCAGGGTCGTGGCTGTTTCGATCGCCTCGGCATCGGAGGCGATGACATGGGCCTGGGGCTCGAGGTCGAATTGGGGCGGCGCGGAGGTGAGTGGCGGCGCAACGGAAATGGTCATGGTGATCCCGGTCTTGTTCAATCAGGCAGGATGGAAGCCGCCATAGCCACCCTGGGCATAGACGAGCGGCCTGCCATCGGCGGTGCGGATGCCGCGCACGGCGCCGATGATGATGGAGTGGCTGTGGCGGTCGATGAATTCCTCGACCTCGCAATCGACAGAGGCGAGCGCTCCTTCGAGCGCCAGGGCGCCGGTGAACAGGCGGTTCCAGCCGGCGTTCTCATAGCGGGCGGCACCCTTGATACCGCCCCGCCCCGCAAAGCGGTCGGCGATGTGGCGCTGATGGTCTGCCAGGATGTTCACGCAATAATGGCCGTAGCGGCGGATGACCGGCCAGGCCGAGGCATCGCGATTGACGCAGATGATCATGGTCGGCGGCTCGACCGACAGCGACACGGCCGAGGTCGCCGTGAGACCGGTACGCTCGTCCCCTTCACCCGCGGTGATCACGCTGACGCCGCCGGCAACCAACCGCATGGCGTCGCGCAGATTCGACCCCGTAACCGGCGGCAGCTTCACGGCGATATTCATGTTCGTATCCGTCATCTGAAAGAAGCAGCGGAGGCCTCGCCTCCCCTTTCTTGGTGCACCCAGCGGCGCGTCGTGGGCGGATCGTGCAACAGCAACAATCTTATGTCTATAGATTTTATAGAATTTATGGCCAAAAAATTACGAAGGATCTCTCTTCGCAACGATCAATATAACGCTGTGACAGCCGACACGGCCAGCAGGAGCCGTCCATCGTCCCGGCTGATTATACCGGCAGCGACTCGACCTTTGTCATTGCCGGGCTTGACCCGGCAATCCAGGCTGTAGCGCAGTCCTTCTACCGCCGGCCTTATGGATGCCCGGGCCAAGCCCGGGCATGACAAAGGTCAGCGCCTTTATGGTTCTGGCTCAGACACGCCGCTGCACGAGACAGCAACGTGCATTCGACCAATGCCACCCTACCAGGCCGGCTGGATCGCGCCCTTGAAGTTGGCGTTGATGAAATCGGCCACTTCCTGATTCTGATAGGAGGCCACCAGCTTCTTGAAGATCGGCTTGTCCTTGTCGGCCTCGCGCACGGCGATGAAGTTGCCATAGGGATTGTTGGTGCGGCTTTCCTGGATCAACGCATCCTTGGCTGGCGTCAGGCCGGCGCCGAGGGCGTAGTTGGTGTTGATCACTGCGCCGTCGAGGTCGGGCAGCAGATTGGCAAGCTGCGAGGCCTCGATCTCCTTGAACTCGACCTTCTTGGGATTGTCGGTAACGTCAAGCACGCTCGGCACCTGGCCTTCGGCGGTCTTCAGCTTGATCAGGCCGTTGGCTTCCAGGAGCTTGAGGGCCCGGCCGCCATTGGACGGATCGTTGGGAATGCCGATGACGGCGCCTTCCTTCAGATCGGCAAAAGCCTTCAGCTTCTTCGAATAGAGGGCGATCGGCTGCACCAGCGTATAGCCGATCGGCACGATCTTGTAGCCGCGGGCCGCGATCTGGCTGTCGAGATAGGGCTTGTGCTGGAAGGCGTTGGCGTCGAGGTCGCCCTTCTCGAGTGCCTCGTTGGGAATGGCGTAGTCGGAGAAGGAGACCAGTTCGATGTCGAGGCCATCCTTGGCGGCGACCTTCTTGGCCACCTCCCAGATGCGCTCCTCGTCACCACCCATGACACCGAGCTTGAGCTTCTCGGCGGCAAAGGCCGCGCCGGCCGGAGCCAGAGCGAAGACCAGGGCCAGGGCGGCGCCGGCGAGGCGGCGGCGTGTCAATGTGTAGGCGGACATGGAAGTCTTTCCTGTTTTAGATAGACGTTGAATCATGCCGAGAGACCGTGGAAACGACCCTCGATTCCCTCCCGCAAATCACGGCTTTCATCCAATGATCCGCGGGGTGTTCCGGTCCCGGATGCTACGGCATCGTCGGGACTGACATCAGTCCTGTCGCACGCGCTTGTTGAGCTTGCGGGCAGCCAGGTCGCCCGCCGACTGCACGCCCTGCACGAGCAGGATGAGAATGACGACCACGGCCCCCATCACTTCGGGCATGAAGCGCTGATAGCCATAGCGGATGGCGACGTCGCCCAACCCGCCACCGCCGACCACGCCGGCCATGGCCGAATAGCCGATCAGGCTGACCGTGGTGAGGGTGAGGCCGAGCACGAGACCCGGCCGCGCCTCGGGAAACAGCACCTTGCGGATGATCTGGAAGGGTGTGGCGCCGAAGGAACGCGCCGCCTCGATCAGCCCGGCGTCGACCTCGCGAATGGCGCTCTCGACGATGCGTGCGATGAAGGGCGCCACCGCGATGGTCAGGGGCACAATCACGCCTTTCAGGCCGATCGAACTGCCGACCAGCAGCCTTGTGAACGGAATGATCGCGACGATGAGGATGATGAAAGGCACCGAGCGCACCGCGTTGACGATCGCGCCAAGCACCGCATTCACCTTGGGAGAAGCCAGCAATTCGCCGCGCCGGCTGGTGGCGAGGAAGATGCCGAGGGGCAGGCCCAGGATCGTCCCGAACAGGATGGACACGCCGACCATGATCAGGGAATCGCCGGTCGCGCCCCAGATGACCTTGAGGATCTCAGGCGACATAACCGATCACCTCCCCTTGCAGATTGAGCCTCTCCACCGCCGAGACCACGGCAAGCCGGGTCGCTTCGTCGCCGGGCACCGAAACCAGAAGCGCCCCGAAGGGTTCGCCGCCGATCGTGTCGATGCGGCCGGCCAGGATGTTGATGTCGATGCCGAGAATGGTGGTCAAACGGCTGACCACCGGCGCTGTGGCGTGCGAGCCGGTGAAGGTGATGCGCAACACCGCCTGGCTGCCCGGGCTCGGCTGGTCCGAGAGCCGGCGGGCGAGATCGGCCGGCAGTTCGACACCGGTGACCCCGCGCACGAAACTGGCCGTGGTGGCGTGGCGCGGCTGGGTCAGCACCTCGAAGGCCCGCCCCGTCTCGATCAGCTTGCCGGCTTCCAGCACGGCAACCCGATGGCAGATCTCCTTGATCACCGACATTTCGTGGGTGATCAGTACGATGGTGACGCCGAGGCGCTGGTTGATATCGGCCAGCAGGGCCAGAATGGAGGCCGTCGTCTCCGGGTCGAGCGCCGAGGTCACCTCGTCGCCGAGCAGGATCTTGGGCCGGGTCGCCAAGGCGCGGGCGATGCCGACACGCTGCTTCTGGCCGCCCGACAGCTCCGCCGGATAGCGGTTGCGTTTGTCTGAGAGCCCGACAAGGTCGAGCAACGGCTCGACGCGGTCCCGGATTTCGGCGACGCCGATACCGGCCACTTCCAGGGGAAGCGCCACATTCTCGAAGACCGTGCGCGAGGACAAAAGATTGAAATGTTGGAACACCATGCCGATGGACCGGCGGACCGGGCGCAACTGGCTTTCGCTCAGGGCATCGATCTCGATGCCGTCGACGACGACACGGCCATTTGTCGGCCGCTCCAGCCCATTGATCAGCCGCAGCAGCGTCGATTTGCCGGCACCGCTGCGCCCGATCACGCCGAAGATCTCGCCGCGCGGGATTTCCAGGCTGAGATCGTCGAGCGCGAACACGGCCGCACTGCCCTTGCGCGCAGCAAAGGAACGCGACACGCGCTCGAAGCGCACGATCGGCCCGCCTGCCTCCGCCTCACCAGGCAAGGTCAGGTTTTCCACTCTCACAGGTGCGTTCACGCGACCAGTTCCTCCAGCAGGGAGTGCAGGCGCCTGGCGACCTGGCCTGAAAGATAGCGTTCGGCATCACGCGGACCCACGAAGGTCATGCCGTCGAACCGGCTGAAGCGCCGGCTGGCGGCATGAAACGCAAAGCGGCGCGCCTGGGGTTCGCGCACCACGATGCCGACTGCGGCACCGGAGATCTCAATAACATAGGATTCGGAATTGGAGGGATGGGACATGGATAAAGCCGCCACCTGGTGGCGCTCCGAAAAACAGGGAATGCATGTGATTATACGGGCTTCAGCAACAACAGCAGCCGCAACACATCTTTCCGTCTGGCTTTCCGATATCCGTTCCGCTGACAACGATCATGGGACACTTCCTGTCTGGAGCCCACGACATCAGCCGTGGCGCTTTAGCGTTTGATGACGCGGCGCAAGCTGCTCGCTCAAATCCCCGCGACCGACTCCCTGGGAAGCCGATGACACAAAAATAAATAGTCCACAAAATTAGTCAACTGTTGTTCGGCGATTTTTTCGATGTCCACAACCGGGCATCCCGAACAGCGTTGCGCCTTTACATAAACCGCTGTCGGGCGAAACTCAACCTGCCGTAATGATCAGACAATAAGCACAAAGCAGGCCGGCAACGCTTCGAGTCACTAGTCGAAACCGCACGCTCGCCATATACAGGGCACAATTGCGTGTTTTTCGTCGACGAGACACGGCGAAAGACGCCATATCGGCCTGTCTCCGCCCTTCACCGGCAGGTCGATGACGGTATTTGTGCCGGAATTTCTGTCCGGCACGGCCAGCATTCCGCCCTCCGGCGGCTTCTTCCTCTTACAGATATTTGCGAAAGACCTTCCAGCCCAGCCTGCCGTCGGCCCCCTTGTGCCACGAGCCAAAGCAGCAGAGATTGGAACGGTTTGAGGCTGGCACCCTGCCGCGTCAGATGATCGGCGGCAGCCATTCCTCCCGGGATGACAAAATACGGCCGCCGGAGGAGATGCTTTCAGGTTGGGACGCGCTTCCTGCCCGAAATCATCTGCTTGAATATTGAGAAAATGCAGTACGTGCTGGCTTCGTCCGAGCGATGAAACCGGAGGTTCTGCAAGGGGAGTCATAACGCTCGGCAGAGGCCAAGCCCGGAGTGGCGACCGCAATCGCTTCACCGGGAAGGGTCAGGCGCGCGACTTTGGTCGTGCGGGTGCCGCAAGAGAGGAAGCGAGACGTGCTGGACGCGTTTTTCAAACTGAAGGAACAGGGCACTTCGGTGCGGACGGAGGTGATCGCCGGCATCACCACCTTCCTCACCATGGCCTACATCATCTTCGTCAATCCGGAGATCCTGTCGACCACCGGCATGGACCGCAATGCGGTCTTCGTCGCGACCTGCCTGGCAGCCGCCCTCGGCTCGCTGATCATGGGCCTGGTCGCCCGGTGGCCGATCGGCATGGCGCCGGGCATGGGCCTGAACGCCTTCTTTGCCTTCACCGTCGTCGCCACCATGGGCTTTACCTGGCAGCAGGCCCTCGGCGCGGTGTTCATCTCCGGCTGTATCTTCCTGCTCCTGACCGTCACCGGCGTGCGCAGTTGGCTGATCGCCGGCATTCCGCATTCGATGCGATCGGCCATCGCGGCCGGCATCGGCCTGTTCCTCGGCATCATCGCCCTCAAGAGCTCCGGCATCGTGGTCGCCAGCCCCGCCACGCTGGTGACCCTGGGGTCGCTCAAGGAAACCGGCACGCTGCTGGCCATCCTCGGCTTCTTCATCATCGCAGCCCTCGACGTGCTCAAGGTACGCGGCGCCATCCTGATCGGTATTCTCGTCATCACCGCGCTTTCGATCGCGCTCGGCGTCAGCAAGTTCGGTGGCGTCATTTCCATGCCGCCCTCCATCCTGCCGACCTTCCTGCAGCTCGACCTCGTGGGCGCCATGCATGCGGGCCTGGTGCATGTCATCCTGGTGTTCGTGCTGGTCGAGGTGTTCGATGCGACCGGTACGCTGATCGGTGTCGCCAAGCGCGCCGGCCTGATTCAACCCGACAAGCCCAACCGGCTCGGCCGCGCTTTGCTGGCCGACAGCTCCGCCATCCTCGCCGGCTCGCTACTCGGCACCTCCTCGACCACCGCCTATGTCGAAAGCGTGTCCGGCGTGCAGGCTGGCGGGCGCACCGGCCTCACCGCCATCGTCATCGCCATCCTGTTCCTGGCCGCCCTGTTCTTCTCACCACTCGCCGGGTCCGTGCCTGTTTACGCCACCGCGCCGGCGCTGCTTTATGTCGCCTGCTTGATGATGCGCGAACTGCTCGAGGTGGAGTGGGACGACATCACCGAGGCCGCTCCGGCCGCGCTGACCGCGCTGATGATGCCCTTTACCTACTCCATCGCCAACGGCCTTGCCTTCGGCTTCATCAGCTATTGCGCCCTCAAGACCCTCACCGGCCGCCCGCAGCAGGTGCATCTGGCCACCTGGCTGGTCGCCGTCCTGTTCGTGGTCCGCTTCGCCTTCTTCTCGGGTGGTTGAGATTCCGATCGTCGGAGAACGGCACAAACAAAAGGGCCGGGGCAGCATCGCTGCCCCGGCTTTTTCGTATAAGCGGCAGGATCAGACGTAGGAGAGAATGCGGCTCGCCAATTGCGAATTGCGGTCCTCGTCGCGGCGCGGGCGCGGCAGCTCGACGGCCAGGTCGAGCGCGACGGCGCCTTCACGCAGCACGATGACCCGGTCGGCCAGCGCGACCGCTTCCGACACGTCGTGGGTGATCAGGATGGCGGTGAAGCCATGCTCGCGCCAGATCCGCGAGAGCAATTGATGCATCTCCACCCGCGTCATGGCATCGAGCGCGCCGAAGGGCTCGTCGAGCAGCAGGATGTCGGGCCGGCTGACCAGGGCGCGCGCCAGGGCAACACGCTGCCTCTGCCCGCCCGACAACACGCTCGGCCATTCATTGGCCCGGTCTCCGAGCCCTACTTCATCGAGCGCGGCCTGCGCCAGGCCGCGCCAATTGGGGCCACGCGCAATGCCGACATTGCCGATCACACGCTGCCAGGGCAGCAGCCGCGCATCCTGGAACATCAGCCTTGCGCCGGCATGGGCTCCCTGAAAGGCCGCTCCGCCCACCGAGACCTCGCCGGCGCTGGGTCGATCGAGACCCGCGATGAGGCGCAGAAGCGTGGATTTGCCGCCGCCCGAGCGCCCGACCACGGCGACGAATTCGCCGGGCTCGATGGTGAGGTTGAGCCTGTCGAGCACCACGCGATGATCGAAGGCCTTGGAAGCCCCCTTCAACTCGATCGCCAGCCCCTTGGGCTTCGGCGCCGGCCGGGCGAAATCGGACGGGGCCAGGCTGTTACGCGTCAGTTCGGGGGCGAAATAGCCATCCTCTATAGGGAGCAGAGCATTGGTCATGCCAGTGCCTCCCGGCGGGGCCGCGCATAGGTGGGATGCCATTGCAGGGCAGCCTGTTCGAGCAGCTTCACCAAAGTGTCCGAGAGCTTGCCGAGCACGGCATAGATGATCACGCCGAGCAGGATCACATCCGTCTGCAGGAATTCACGGGCATTCATGGTCATGTAGCCGATCCCGGAGGAGGCCGAGATGGTCTCGGCCACGATCAGCGTCAGCCACATGATGCCGAGGCCGTAGCGCAGGCCCACGAAGACCGATGGCAGGGCGCCCGGCAGGATTACCCGCCAGAACCGGGCCACTGGCCCCAGGCCGTAGACGCGTGCCATCTCGGTGAGATGCGGATCGATGGTGCGGATGCCGTGATAGGTATTGATGTAGACGGGAAAGAGCACGCCGAGAACGACCAGGAAGATCTTGGCGCTTTCGCCGATGCCGAACCACAGGATCACCAGCGGAATGATGGCCAGATGCGGCACGTTGCGCAGCATCTGCAAAGTGGAGTCGAGCAGCAATTCGGCCGGACGCCAGACGCCGTTGGCGACGCCGAGCGCGAAGCCGATCAGGCCGCCAATGGCCAGGCCCTGCAGGGCGCGTCCGGCACTGACACCGACATTGTGCAGGAGGGTGCCATCCTGGAGGGTCTGCCAGAAGGCGAGCGCCACTGCGCTCGGCGCCGACAACACTCGCGCCTGCAGCCAGCCGAGATCGGCGGCAAGCTCCCAGCCGGCCAGCAGCAGCACCGGCAGCAACCAGGGCACCAGGCGCCGGGCCAGTCCATTCAAGCGTCGCGAAGCCATCGGCCCCTCCCTTGTCAGAGCGTCACGCCTGGGCGGAGCGCATCGGCGATCTTGATCGCCTTGGGAATGAGGCCGAGCTTATGGAAGGTATCGGCGATCTGCTGCTGGGCGGCCACCGTCTCGGCCGTGATCGGCTGCACGTTCCAGGATTGCCGGCCGAGCGCCAGCTTGAGCACGGGGGCCGGAATGCCGACGGCGGGGGCCAACTCTTTCGCCGCTTCGTCGACATGGTCCTTCGCCCATTGGTCGATCTCGTTGATGGCGGCGAGGACGGCGTCGATCGCGGCCGGATTGGCTTCGGTGAAGGAGCGCTCGCCCAGATAGAACTGCCGGTTGGCGACCAGGCCCTCGCCATTGGCAAGCTGGCGCGCCTCGACGGCGATCTCCGCAGCCGCCTGGAAGGGATCCCAGATTACCCAGGCATCGATGTCGCCATGCTCGAAGGCGGCCCGCGCATCGGAAGGTGTGAGGAACACCGTCTGGATGTCGCCATAGGCCAGCCCGGCCTTTTCCAGCGCCTTGACCAGGAGATAGTGGACGTTCGATCCCTTGTTCAGCCCGACCTTCTTGCCCTTGAGTTCCGCCACCGATTGCAGCGGGCTGTCCTTGCGCACCAGGATCGCCTCGCTGAGCGGGGCCGCCGGCTCGTTGGCGACATAGACCAGCGGTGCGCCGGCCGCCTGGGCGAAGATCGGCGGAGCCTCGCCGGTGATGCCGAAATCCAGCGCGCCGACGTTCAGGGCTTCCAGCAATTGCGGACCACCGGGAAACTCCGTCCAGGTCACGCCGAAACCCAGGGGCTCGAGCTTGCGTTCAAGATTGCCGCGCGCCTTCAGCAACAGGAAAGTGCCGTATTTCTGGTAGCCGACACGGATCGTCTTCGTCGCGGCGCGCGCGGGTCCGAGGGCGGCGGTCACGGCGAGAGCGGGCGCGGCGGCAAGCAGAGAGCGGCGGGTCCAGAGCGCAGTCATCAGGTCATCCTTGAGGGTATCGGCACCATAATCCCAATAGTTGATAGATTTAGTCAATAATTAATTTCCGGACTTGACTGCATGAATTTTGCCCGAGATTCAGGTCGCGCTTCCCTCACGGACTGTTCGTGGGCTGATTCCGATCGAGCGCCTAACTCTTTGCTAGGAAATCCTAATTTCGGCATGTCGCCTTATAATTCCATATAGTCTATAAAATCAGTTGACTTATAAATATCGCCATGGTCGATTTCACGCAGAGATTCAACCGGACGGTCCAATGCCATGACGACTTCAGCCGAAAGCCTGCCCATCCTCGATTTCCGTTGGTTCGAGGCCGGAAAGGCAGAGCGCGCGGCCTTCCTCCAGAACCTGCGCGAGGCAGCTCGTGGACCCGGCTTCTTCTACCTGACCGGCCACGGCGTGCCCCAGCAGTTGATCGATGACGTGCTGCGCCTGTCGCGCCGCTTCTTCGACCTGCCCGAACAGGACAAGCTGGCGATCGAAATGATCAACTCGCCGCATTTCCGCGGCTACAACCGGGCCGGCTTCGAGCATACCCGTGGCAAGCCGGACTGGCGCGAGCAGGTCGATATCGGTGCCGAAAAGAGGGCCCGCCCGCTCGACCCCACCGCGCCAGCCTGGCATCGCCTGCAAGGCCCCAATCAATGGCCGGAAGCCTTGCCCGAACTACAGCTGATCACGCTGCGCTATCTCCAGGAGGTCACCCAGCTCGGCATTCGCGTCCTCAGCGCCTTCGCGCTCGCCTTGGGCCAGAAGGCCGATGCCTTCCAGCCGATCTACACGCCCGAACCCAACCAGCTCCTCAAGATCGTGCGCTATCCCGGTCGTGAAGCTGGTGAGGATGACCAGGGCGTCGGCGCTCACAAGGATTCGGGCTTCCTCACGCTGCTGCTGCAGGATGTCCAGGGCGGTCTGCAGGTCGAGGGCGAGCATGGCTGGATCGAGGCTCCCCCCATCCCCGGCACTTTCGTCGTCAATATCGGCGAGATCCTGGAACTGGCCTCGAATGGCTATCTGCGCGCCAACGTCCATCGTGTCGTCTCGCCACCGGCCGGTACCGATCGGCTGTCGGTGCCCTTCTTCCTCGGTGCCAATCTTGAGGCCGAAGTACCGCTGCTGACGCTGGCACCGGAGTTTGCCGCCGAAGCACGCGGCCTGACGCAGGACCCGCTCAATCCGCTCTTCCGAGAGGCTGGGCGCAACTATCTCAAGAGCCGCCTGCGTTCCCATCCCGACGTCGCCCGCCGCCACCATCCCGACCTGATCGACACCAGCAAGCCGGTGCAGGTCGCCTCCGCCTACTGATTTTCGGTTCGATCTTCAAAGCCACGCTTCAGGAGCCATTGGCATGACCACCGATTCCCGACATTTCGAGACCCTTGCCCTGCATGGCGGCAGCTATCGCGCTGACCCGGCCACCGGCGCCGTGGCGGTGCCGATCTACCAGACCACCTCCTACCAGTTCCAGGATACCGGACACGCCGCGCGTCTTTTCGCACTCGAGGAACTCGGCAACATCTATACACGCGTGCAGAACCCGACGACCGACGCGCTGGAGCAGCGCATTGCCGCCCTCGAAGGTGGCGCGGCCGCGCTGGCCGTCTCATCGGGGCAGACGGCCTCGGCCTATTCGATCCTCAATCTGGCCCAGGCCGGCGACAACGTCGTCTCGTCCACCGACCTCTATGGCGGCACCTGGACCCTGTTCGCCTCGACACTCAAGCAATTCGGCGTCGAAGTCCGCTTCGTCGATCCCTCCGATCCGGAGAATTTCCGCCGAGCAAGCGACGACAAAACCCGTGCCTTCTACGCCGAAACGCTGCCCAATCCCAAGCTGCAGGTACTGCCGATCCGCGAGATCGCCGATATCGGCCGCTCGCTCGGCATTCCGCTCATCGTCGACAACACCGCCGCGCCGCTGATCGCCCGCCCGCTCGAACATGGCGCCGCCGTCGTGGTCTATTCGGCGACCAAATATATCGGCGGCCACGGCACCTCCATCGGCGGCCTGATCGTCGATGGCGGCAATTTCCCCTGGGAGGACCATGCCGACCGCTTTCCGCTGCTGACCCAGCCGGACGAGGCCTATCACGGCGCGATCTGGACCGAGGCCGCCAAGCCTCTCGGGCCGATCGCCTATATCCTGCGCGTGCGGGTGAAGCTGCTGCGCGACGTCGGTGCGGCCCTGTCGCCCTTCAACGCCTTCCAGCTGCTGCAGGGGCTGGAAACCCTGCCGCTGCGCCTGCGCCAGCACAATGAGAACGCCGTCAAGGTGGCGGACTTCCTCGCCAAGCAGGCCACCGTCAGCCACGTCATCTTCCCCGGCCTGCAGTCGGACGAGAATCGCCGTCGCGCCGAGGCCTATCTCAAGGGCGGCTATGGTGCCCTGGTCGGCTTCGAGCTCAAGGGCGGTGTGGAGGCCGGCAAACGCTTCATCGACGCACTCAAGCTGCTCTACCACGTCGCCAATATCGGCGATGCCCGCTCGCTCGCCATCCACCCGGCCTCGACCACCCATCAGCAGCTGACGCCGGAGGACCAGCTCACGACCGGCGTGACGCCCGGTTATGTGCGCTTGTCCATCGGCATCGAGCACCCGGACGACATCATCGCCGACCTGACCCAGGCCCTAGCCGCTGCCGAAGGCGAGCACGACGCGGCGGAACGCAAGGCGGCTTGAGACATGGTCCGGGAATAATGAACCACCACCTTTGTCATGCCCGGGCTTGATCCGGGCATCCAGGATGCCTCCGTCTTCGACGTTTGGAAGGGAAACTGGATTGCCGGGTCAAGCCCGGCAATGACAAACGTCGAGCCAATTCGTTTCGTTGTTCGATGGATCAGCCCCAAGCAGCCGGCCACGGATGGAACCCATGTCCAGACTTCCCGCTTTCTCGCGCCGCAAGGCCCTCAAACTGGCCGGAGCGGCCGGTGCCCTCGCCTCTCTCTCCGCCGTCGGCGGCCGCATCTTCTCGCCAGCGATCGCAGCGCCGGCGCCGAAGATCCGCCTGGCCTGGACAGAGGTGGCTGCCTGCCACTCGCCGCTCGGTTTCGGCGTGGCCAAGGGCATCTACGCCAAGCACAATCTCGACGTCGAACTGTTCTACCAGGGCGCCAGCGGCCAGACGCTGATCCAGGCACTCGCCACCGGCAAGGCGGATGCCGGCGCCGGCCTGATCGGCGATTGGCTGAAGCCCCTGGAGCAGGGCTTCGACGTCAAGCTCTTCGTCGGCTCCCATGGCGGCTGCCAGCGCCTGCTGGCGCGCAAGGATTCCGGCATCAAGACGCTGGCCGACGCCAAGGGCAAGACCATCGCCACCTATGGCATCGGTGCCCCGCCCCAGGTCGCCTTCCAGGTCAGTTTCGCCAAGGCCGGTCTCGATCCTGAAACCGACGTGACCTGGAAGGCCGTGCCCTTCGAGCTCGTCGGCGAGACGCTCAACCGGGGCGATGTCGAGCTTGCCGCCCATCTCGATCCCTGGGCCTGGGCCATCGAAAAGCAGTTCGATTTCGTCAAGATCGCCGACACCCAAACCGGCTTCTACGAGGGGCACACCTGCTGCGTCCTCGGTGCCAACGGCCCCTTCCTTGAGGCCAACAAGGATGGCCTGCGGCGCCTGGCCGAAGCCAATATCGAAATCCACGAATACACCGCCAACCATCCCGACGAAGTGGCGCAATGGTATTTCGACACGCTCAAGCCCGCCGGCCTGACGGCGGCCCAGCTCACCGAAATCCTGGGAACGCTAGTCTATCACAACCACCCGATCGGCCAGCCCCTGGTCGACCAGATCCGCCTGGCGGCCGAGGACCTCAAACTGGTCAAGGTGCTCGATTCCACCACCGATCCCAAGGAGTTCGCCGAGCGGGTCACCATCAACCTGCTCGCCTGAGGCTTTGCGATGAGCGATACCCTGCGCGCCCCCAATCCCGGACTCCTCAAGGCGGCACCCCCGTCACAGGCATCCCTGCGTAGCCTGTGGGGCGGCGTGTGGAAGCATGGGCTCCTGGCCTCGGTGACCCTGGCCGCCACGGCGGCCATCACGATCGGCTTGCCGGACGTGGTGCCGTGGGGCAGTGCCGGTCTGTTCGCCGCCATCACCGGCACGGCAGGGCTGATCTTCCTGGTGGTGGCCTTCACCGTCCATCGCCTCGGCGGGTTGGGACGCACGCTCCTGCATTATGGCCCCTGGTTCGCCGCCATCGGCGTCTGGCTGGCCTTGTGGGAGCTATCGACGGCCAAGACCGGCTGGCTGCCCAAGCCTTTCTTCTCGCCGCCGCACGGCCTGCTCCATGTCTATGTCACCGAGAGCCAGCGCCTTCTCATCTGCATCGCCTATTCCTTGCGCCTGTGGTCCGTCGGCTTCTTCTGCGGCATCGCGGTGGGTTATGGGCTCGGCGTGGCGCTCGGCTGGTCGAAGCGGTTCAGCTATTGGGGCATGCCGGTGCTGAAGCTGATCGGCCCGGTTCCGGCCACGGCCTGGATCCCCTGCACCTTCTATTTCTTCCCCAACACCTTCGATGCCAGCGTCTTCATCGTGGCACTGGCCTCCGGCATTCCCGTCGCGATCCTGACGGCCTCCGGCGTCGCCTCGGTCAACCGGGCCTATTACGACGTCAGCCGCATCTTCGGCGCCGGCAGCTGGTACCTGATCCGCAACATCGCCATTCCCGCCTCCCTGCCGCATGTCTTCGTCGGCCTGTTCATGGGCCTCTATTATTCCTTCGCGGTGCTGGTGGTGGCCGAGATGCTCGGGGCCAAATACGGGCTCGGCTGGTACATCCAGTTCCAGACCGCCTATTCGGGCTATGCCAATGTCTACGCGACACTGCTGATCATGTCGGTGATCTGCGCGGGCATCGTGAAGCTGCTCTTCGTCATACGCGATCACCTCCTCACCTGGCAGAAGGGCTTTATCTGATGGCTGCCTCGAGCCACAGCATCGGCATCGACGTCCACGGCGTCAGCCATCATTTCGTCCTCTCGGGTGCGGAGTTGCCGGTACTGGATAGCGTCGACCTCAAGGTCGAACCGGGTGAATTCGTTGCCCTGCTGGGCCCTTCGGGTTGCGGCAAGTCGACCTTGCTGCGCCTCATCGCCGGATTGGAGCCGCCCGCTGCCGGCGCCATCCTGGCCGACGGCCATGCGGTCACGGCCCCCGATCCCGCCCGTATCCTGGTGTTCCAGGACCCGACCCTGTTTCCCTGGCTGACGGTCCGCAAGAACGTCGCGGCGGGGCTGGAGGCGCGCGGCGTGCTCGCCCGCCAGAGCCATCGCATCGGCCAGGCCCTGTCGCTGGTCGGGCTCGAGCGCTTCGCCGACGCTTATCCCCACCAGCTTTCGGGCGGCATGGCGCAGCGCGCCTCGCTGGCGCGGGCGCTGGTGCACGATCCCTCCCTGCTGCTGCTCGACGAGCCGCTGGGCAAGCTCGATTCCCTGACGCGCCTCGCTTTGCAGGACGAATTGGTGTCGCTCTGGCAACGTACGGGCTTCACGGCGTTGCTGGTAACCCACGACGTCGAAGAGGCGCTGCTGCTTGCTTCCCGCGTGATCGTGTTTTCCGACAGGCCCGCACGGATCAAGGCGGAGTTTGCCGTCGACAAGCCCTATCCGCGCCATCGCGACGATACGGAATTGGTCCATCTGCGCCGGGAGATCCTGCAGGCGCTCGGATTGCAGCTTTCATGAGTGCCCTGCCCGCCTTCACCCGCCTTCTGCAGATCTTCGGGGCTGGTATCGTCGCGCTGTCCCTCGCCTGGTGGTGGATTACCTATCAGGATGTGATCGGCTACAATTACCTCTCGCTCCCGGATGCCGGGCTCTGCCTTGTCAGCAACAGCGATATTTGCCAGCTTGCGAGATCGCTGTGCCGCAGCACCCATCCCCTGGCCATCATCGCCTATTGGTCGGCGAGCCTGTGGATCGGTGTCGCCGCCCTGTGCGCCAGCCTCGCGACGGGGACGGCAGGAGACGCCTGAACCAAGACTGCCGGCGCGCGTTCCGGAGTCGGATCAACAAGATGCGGGGCTTCGCTCAACTTCAGAATCTGAATCATCGGCCGCCGGCACAGCCCTTCCAGCTTCCGGCGTCGCTCAAAGGACACCAAGAGGATCACAAGATGCCATTCTCGCTTCCCCTCCGCTCCCTCATCGGCAAGAGGGCGCACCGGCTGACAGCCGCAGCGGCCGCCGCCGCCATGATGGCGACCGCTGGCATGGCCCAGGCCGCCGACGTCACCGTCGCCTCCAAGATCGATACCGAAGGCAATCTGCTCGGAAACCTGATCGTGCAGGTCCTGGAAGCCAATGGCCTCAAGGTCAACAACCGCGTGGGCCTGGGCACCACACCAATCGTGCGCAAGGCCCTGGTAGCCGGCGACATCGATCTCTATCCCGAATATACCGGCAATGCCGGCTTCTTCTTCAACAAGGCCGATGACGGCCTGTGGAAGGACGCCGCCAAAGGCTATGCCGAGGCCAAGAAGCTCGATTACGACGCCAACAAGCTGGTGTGGCTCGATCCCGCGCCCGCCAACAACACCTGGGCCATCGCCATCCGCAAGGACGTGGCCGATACCAACAAGCTGAAGTCGCTCGACGATTTCGGCAAGTTCGTCACCGGCGGCGGCAAGGTGAAGCTGATCGCCTCGGCCGAGTTCGTCAACAGCGCCGGCGCCCTGCCCGCCTTCCAGACCACCTATAGCTTCAAGCTCTCCTCCGACCAGCTCGTGGTGCTTTCGGGCGGCGACACCGCAGCCACCATCAAGGCAGCAGCCGAGCAGACGGACGGCGTCAACACAGCCATGGTCTACGGCACGGATGGCGGCATCGCAGCCGGCAATCTCGTGGTGCTCGACGACGACAAGTCGGTGCAGCCCGTCTACGCCCCGGCGCCGGTCATTCGGGAATCCGTGCTCAAGGCCCATCCTCAGATCGCCGACTGGCTGAAGCCGGTCTTCGCCAGCCTCGACCTCACCACGCTGCAGGAGCTCAACGGCCGCATCCAGGTCGATGGCGAGGCGGCCAAGGATGTCGCGGCCGACTATCTGAAGAAGAAGGGCCTGGTGAAGTGAGTTCAAGCGCCGGGGATGTTCACGCCGACAAGAGCGCTTTCCCGGCGCCCCCCGCCGTCACGGGCACGGGTGCCCTGACCTCGGGCTTCGACAAGCTCGGCGTCGTGATGGCGCTGATCGCCGCCGCCGCGCTGGCGCTGCCCTTTGCCAATTTCCGGCCGAGTCGCATCGGCCAGGCCCAGGGCATCGGCTTCATCCAGGCACTTCCTGCGGGCCTTGCCTGGGTCGGCCTCGCACTGCTCGTCCTGGGGCTAATCGCGCTCCTCCGCCGGGCCGATCCGCGCCTGCGGCTGGTGGTGGCCGCCGGTGCTATACTAATCCTTGCCGTGCTGATCGGCCTGGTACCCGGGGTCCTGATTCCCCCCGGCAATATCAGGCCACGGGTGGGCCCCGCAGCCGGCTTCTGGCTTCTCGCCTTCTCCTTTGCCATCCTGCTCACAGACGCGCTGGTCAAGCTGTCGCTGCGGCCAGCCCAGCGGGTGCTCGCGCTCGTGCTGACGCTTGCGGTCTTTCTTGCCTTCCTGTTCTCCGGCCACTGGAACGGGCTGTCGATCATGAAGGAATATGCCACCAACGGTTCGGGCTTTGCCGCGAATGCCGCAGTGCATGTCACCCTCGCCTTGGCCTCGCTTTTCGGCGCCCTGGTCGTCGGCCTGCCGCTCGGCATCGTCTGCCAACGCCATCGGGGGCTGCGCGGCGTGGTGCTGCCGGCCCTCAACATGATCCAGACGATCCCGTCCCTGGCGCTGTTCGGCCTGATGATCGCCCCTCTGACCTACCTGGCCAAGACCTATCCCCTCATCGAAGCCGTCGGCGTGCATGGCACCGGCTCGTCGCCGGCTCTGATCGCCCTTTTCCTCTATGCCCTGCTGCCGGTGGTCTCCAACACGGCGATCGGCCTCGACTCCGTCTCTCCCAACGTCGTGGACGCCGCCCGCGGCATGGGCATGACCCAGTGGCAGCGCCTGTTCCAGGTCGAGCTGCCCCTCGCCTTCCCCGTCATCCTGACAGGCGTGCGCATCGTGTTGGTGCAGAATATCGGCCTCGCGACCATCGCAGCCTGGATCGGCGGCGGCGGATTCGGCGTCTATGTGCAGAACGGCATGGGCGCCACCGCCATCGATCTCGTCCTGCTCGGCGCCATTCCCACCATCGCCCTCGCCTTTTCGGCAGCCATCATCCTCGATGCACTCGTCGACATACTCAAAGGACGGCACGCATGATCGAAGTCAGGCAAGTCAGCCGTCGTTTCGGCTCCCAGCTGGCCGTCGACAATGTCTCGCTTACCATCGAGCGCGGCACGATCACCGTGCTGGTCGGCACCTCCGGCAGCGGCAAGTCCACATTGCTGCGCATCATCAACCGGCTGATCGAGCCGACCTCAGGCACCGTTTTGATCAACGGCCAGGACACTTCCACCCTCTCGGGCGAGGAACTGCGGCGCGGCATCGGCTACGCCATTCAGGGCCACGGCCTGTTCCCGCACTGGACGGTGGCACGCAATATCGGCACCGTGCCGAGCCTGCTCGGCTGGGACCAGGCGCGCACAGCCAGGCGGGTCGACGAACTGCTCCGCCTGTTCGATCTCGACCCGGCCCTCTACGCCGAGAAGCTGCCGCACCAATTGTCCGGCGGCCAGCAGCAGCGTGTCGGCGTCGCCCGCGCGCTGGCGGCCGAACCCGCCGTGCTGCTGATGGACGAACCTTTCGGCGCGCTCGATCCGATCATCCGCGCCAAGGCGCAGGACGATTTGCTCGCCTTGCAGCGCCGCCTCGGCATCACCGTGGTCCTGGTCACCCACGACATGGAAGAGGCCATGCTGCTGGGCAACCGCATCGCCGTGATGGATAACGGCAAGCTCCTGCAATATGCCACGCCGACCGAGATCCTCACCAACCCGGCGCCCGGTTTCGTCGAGCGCCTGATCGGTGGCCCCGACCGTTCGCTACGCCTGCTCTCTTTGCTCAAAGTCGCCGATTCCGTGCAGCCCGGCACTGCCGAGGGCAAGCCCGTGCAGGAAAATGCGACATTGCGCGACGCCCTCTCCGAATTGCTGTGGGCTCGGGCCCAGGCCCTGCCCGTCACAGCGGCCGACGGCACCCCGCGTGGGCGCATCACCCTGCCTGCCATCCTCGACCTGGCCGGAGCCGATGCGCATCGCGCCGAGGATACGCCGGCATGAAGTGGCTCGGCTACAGCGCTCGCGCGCTCGCTCTCGTCCTGCTGCTGCTCCTGCTGTTCGACACGGATCTGTTCGTGCCGATCCTGGCACCGCTCAACGACAATGGGGCGCCGCCGGTCTATCGCCAGGGCAGCCTGCTGTTCCTCTCTTTGAGCCATCTCAGCCTGGTCGCCGTCTCCACCCTCATCGGCGGGACATTGGCCTTGCTCGCCGGCATCTTCGTGACCCGACCGGCCGGCGCCGAATTCCTGCCTTTGTCGCGAACCATCGTGAATATCGGCCAGACCTTTCCGCCGATCGCCGTGCTCGCCATCGCGGTGCCCTCGCTCGGCTTCGGGGCGGAACCTACCCTGCTCGCCCTCACCCTCTACGGGCTGCTGCCGATCTTCGAAAACACCATGGCCGGCCTCAGGAGCGTTCCCCCTACCGCGCTCGATGCGGCCCGCGGCATGGGCATGACCGGCTGGCAGCGCTTGATCAAGGTCGAGCTGCCGCTCGCCCTCCCCGTGATCCTCACCGGCATAAGGCTCTCCTTCGTGGTCAATCTCGGTACGGCCACCATCGGCTCCACCGTGGGCGCCAAAAGCCTCGGCGAGGTGATCATGGCCGGCATCACCACCACCAACACCGCCTATATCCTGCAAGGCGGTGTCCTCGTCGCGCTCCTGGCCGTGCTCATCTACGATGCGCTCGGCAGCCTCGAGCGCTCTCTCGCCAAGCGTACCGGCACGGCCGGCATACGCTGATCGGAGGGGCCATCATGAATGCCTCGCATCGAAGCAAGCTCTCGCGTCGGACCGGAAGGCCAGGCGCCGTATCCGACCTGATCTGGGAGAGGCTGGTGGACGAGGCGCAGGACGCCATTGCCGCCGAGCCGCAGCTTGCCACGCAATTCTATGCCAGCGTGCTCGATCATGCCTCCTTCGAGGATGCCCTGATCCAGCGCCTGGTCCAGCGTATCGAGCATCCAGACATGCCGGCCTCGGTGCTGCGCCATGCCTTCCGCACAGCAATCGCGGCCGATCCCGGCATCTGCCTGGCTATCCGTGCCGACATCCAGGCCGTGCTCGAGCGCGACCCGGCCTGCAAGCGCTATCTGGAGCCCCTGCTCTATTTCAAGGGCTTCCATGCTCTGCAACTGCATCGTCTCGCTCATTGGCTCTGGCAGCAGGACCAGCGCAATTTCGCGCTCTATCTGCAAAGCCGCGTCTCCGAGGTGCTGCAGGTCGATATCCACCCCGCCGTTCCGATCGGGCGTGGCATCTTCTTCGACCACGCCACCGGCATCGTCATCGGCGAGACGGCGGTGATCGAGGACGACGTCTCGATCCTGCAATCGGTGACGCTGGGCGGCAGCGGCATCCGCTCGGGCCAGCGTCACCCCAGGATCCGCAAGGGCGTCCTCATCGGCTCAGGCGCCAAATTGATCGGCAATATCGAGATCGGCGAAGGTGCCCGCATCGGCGCCGGCTCGGTGGTGACGGCGCCGGTGCCCCCGCACAAGACCGTAGCGGGCGTGCCGGCCCGGATCATCGGGGACACGCCGGGTGCCGATCCGGGGCGGACGATGGACCAGATCTTCTTCGATGTCGGCCTCTGAGGCAGGGCACAACACCCAATTTCACGCTGTTTATTAGTTTATAAAACCAGTAGACAGTGTGTAATAAATCATTCTACGATCACATTCTGCTGAATGGATGAAACAGCTGACAGGAATTAGGGCGGTCGCCGCCGATCTTGCCATCGCGGTACAATCGCCCGATCATGCCTCGAAGCAACGACATCCTTCCGAAAACCATCGGCCTCTGCGCATGCCGCCAGGCTGGTAAAACAAGAGAGCAACGGGGCGCCTTGCCGTGGATATCGACCGGCAGGGAATGAAAGGGACTTTCATGCTGAACTCAGTCAAACGCGGCTTCACGCGCAGCGCCGGCATCGCCATCGCGGCGCTCGCAGCCGGCTTCATCGCAGCGGCACCGGCCCAGGCAGGCCCCACGCTCGACAAGATCAAGGAACGCGGCGTCATCAAGGTCGGCGTCGGCAGCCAGGCCGGGTTCTTTGCGCCTGACGCCAATGGCCGCTGGCAGGGCTTCTTCGTTGATTTCGGCCGGGCTCTCGCCATCACCGTGTTCAACGATCCCGACAAGGTCGAGTTCACCAATTCCTCGCCCCAGCAGCGTCTGCCCGCCCTGCAGGCCGGCCAGTTCGACATCCTGCTCTCGGCGGTGACCCAGACCATCACCCGTGCCTTCAAGCTCAATTTCCACTTCGGCCCGGTGGTGTTCTATGACGGCCAGGGCATCCTCGTGAAGAAGTCGCTGGGCGTGACCAAGGCGGCCGAACTCGACGGCGCCACCATCGGCGTGCAGAGCGGGACCACGGGTGAACAGAACATCGCCGATTTCTTCAAGAAGACCGGCAAGACCTACAAATCCGTGGTGATCGAGGATACGGCGACCTTCACCCAGGCCTTGACCTCCGGCCGTGTCGACGCGCTGACGCAGGACGGCACCGATCTCGGCCTGCGCCGCGCCGCTCTGCCCAATCCGGACGAATATGTGCTGCTGCCCGAGCGCCTGTCCAAGGAACCCCTGGCGCCGGCGGTACTGGGCGGTGACGATCGCTGGCTGGAGATCGTGAACTGGACGGTCTATGCCACCATCCAGGCCGAGGAATTCGGCATCACCAGCCAGAATGTCGACACTTTCCTGACCAGCGACGACCCGGCCATCAAGCGCTTCCTCGGCGTCGATCCCTCGCTCGGCCAGGCCATCGGGCTCGATCCGAAATTCGCCTACAACATCATCAAGAAGGTGGGCAACTACGGTGAGATCTTCGAGCGCAATCTCGGCAAGAGCACCAAGATCGGCTTCGAGCGTGGCCTCAACAATTTGTGGACCCAGGGCGGCCTGATCTATTCGCCGCCCTTCCGATAATAAAGGGGGGTGGGTCTTCAGACCCGCCTCTCCTTGCCGGCAAGCGAGCCGGTTCCAGGCGGGTCCCGCTCCATCATTTGATGGAGCTGAGAAGACCCGCCCCCATGGGATCTCTTCATGGCCGACACGATCAGCATAGTCTCCCCCGACACGCCCGGCCCCGTCGGCAAGATCCGTCTCTGGTGGGGCGCCCATCCCTATGGCCAGCTCCTGCTGATCGCCGCACTGGCGCTGGTCCTCGGCCTCCTTTGCCACAACATCCTGGCCAGCATGCATCGCCTGGGCATGGCGCCAGGGCTCGACTATCTCTGGCAGCCGGCCAATTTCGACATCACCGAAAGCCTGCTCGTCTACCAGGCCGGCGACAGCTATGCGCGTGCCATCGCGGTCGGCCTGCTCAACACGCTCAAGCTCGCCGTGCTCGGCTGCCTGTTCGCCACCATTCTCGGCACGACTCTCGGCATCGCCCGCCTTTCCGGCAATCTGCTGCTCTCTCGCCTCGTGCAGGCCTATGTCGAGCTGATCCGCAACACGCCCCTGCCCCTGCAACTGTTCTTCTGGATCGCCCTGACCCAGGCCCTGCCACCCACCAGGCAAGCCCTGCAGCCCTTCAGCTCAACCTTCCTGTCGGTGCGCGGCATCTTCCTGCCCTGGGTCGAGATCGGCAATGGCCAAAGCCTGTGGCTGCTGGCCGCCGTGCTGGTGCTGCTCGCTTTCGCCGCCAGGGCCTTCATCCGTCGCCTGCAGCATCCCCTGTCGGCTCTCGGCTTCCTCGGCCTGTTTGCGCTCTTTCCGACCATCGCACTCGCCTGGATCCTTGTCGCCGGTATCACCTTCACGCCGGATCTGCCCGTGCTGCAAGGCTTCAACATCCGCGGCGGCATTACTTTGACGCCGGAATTCGCCGCCATGCTCGTCGGACTGACGATCTACTATTCCGCCAGCATCTCCGAAAGCGTGCGCAGCGGCATCGAATCCGTCAATGTCGGCCAATGGGAAGCCGGCCGGGCGATCGGCCTGCCGCGCGGACGCATCATGCGCCTCATCGTGATGCCGCAGGCGATGCGGGTGATCACGCCCCTGATGACTTCGAGCTATCTCGACCTCACCAAGGACACCACGCTCGGCATCCTCATCGGTTTCACCGAGGTGACTGCCATCATCAAGACCAGCGCTAACAACACCGGCAACGCCGTCGAGACCATCATCGTGCTCGTCGCCGTCTTCCTGGCCGTGAGCATGCCGACCTCCTATCTGATCAATCTCTATAATCGCAGCCTGGCCAAGCGCGGGATCATCGCCAAATGAGTTCGATGTCCCTCCCCGATGCAGCACGGATCCGCTCGAGCCGGCGTTGGCAGACCCTCAAGGCGGGCCTGTTCTCCTCGCCTCTCAACACGACGATCACACTCGTCGTCCTGGCCCTGATCGCTTGGGTCGGCTCGCATCTGGTCGACTGGGCCTTCATCCGGGCGACGTGGTCCGGCACCGCGCAGGATTGCCAGGCCAATGGCGGTGCCTGCTGGGCCTTCGTCGGCGTCAATCTCAAGCTGATGCTGTTCTGGACCTACCCGTCCGACCTCCTCTGGCGCCCGATCCTCGGCCTGGTGCTGATGTTCGGCCTGGCCGGCCTCAGCACCATCCCGCGTTTCTGGGGACGCGGCCTGATCCTTGCCTGGATCGCGGTGCCCCTCGTCACCTGCCTGCTGCTGCGCGGATATTTCTCCGGCATCACCGTCTCCACCAATGATTGGGGCGGCCTGCCGCTGACCATGCTGATCTGGACGATCGCCTATGCCTCGTCCTTCCTGATCGCCATTCCCCTCGCCCTCGGGCGCCGCTCGAGCATGGGCGGCGTGCGGCTGGTCAGCACCGGCTTCATCGAAATCGTGCGCGGCATGCCGATGCTGGTGGTGCTCTATGTTTCCAGCCTGATCGTGCCGATGGCGCTGCCCTATTTCGACGTGAACCTGTTCTTCAGCGTCGAGGTCGCCCTCACCCTCTTCATCGCCTGCTATCTGGCCGAGGTAATCCGGGCCGGCATGCAGGCCCTGTCGGCCGGGCAGAGCGAGGCGGCACGGGCGCTGGGCCTGAGCTACTGGCAAACCACCGGCCTCGTCATCCTGCCGCAGGCCCTGCGCGCCATCATCCCGCCTTTGGTCAATCTGGGCATCGGCGTCCTCCTCAGCACCCCGCTGATCGGATTCATCGGCATGATCGACTTCCTGACCGCCGTCAGGAACACGGCTGCCACCAATGAACAGATCTGGCCGCACTGCTACCCGGAAGCCTATGCCTTCGCGGCCCTCGTCTATTTCCTGATCTGCTTTCCAGCCTCGCGCTACAGCCTGTGGCTCGAACGGCGCCTGAAGGCATCGACCAGCCACCAGGCGAAGGGCAAGTAAACCGCGGGTTGCGATGACGGCCATCGGTATGCCGGTCTTCAGACAGGCATTTTAGCCCAGAACGGCTGGTCTCAAGACCTAATGCGGTTCACTTAAGCGTCTATGCGTTTGCTCGACCTTTGTCATTGCCGGGCTTGACCCGGCAATCCAGCCTGGATCTCCGCGTTGCGCGTGTGGCTTCTAGATAGCCGGGTCAAGCCCGGCTATGACAATTGGGAGCGTTCCCTCCTTAAGTGAACTGCATTAGGTCTCAAGACCGGCATGCCAATCGGGCTGCGATCAATCCTTGACAAAATAATACGGTCGTACATATTGGCGCAATGGCACGCGCATCGAACCGTGAAAAGCTCCTCGTCGCCGGGCTCGGCCTGATCCACGAGCATGGCTACAACGCTACCAGTGTGCGTGACGTCGTGCGTGCGGCCGGCGTGCCGCAGGGCTGCTTCACCAACCATTTCACCTCCAAGGAAGCCTTCGGCCTCGAGGTGCTGGGTCTCTATCGCGCCGAAAAGCGGGAGGATGCCCACAAGACCCTGCTCGACGACAACCAGCAGCCGCTGCAACGCGTCTGCGCCTATATCGACGCTAGGACGGAGCGCTTCAAGCAAAACGGCATGCGCTGCGGCTGCATGTTCGGCAATTTCGCTGCCGAATCCAGCAGCGAAAGCGAAGCAATCCGCCTCGAACTGCTCGATATCTTCGCAGAGAGCCAGCGTGCCATGCGTTATTGCCTGGAGGCCGCCATACGGTCCGGCGACCTGCCGCCGGCATTCGACTGCGACGAGGCCGCCGCCCTTATCCTCTCCTCGCTCCAGGGAGCCTTCCTGACGGCCAAGACGGAGCGCGGCGCGGCACCGGTCGAACGCTTCAAGAAATTCCTGTTCGCTTCCATCCTGCGTTGATGCCCCGGCTTCACGCATCGTATTTCGAACGAAATAATACGTTCGTACGTATTTTATCCTTTTCAGAACGAGGCTCTGCAATGCCAGACTCGGCACTCTCTCCCTCCGATATCGTTCGGCAGGCTAGCCCGGCGCCCGATCCGCGCCGTTGGTCGGCCCTGGCCATCCTGCTGACCGGCGCCTTCCTGGCTCCCCTCGACTTCTTCATCGTCAACGTCGCCATGCCGGCCATCACAACCGGCCTCCACAGCACGGCTGCCGATGTGCAGATGGTAATTTCCGGCTATGCCGTGGTCTACGCCGTCTTTCTGATCACCGGCGGAAGGCTTGGCGACATCTTCGGCCGCAAGGCGATCTTCATGACCGGCCTTGCCGGGTTCGCCGCCGCCTCCGCCCTGTGTGGCCTGGCCTGGTCCCCCACCGTGCTGATCGCGGCGCGGATGCTGCAAGGCCTCGCCGCGGCCGCCATGGCGCCCCAGGCCCTGGCCTCTGTCCATGCGCTCTTTCCGGCCCATGAACGCGGGCGGGCCCTCAGCATCTACGGCATCGTGCTCGGCGTGTCCTCCATCATCGGCCAGTTGCTCGGCGGCGCGCTCGTTGGCGCCGATCTCGACGGCTTCGGCTGGCGGCTGATCTTCCTGATCAACCTGCCCATCGCCCTTGTCGCTTTCCTCGCGGCGATCCCGCTGCTGCGCGAGACGCGCGGCGAGACCAGACCTCGTCTCGACCTCGGCGGCGTGGTGCTTTCGAGCCTGGCACTCAGCAGCCTGGTGGTGCCGCTGGTCGAGGGCCGCGAGCGCGGCTGGCCCTGGTGGTCGATCGTCATGCTGGCGACGACACCCGTCTTCGTGGAACTCTTCCGCCGTTACGAGCAGCGCCTCGCCAGGGCTGGCGGCGATCCCCTTATCGATCTCGGCATCTTCCGCCTGCCGGGCCTGGTCCGCGGTATCAGCGCCATCCTCGCGCTCTATGCCATGGCGACCTTCTTCCTGACCTATTCGCTCTATTTGCAAGGTTCCCTGGGTTATACCGCGTGGGAAGCCGGGCTTGCCATCCTGCCCTTCTCGGCCGGGTTCCTGGCCGGATCCACTTTCAGCCCCACGATCAGCCGTCTGGTCGGTGGCTCCGCCCCCGCTTTCGGCTTCGCCAGCTCGGCCTTCGGCACAGCCGCAACGGCCCTGCTCGTGCTGGGCTTTCCGGCCGGAACCATGCCGCCGCTCCTGCTGATGGCGCCGGCCATCGGCTTCATCGGGCTGGGCATGGGAACATCGATGCCGACCATGATGCGGGCGATTGTCGAGCGGGTCGGACCACATCACGCCGGCCTTGTCGGCGGCATCGTCAACTCGACGCTGCAGGTGAGCGCCGCCATCAGCGTGGCGGTGCTGGGCGGGCTGTTCTATACCCTGGTGGGCACGAGAACCGACGCCGCCAGCATCGGCCATGCCTTCGCCTGGACCTTGCTGGCCATCGCGGCCTGCCACTCCGTCGGCGCCTATCTTGCGGCAGGCCTCGGCCGACGCGAGGCCGTGGGCGCGCAGGCGGTTCCCTCCGCCGCGGATTGAAGAAAGGACAGGTCATGACGAACAAAGTGATGAAGATTCCGGGTCCCGACCATCCCATCAGCGTCGAGCCCAGCGGGGAGCGTATCGTCGTCAGCCTCGGCGGCCGGGTAATCGCCGACAGCCGGCAGGCGCTGCGCTTGCAGGAAGCCACCTATCCCGCCGTCTTCTATATTCCGCGCGATGATGTCGACATGGGCGCACTCGTGCGCAGCGAGCATGCCACCTACTGCCCCTACAAGGGCGACTGCTCCTATTTCAGCCTTCCGGCCGGCGGCGACCGCTCGGTCAATGCCGTCTGGAGCTACGAAACCCCCTATCCTGCGGTATCGGCCATCAAGGATCATCTCGCCTTCTATCCGGACCGCGTCGGCTCCGTAGAGCGACTGCCGATCGATTGAGGGCAAGGCAGCCGGACGCGTCTCTCACGCTTTGCCGTGCCAGGGCACCAGCAGCTTCTCGGCCAGCCGGACGATCCACTCGAAGCCGATCGCCACCAGGGCGATCACGAAGATGCCGAGGACGACTATATCGGTCTGCAGGAAGTCCGAGGCCGTCTTGATCATGATGCCGAGCCCTTGGGAGGCGGCAACCAATTCCGCCGCAATCAGCGTCGACCAGCCGACGCCAAGCCCGATGCGTATTCCCGTCAGGATCGACGGCAAGGCATTGGGCAGGATGACATGCCAGAGCACCTGCCAGCGCCGGGCGCCGAGCGCACGGCCCGCGTCAATCCGGTCGGGCGGCACGGTGGCGACGCCGGCGGCGGTGGTGATGGCCACCGGCGCGAAGATGGCGATCAGGATGATCAGGACCTTGGTGGTTTCACCGATGCCGCACCAGATCACCATCAGCGGCAGATAGGCGAGCGGCGGCACCGGGCGCAGGAATTCGATGATCGGATCGAGAATGCCGCGGGCGATCGGGCTGAGCCCGATGGCGATGCCGGCTGGCACGGCCGTGACCAGAGCGATCAGCAGAGCGGCGAGGATGCGCCAGAGACTGGCATCGAAATGCTGCAGCAGGGTCGCGTCGGCATAGCCTTCCGTGGCGACCGTGAAGAGTTGCTCCACCACCGCCCGGGGCGACGGCAGATAGAAGGCCGGCAGCCATTCGAAATAGGTGGCGAGCGACCAGGTGAGCAGCAGCCCGAGAATGGTGAGGATGCGCACCGGCGTCGCCCCGAGTGGCGAAGCGGATTTGCGCGAGCCAATCTTGCCGTTCTGCTCCTCGACATCATCCAGACTGCCGGAATTGGCGAGATCGCTCATGCATCCGCTCCCTTCAGGACGGCGGCGAGCACCTGCTCGCGCAGGGCGATGAAGGCCGGGTCCGACTTGATCGACCGGCTGCTCTCTCCGGCCAGGACCCGGCGTGAGAAATCGGTATGGAATTCGCGCGTGATGCGTCCCGGGCGTGGGGAGAGCACCACGATGCGGGTGGCCAGGAAGATCGCCTCCTCGACACTATGCGTGATCAGGAAGACGCTGCGTCGCGTGCGGTCCCACAGATGGATCAGCAATTCCTGCATTTTCTCGCGTGTCAGCGCATCGAGCGCGCCGAGCGGCTCATCCATCAGCAAGATATCCGGTTCGTTGGCGAGAGCCCGGGCCATGCCGACGCGCTGGCGCATGCCGCCCGACAACTCCCAGATCCGATGATCGGCGAATTCACCAAGCCCGACCAACTCGATGATGCGTCCGCAGCGCTGCCTGCGTTCGGCCCTGTCGAGCCCGGCCAGCCTGGGACCAAACTCGATATTGCCGCGCACCGAAAGCCAGGGAAACAGGGCATCGTCCTGGAAGACGACGCCGCGTTCACCGCCAGGCCCCTTCACCGGCTTGTCGCCGAGCGTGATCGCGCCCGAACTCGGCGGCAGAAACCCGGCGAACAGCTTGAGCAGAGTGGTCTTGCCGCAGCCGGAGGCCCCGACCGCCACGACGAACTCGCCGGATTCGATGGTGAGGGAAACATTGCTGAGGGCGGTGACGGAGCGCCCTCCTCTTCCGGAATAGACGACGTTGACGTCACGGGCGGACAGAGCGGACACGGGAACCTCTTTCAGCCCCTGGAACATCATTGCGAGCGCAGCCAAGCAATCCACGCCCCTGCGCGAGGCAGGACTGCATTGCTTGGCTGCGCTCGCAATGACGATGCGGGGCACCGTTTTCAATTCATTGAATAAGGCCCGCCCCGGGAGGGAGGAGATCCCGGGGCGGGCGAGCCTGCGAAAATCTATTGGGAAGAGAGTTTCGTCAGGGCCTGTGCGGCGAAAGCCTTGTTCACATAGGCGGAATAGTCCGGCAGCACCGCCGGGATCTTTTTCTGCTCGGCCAGGAAGCCCGCCGTGTCGGCGATCGCCTTGACCGTAGCGCCGCCCAGCAGATCGGGCGAGGATTGCTCGGCCAGGAGCGGCCAGACATTGGCCTTCAGTAGGCCCGGCACATCCTCGGGCTTGGAGCCGGTGAGCCTGGCAATCGCCTTGGCCTGGTCCGAGGCGGCGCTCCAGGCATCGGGATTGTCGCGATAGGTCTTGTAGGCCTCGCCGGTGACCTTGACGAAGGAGGTCACCACGTCGGGATGGGCCTTGGAGAAATCCTTCGAAGCGATCCAGGCATCGAAGGTGGGCGCCCCCCATTTGGCGACGTCGGCCGACGATACCAGCACCTTACCCTTTTCCTTGAGCTTGCCCAGGGCCGGATCCCAGACATAGCCGCCGTCGATATCACCGCGCTCGAAGGCGGCGGCCAGTTCCGGAGGACGCAGATTGAGGATCTGCACGGATTTCGGTGCGATGTCCCAGTGCTTGAGCGCCGCCAGCAGGCTGTAATGCGAGGTGGAGACGAAAGGCACGCCGATCTTCTTGCCGGCGAGATCCTTGGGATCCTTGATGGTGTCGCGCACCACCAGTTCCTCGGAATCGCCCAGGAGGGCGGCGACGAAAATCGTCTCGATCGGCAATTGGCGGCTGGCGGCCGCGGCGAGCGGGCTCGAGCCGACATAGCCGATCTGCACGTCGCCCGAGGCGATGGCCGCGATCACGTCGGCGCCGGAGTCGAATTTGCGCCAGGCGATCTGCCAGCCGGTCGCCTTTTCATAGGCACCTGCGGCCTGCGCGGCCTTGGCCGGATCGACGCCGGTCTGGAAGCCGATGGTGACCTTGTTATCGGCGGCATGGGCCGTACCGCCAAAAGCGGTGCCGAGCGCCAGGCCAGCGGCCAGGAACAGGCGGCGGTTGAGGAACGTCATATGAGATCCTTGAAGACACGATCCGTCATGCGCTGCGCAGAAGCACCATGAGATGCCCGGCAACGTCGATGCGGTGATGAAGGTTATGGGTGATGCAACGCCGGTGCGGCGTCCGAATGCAAAGGACTCAGCAGCGACAACAACTGGTCATGGCGATCCCCTCCACAGGTTCCGCTTGCGGGGAAATCAGAGCTGCCCGCTCGTCGTGGTGGAAGGGTGCGTCAGCAACATGAATGTGTCAATTATTTTCTATAGAATTAGTAGAAAATTAAAATTCAAAAAAGACGGATCCAATGGACCCGCCTTGAAGGGTGTGTGCCCCCGGGGGCAAGGCGCACTCAAACCGAGCGCACCTCGTGGTGCCTATCAGGCCAGCAACCTGTCGATCGGCTCAGCCGACGATCTCGTTGCCCGAGAAGAACTGGCCGATCTCGATCTTGGCATTGTCGAGCGAGTCCGAGCCATGCACCGAGTTCTCGCCGACGGAGAGCGCGAAGAGCTTGCGGACGGTGCCTTCGGCGGCATTGGCCGGGTTGGTGGCGCCCATCACTTCGCGATGCTTGGCAACGGCATTCTCGCCTTCCAGCACCTGCACGACGACGGGAGCCGAGATCATGAACTCGACGAGTTCACCGAAGAAGGGACGCTCCTTGTGCACGCCGTAGAAGGTCTCCGCCTGCTCGCGGGTCATGCGGACGCGCTTCTGGGCGACGATACGCAGGCCAGCCTTCTCGAACACGGCATTGATGGCGCCGGTGAGGTTGCGGTTGGTCGCGTCGGGCTTGATGATCGAAAAGGTGCGCTCGAGAGCCATGGTCGTCCTGGTTTCTTTGGGTTGAGGTGAGCGGCTTATAGCCATGCCCCTGTCCGGCTTCAACCCCCGCCGCGAAGCGCATTCGCGGAGAACGCCTGTTTACTCCGGTTCCCGGCAGTGGCCGCGCCGTCGCCCTTCCTGCCGGCGTCGTCAAATCGGTGGGCGCCATGGCGGCACGAACCCCTGATCTCCCCACGCAAAAAAGCGGCGACCGGATGAACCGATCGCCGCTTGAAAGCCCCCTATCCGGGCGTGCCTCAGGCCTGCTCAGGCTCCAGCAGCACCTTCCAGATCAGGCCGCCCACGATGGCGCCGACCAGAGGCGCAACCCAGAACAGCCAGAGCTGGTTCACCGCACCGGTCTGCGCGAAGAAGGCGACAGCCGTCGAACGGGCCGGATTGACCGAGGTGTTGGTGACCGGGATCGAGATCAGATGGATTAGCGTCAGGCCAAGGCCGATGGCAATCGGCGCAAAGCCGGCCGGCGCCACCTTCGAGGTCGAGCCCAGGATGATGACGAGGAAGGCTGCCGTCAGTACGATCTCGGCGATCAGGCAGGCGATCATGTTGTATTTGCCGGGCGAGAGGTCGCCATAGCCGTTAGACGCAAAGCCACCGACCTCGAAGCCGGTCTTGCCTGTGGCGATGGCATAGAGCACCGCCGCGCCGACGAGGCCGCCCACGACCTGTGCGATCCAGTAGGGAATGAGCTCAGCCCAGCTGAACCGGCCACCGACGGCCAAGCCCAGCGAGACGGCTGGATTGAAGTGGCCGCCGGAGATACCGCCGACCGCGAAAGCCATGGTCAGGACGGTCAGGCCGAAGGCCAGGGCGACGCCCGCGAAACCGATGCCCAGTTCCGGGAAAGCCGCCGAAAGCACGGCGGCACCGCAACCGCCGAAAACCAACCAGAACGTTCCGAAGAACTCTGCCGCGAGTTTTTTAATCATGTCTCATCCATTTGGGCTTGTCTAACGAGAGGTTGCTTGGTTCACGCCGTGAATGACTCATCTTCATGGACCAATTTTTTCTGTCGCCCGGCATATAAAACTGACGTTGGGGAACGCACTAATATTCTACCTCCCCACTCGCCACAGACAGATGAAGTATCATGATTCTGGCGCAACACCATGAATCAAATGCTGGATTCGTGAGTGCAATCCCAGCAATTGGTTAAAAATGGCGGTGGCGGACTGCCAGATTCAGCAAGACCAAGTCCCTACCTCACGAAGCGGAAGGTCGGGAAAGTTCTCCTTGCGGACTACTAAAAAGCGAAAGCCCCCTCTCCCATGCCCTGTGGCTTCCGCGCCGCGTCCTCACGCCGGCGGCAGAAAGGCCGGATTGAAAACGACCTCCCACAGATGCTCGTCCGGATCCTGGAAATAGCCTGCATATCCGCCCCAGAAGGTCTTCTGGGCTGGCTTGACCAGGCGTGCTCCTGCTGCGATCGCCCGCTGCATCACGGTATCGACCTCGGCCTCGCTGCCGACATTGTGACCGAGGGTGAATTCGGTTGGACTGCGCGCCGACTGCGCGATCCCGGCATCGTGGGCGATGTTGGCGCGCGGAAATAATGCGAGCTTCAGGCCGTTCTGCAGATCGAAGAAAGCCACCGAGCCATGCTTGAATTCGCGACCGATGATGCCTTCGGTCGGCAGGCCGAGGCCGTCACGATAGAAATGCAAGGCGGCTTCCAGATCGTCCACGCCGATGCTCAGGACGCTTACATACGGTTTCATGATGAAAACTCCTCCTCCGTACATGGCTTGCGGGGAATCCGCGATATTCGCTTATGCCAACCGTCAAACGCCCGACTCGATCGTCATTGCGAGCAGAGCGAAGCAATCCAGGGTCGGAAAACGGCGCACTCATGGCTCCTGGATTGCTTCGCTCCGCTCGTAATGACGGAGAAGATAAGCCGCAAATCAAATTCCGACCGTCATACTGTGCCATCATCTCGATGCCTGCCTTGAAGATTTCGGCCAAATACGCATGCGACTCGAGGACAGGGCCATTGCATGATTGCCCTGCCGCCCGGCTCATGCCAAAAGCCCGGCCATGTTGCATGTGAACGGCCTTACTTATCGCCTGGGATCGCGCGTCCTGTTCGACAACGCCACCGTGGCGCTGCCGCCGGATGCGCGCGTCGGCTTCCTCGGACGCAACGGCACCGGCAAGACCACCTTGTTCCGCATGATCATGGGCGAGGTTTCGCCCGATCTCGGCAGCGTCTCGGTGCCGCGCGGCATGCGCATCGGCCGTGTCGCCCAGGAAGCGCCGGGCGGGCCGGAAACCCTGATCGAGGTGGTGCTGGCGGCCGACGAGGAACGCACGGCCCTGCTGGCCGAGGCGGAGACCGCCAGCGATCCCCACCGCATCGCCGAGATCCAGACCCGCCTCGCCGACAAGAATTCCCATGCTGCGCCGGCGCGGGCCGCCACCATTCTGGCGGGCCTAGGCTTCGACCATGCCGCGCAGAGCCGCGCCTGCTCGGAATTCTCCGGCGGCTGGCGCATGCGCGTGGCGCTGGCCGCCCTGCTCTTCACCGAGCCGGACCTGTTGCTTCTGGACGAACCGACCAACTATCTCGACCTCGAAGGCACGCTCTGGCTGCAAGATTATCTCGCCTCCTACCCGCACACCGTGGTGGTGATCAGCCATGACCGCGATCTCCTCAACGCCTCGGTCGACTACATCCTGCACCTGACCGAGGGCCGGCTCGAACTCTATCGCGGCGGCTATGACGGCTTCGAAAAGCAGCGCCGGGAAAAGCAGGCGCTCAGCCTGAAGCTGAGGAAGAAGCAGGAAGACCAGCGCCGCCACATCCAGTCCTTCATCGACCGTTTCAAGGCCAAGGCCACCAAGGCGGCCCAGGCCCAGTCGCGCATGAAGATGCTGGCACGCATGGAGCCGGTGGCCGCGATCGTCGACGAGGAAGTCAGGCCCTTCGACTTTCCGCCGCCCGCCAAGGAATTGTCGCCGCCGATCATCGCGCTGGAAGGCGCCAGTGTCGGCTATGGCGAGCGCACCGTGCTGTCGCGGCTCGACCTGTCCGTCGACAGCGAGGACCGCATCGGCCTGCTCGGGTCCAACGGCAACGGCAAGTCGACCTTCGCCAAGCTGCTGGCCGGGCGCCTCGCGGCCATGGCCGGCCGCATGCGGCGCTCCTCGGCGCTGAAGGTTGCCTATTTCGCCCAGCACCAACTCGACGAACTCAATCCGCAGGCCTCGGCCCGCGACCATGTCGCCGAGATGATGGTTGGCGCCACCGAAGCGCAGATCCGCGCCCGCACCGCCCAGATCGGTTTCGGCGCCGACAAGGCCGATACGCCGGTCGCCAACATTTCCGGCGGCGAGAAGGCCCGCCTGCTGATGGGCCTGGCCACCTTTGGCGGCCCGCATCTGCTCATCCTGGACGAGCCGACCAACCATCTCGACATCGACAGCCGCCAGGCCCTGATCCAGGCGCTCAACGACTATCCCGGCGCGGTGATCCTGATCAGCCATGATCGCTATCTGCTCGAAGCCTGCGTCGACCGGCTCTGGCTGGTGGCGGACGGCACGGTCAAGGGCTTCGACGGCGACATGGAGGATTATCGTCGCCTGGTCCTGGCCAAGCCGGTCGTGGAGAAGAACGAGCGCAACGGCGAGCCGACGCAGCGCCAGGCCAATGCCGCCCGGCGGGCGCAAACCGCAGCCGACCGCGAAAAAGTCCGGCAGATCGAGGCGGCGATGGAGAAGCTGCAGGCCATCATTGTGGATCTCGACGAGAAGCTGTCGCGTCCCGGCCTGTTCGAGCGCTCGCCCGACAAGGCGGCCGAGATGGCCAAGGCACGCGCAACCGCCGAAGAGAGGCTGCTCCTGGCGGAGGAAGCCTGGCTCGAAGCCAGCGCCGCTCTGGAGGAAGCGTCTTCATAAGACCTAAGCTGGAGACAGATATGGATGATCGGCGCAGACTAGCGATCCTGGGCGGGCTGGCCCTTGCAGGCGGCGTGAGCCTGTCGGCGCAGGCGCAGGAACCCAACGCCGCCGAGCGCTTCGCGGCCCGGCTGAATGCCCACGACATTGACGGTTTTGCCGCCCTGTTCGCGCAGAGCTACATCAACAACCAGGCCAGCGCCGCCGCTCCGACCCGCAAGGACCTCAGCGCCAAGCAGGCGACGGTGGCCTTCTTCCAGGCCCGCCTCACCGCCATGCCCGATTTGCAGGTGACGATCGAGACGCAAGTGCGCCAGGGCGACAAGGTCGCGGCCAGCTTCGTCTACAGCGGCACGCACAAGGGCCCCTATTTCGGCATCGCCCCCACGGGCAAGACCTTGCGCTTCACCTCCTGCGACATCTTCCGCGTCGAGGCCGGGCTGATCGCCGAACACTGGGGCATGGGCGACATCGCCGGCGTCATGGCGCAGTTGAAGGGGTAGGCTAGCAGCTTTTGCCGGCGTGAGATTCCAAAGCCCTATTTCGTGAATGAAATAGCGGAGAAAGCCCGGGCAGGACATTGCATGCGTCCTGCTGGATAACATTGCACCTTATATGGCAAGATGCCGCTGAAACTGGACGCGAGAGGCCGTCGGATATCGGGAAGCTTGCGACCAGTTGCTCGGCGGGGCGGAGCGCTGGGCTCTGCCCTGGTCAATGATGGGCTGCGGTGACACCTGAATGAGCGTGTATGGTCCTTTTCACAGGCTCGGCGGTCCCGGAGGCGCAGGCTGTCGAGTAGCTGTTCTTGCCGTGACGGGAAAAGCACCTGATGGCACGATGGCGAAGGCTTCACTGCTCGATGCGGGTTCGGGAGCGAGCGAGATCGAGCTGCTACGGACAGTCGCCAGCGGCTTGGGGGTCACATGGGGGCAAGATGAAAACGGCTGGTGGGCCGCAGTCCCCGCAGATCCGATTTCTCAATTCGTCTCGCTTCACGCCAACACTGAAACCACTCCAGACAGTTACGCACTATTCCGTACGGACGACAATGGCGTGACGTTTCCTGTCGCGGAGTTCAGAACTCGCGAAGAGGCGGAACGAAAAGCCTCCGAGCTCGCACAAGGCGGACACAAGCAACATTACTTCATTGAGTTGATAGCCAAACGACCATAGTACTCTCTAGAAACTGTTGCGCTCGTTATAGGTCCGCAGGAAGGACTGGATGCGCTTGTCGGCCGGGTTGTGGAAGATCGCCGACGGCGTATCGACGGCGACCAGTTCGCCCGCTTCCATGAAGGCCACCTGATCGCCGACATGGGCGGCAAAGCCCATTTCATGGGTGACGACCACCATGGTCATGCCCTCGGCGGCAAGCTGCTTCATCACATTCAGCACCTCGCCGACCAGTTCGGGATCGAGCGCCGAGGTCGGCTCGTCGAACAGCATGAGCTTGGGTTCCATGGCGATGGCACGGGCGATGGCGACGCGTTGCTGCTGCCCGCCCGAAAGCCGGCCGGGATGGCTCGCCATCTTGTCGGCAAGGCCGACCTTGCGCAGCGCCTCCGCCGCACGTGCCTGGGCCTCGGCTTTGGAGAAACCGCGCACCTGGACAAGCCCTTCGGCGACGTTCTGCAGCGCCGTCATATGCGGCCAGAGATTGAACTGCTGGAAGACCATGCCGATGCGCCGGCGCATCTCGCGCAATTTGCCCGAACCCATGCGCTTGCCGCCCGGGGTCTCGTAGCCGATCAGCCGGCCATCGATGCGAATCTCGCCGGCATCATACTCTTCCAGAAAGTTGATGCAGCGCAACAGGGTCGACTTGCCCGATCCGGACGGCCCGATCAGGCAGGTGACCTTGCCGGGAGGTATCGAGGCCGAGATCTGCTTCAAGGCCTGGAATGGCCCGTAGAACTTGTCGACCTTGCGGATCTCGACGGAGGAAGCCTGTTCCATCTCAGCGTCTTTCGATCATGTAGTGGGTCACGCGGCCTTCCAGCCAGCGGCCGAGCCGGGAGACCAGTTCCACCAGGCCCCAGAAAAACAGGGCCAGCGCCAAAGTGGCTTCGAAATAGCGGAAGGTCTCGGTGATCATCCGGTCCACCTGGTAGCGCAACTCCGGCACCGTGATGGTGGAGAGCACCACCGTTTCCTTGGTCAGGATGATGGCGAAATTGACCAGCGCCGGCAGGGACGAAACCAGGGCGAGCGGCAAGAGAATGCGCCTGACGATGGCAAACTCGCTCATGCCGATGGTGCGCGCCGCCTCGATCTGCCCCACCGGGACTGCATTGAAGCCCGAGCGGAAGATCTCGGCGAAATAGGGGCTGCCATAGATCGACAGCCCGATCAGGCCCGCCGGCAGGGCATCCAGCCGCAAGCCGAAGGCGGGACCGCCATAATAGAGCACGTAAAGCTGGACCAGGAAGGGCGTGCCGCGAATGGCCTCGACATAACCGACCAGCAGCCAGCGCAACGGCGCCGGCCCATAGCGCTGGGCCAGGGCGATGACGAGGCCCAGGACCACCGAACAGACGGTGCCGACCAGCCAGCACAGCACCGTCATGCCGAAACCACGCAGCAGTGCTGGTCCGTAGTGAACGATCAGCTCCATTACGCCGCCGTCCTTCGTTCCAGGTACCGGCCGAGCGCGGCCAGGCACAGATTGATCACGAGATAGAGGCATCCCGCCGCGACATAGGCTTCGAGCGGGCGATAGCTTGCACCGGCCTCCGCCTGGCTGGCACGCGTGATCTCCCAGATGCCGACCAGGGAGACCAGCGAGGAGGCCTTCACGAGCAGGATGAGCTCGTTGACCAGCGCCGGCAGCGACAGCCGGACCGCCTGCGGCAGGATGATCCGGGTCCAGATCGAACGCGGCAGCATGCCGATGGCGACGGCCGCCTCGGCCTGCCCGCGCGGCAGCGCGTTGATGGCCCCACGCCAGATTTCGGCGACATAGGCGCTGGAGCACAAGCCGACGGCCAACACGGCCGCCACCATCGGCGGCACGTTGATGCCGGCAACCGGCAGGAGGTAGAACATCAAGAGCAGCTGTACCATCAGCGGCACGCCGCGAAAGAAGCTGATCCAGACCGCAGCAACCCGCCGCAATACAGGCGAGAGCGACAGGGCGCCGGCACAGATCAATGCGCCGACGAGAAGCCCGATCGCGATGCCCAACAGCGAGACGATCAGGGTACTGGGTACTCCCAGCGCCAGCGCATGGAAGCTTTTGACGAAGGCATTCAGCGAAAACATGCGAACGGGACCAGCGACCGAAGCGCGGCGTCACCAAGATGCCGTGCGTTCCCAAAGCAAGGTGTGATCCTCGCGAATCGCACCTTGCTCCGGCTCTTCATTGCGACGTGCCTTTCCGATCCGACGAGTTCCGTCAAACCGGAAAACACCTCAGGTCACTTGGCCGGCACTTCCAGCGGCAGCTCGGTATATTTGCCAAGCCACTTTTCCTGGATCGCCTTGACGCGGCCATCCTTGGTCATCTTGACGATGGCATCCTTGATGGCGCCGGCAAAGCTGGCGCTGTCGTCGCCCTTGCGGAGCACCCAGGCAAAATAGGTCGGCTTGCCGAAGGTCGACACTTCAGGCAGGGCGAACACATCGCCGCGCTGCTTGACGAGATAGGCAAGATTGGGCGCCGAGCCCGCCACGGCATCGAGGCGGCCGGCGGCCAGATCGGCATAGGCCTCATCGGTCGTGCCATATTCCTTGATGGTCACATTGCCGACCTTGGTGCCGAATTCCTGCAACTGCTTGAACTGCGCCGTGCCCTGCTGCACGCCGACGGTCTTGCCGGCGATGTCCTCGGGCTTGTTGATATCCTTGTTGGCAGCGGCCTTGACGATGCCGACGGTCGCATCGGCGATCGGCAGGGTGAAGGTATAGCGCTCGAGCCGTTCGGGCGTGATCGTCACCGGCGCGATGACGATGTCGAATTTCGACACTTCGAGGCCGGGAAGCTGGGAGGTCCAGGGCAGGTCCTGATAGACGGGTTCGACGCCGATCTCCTTGGCGACATTGTCGAACAGGTCCTTGGTCATGCCCTGATAGGTGCCGTCGACGACCATGTCGAACGGCGCATAGTGCATGTCCGTTGCCGTCACGATCTTACCGGCGCTCTTGACGCCGGCCAGCTGATCGGCCGACGCCGCCAGTCCCGAGCCCCCGACAAGGGCAAGCCCGAGCAGCGCACCGCGCAATAAGGTTCCGATTTTCATTATGTTCTCCACCTGGATAGGCTTTGGATTGAACCCGCTTTTTTTGGCATCGTCGAGAGCGGATTTCGCAATCGCCCCGCAACAGTTTCTCAGCGGCGACGGCCCCGCATCGCTCATGGGGAGGTATCACCATCAGGACGTTGGAGCACAAGATACGTATCGGCAAAATCACATCCTTGTTCCCCTTCGTTGCGGGGCGCCTCTACGATTTGAGACCTCCATCAAGTCGCGGAACACTCAGGCGAGCAGCATGCGCGCTATGATGTTGCGCTGTATCTCCGATGAGCCCTCGTAAATGCGCATGATGCGAACATCGCGCGCCATTCGTTCCAGGGGCAATTCCTGGGAATAGCCATAGCCGCCATGGATCTGCAGGGCGCGGTCGATGATCGCCCCGGCCTTTTCTGAGGCAAACAGCTTGGCCATGGAGGCTTCCTTCGAAAAGCGCTCGCCCTTCTCGCGCAGGGAGGCGGCTCTCAGCCCCATCAGGCGCGCCGCATCGAGTTCGGTCGCCATGTCGGCGAGCATCCATTGCAGCCCCTGGAACTCGCCGATCGGATGGCCGCCCACCCGACGGGTCCTGGCCCATTCCACCGCCATGGCCAGGGCCTCACCGGCCATTCCGGTACACATGGCGGCGACTTCGGTGCGACCATTGTCGAGCGTTTTCAATGCGGTCCTGAAGCCGCTTCCCTCCGGCCCGAGCATCGCCTGCTCGCCGACGCGGCAGTCGAACTCGATCTCGAACACATGCCCGCCGCGCAGGCCCATCGTCTTTTCGGGGGGACCTACCCTCACTCCCCCTTTTGCGGGCTCGACCACAAAGGCGCTGATGCCGCGTGCGCCCGCCGCCGCATCGGTCTTGGCGAAGACGACGATGAAATCGGCATGCGCTGCGTTGGAGATGAAATGCTTGACGCCGCGCAGGTGATACGATGCGCCGTCCCGTATGGCTCGGGTCGTCATGTCGGCCGGATTGGAACCGGCCCCCGGTTCGGTCAGGCCGAAAGCGCCCAATGTCCTGCCGGCCGCCGCATCCGGCAGATAGCGGCCGCGCTGCGCATCGTCGCCGCCGATGAGGATTGCATCGGTGGCGAGAAAATGCGCGGTCATCATCGAGACGGTGGAGCCGCAACCGGCCGCCAAGGCCTCGACGGCGAGATAGAGCGCCACCGGCGACAGGCCGGGGCCGCCCCATGCCTCCGGCAGGTTCATGCCCATCGCGCCCAGTTCGGCCAGAGCCGGTATGTGCCGTGCCGCGAAGGTCCCGTTCGCATCGATCTCACGGGCATTCGGCTTGAGGACATCTTCCGCGAAGCGGCGGATCTGCTCGACCACCGCGAGGGTGTCGGCATCCGGTTCGAAATTCATTGCTGTTCCTCCTGCGCGGCAAGGCGGGCGAGAATGTCGTGCGTGTGCTCGCCGAGCCGCGGGGCTCGCACGGGCCGGCCACGCCGGGAGCCCGAAAAATGGGCGGGCTGTTCCGGCAGGGGAACCGTGCTCCCTTGCCGGAAAAGGCCACGTTCGCGCGCCTGCTCGGAATCGATCGCCTGCGCCACGGTGCTGATCGGCGCCACGGGTATGCCGGCTGCCGCCAGGACCCTCACGACCTCGCCGGTCGGCCTTGCGCCTGTCCATCGCTCCACACAGACGCGCAAGGATGGTTCATTGTCCGAGCGCAGAGAATCGCTGCGATAACGCGGATCGCTCGCCAGTTCGGGCTGCCCGATGGTCGCGGCAAAATCGGCAAATAATTTCTCGTTGAGGACCGCAATCACCGCGTGGCCGTCCATGGTCCGATAGGCCCCGAATGGCGCCGAGAGTGGGTGGCGGTTGCCGACACGCATCGGCACGGCCCCCGTCGCCAGATAGCGGCACGCTCCGGTCGGCAGCAGCGACAGCAGCGCATCGAACATGGCGAGATCGATATGGCAGCCGCGCCCGGTGCGCTCGCGCTGCCACAGCGCGGCGGTAACGGCCCAGGCGCCATACAGCCCAGCGCCGATGTCGCCGATCGCCTCGCCGACCAGGGTCGGCGGCCCGTCCGGCATGCCCGTCATCGCCATCAGCCCGCTCTCAGCCTGCACGATGATGTCATAGGCTGGCCGATCACGCCCGACGCCGTTCTGTCCGAAACCGGAAATGCTGAGATAGACGAGATCGGGATTCTCGCCGACGAGATCGGCATAGGCGATACCGAGCCGGGACGCGACGCCCGGCCGGAAATTCTCGACCACGACGTCCGCCTGGGCGGCCAACCGCCGCGCCGTGATGCGGTCGGCCTCGGCCTTGAGGTCGAGCACGATGCTGCGCTTACCGCGATTGGCAAACTCGAACATGGCGCTGTCATCCCCGACGAACGGGCCGACATGGCGATAGTCGTCGCCGGCGCTTCCCTCCACCTTGATGATATCGGCGCCGGCGTCGGCGAGGAGGGCGGTGGCGAAGGGGCCCGCAAGCACGCGCGAGAAGTCCAGGACGACGAGGCCCTCGAGCGGCAGGTCAAATCCAGTCATGGCTGTTCCTTGATGCCTGCGCAGGATTTGACAGCCCATGAATAAAGGCAAATATTCTTATTGCATTAAGAGAATAAGTTTTTCCTATTCATGGTCACCGTCCGCCAACTGAGCTATTTCGTGGCTGCCGCCGAGCATGAGGGCACGGCGCAGGCGGCACGCGCCCTTCATGTCTCCCAGCCGGCGATTTCCGTGGCGATCCGCCAATTGGAGGAAAGGGTCGGTCAGCCCCTGTTCGTGCGCCGCCACGCTCAGGGCCTCGTCCTCACCCAGGCCGGGCGCGACAAGCTTGCCGAAGCCCGCTCCATTCTCTCGCAGATCAATGCCTGGGCTGCTTCCCCCGGCGTTTCGTCCGGGCGCCAGACCTTCGTCGACGTCGGCTGCCTGACCACGCTGGGCCCGCTGCACATGCCGCCGATCATCAGCGCCTTTCGCCACTCCCACCCACATGTCGAGGTGCGGATGCGGGAGGGCGACATCGAGGAATTGCACCGGCTGGTCGACAATGGCCTGATCGAGGTCGCTCTGCTCTACGATCTCGACCTCGGCCGAACCGGCGCGGCCGAGACGGTCGCGGAATTCCAGCCCTACGTGCTCGTTCCGGCCGGTCACCCGCTTGCCGACAAGCGTCGCGTCCGGCTGCAGGACGTCGCCGCGTGGCCCCTGATCCTCATCAACCTGCCGCACAGCCGCGACTATTTCCTGGCGCTGTTCCGCCAGGCGGGTGTGACACCCACCCTGGGCATGGAAGCACGCACGATCGACATGGTACGCGGCCTCGTCGCCAACGGTCTCGGCATCGCGCTGCTGACCACACGCTCCCGGTCCGGTGTCAGCGAGGATGGCCTGCCGCTCGCCATCGTGGAGCTCGAGGATGCGCTCCCCCCGCAGAAGGCAGCGATCATCACACCGCGCCAATTTCCGATCACCTGGATGGCAAGCGCGTTCATCGACCATGTCCGCGCGCATTTCGGGCAGAGCCAGGAAACTTCGTCGGCCGAGGGACAGCAGTGCACCTAGATCGATCGCCGATCCGGTCGGACCTGGCCTAAGCCTTCTTCTCCCAGCGTCCCTCGTCGCTCTGCTGCCAATAGGTCGCGGCAAAGCCGAGTTCCTTGGCCTGCTTCCACTGATCCCGCGCCCCTTGCACCGCATCGGCGTCATTGCCGTCGAACATCAGCACGATGCGCTCATAGCTCGGGGCATCCGCCGGCAAGGGCGCGCCATCGACGAGGAAGCGGATCGCAGCGCCGTTGGGATTGCCCTCATGCGTCACCAGCACGATCGGCTGGGCGGGACCATCGTCGCTCTCCAGCCCATGCGGCAGAAAGGCTTCGTCATTATAGGTCCAAAGCACGTCGTCGAGTGCACGCAGCCGCTCCTGCGGCCCCTGCACCGCGCAGCGCCAACCCCGCTGCAGGGATTTTTCCAGAAGGCCCGGTAGAACCCGTTCGAGCGGGGCTCTCTGCAGATGATAGAAGAGCAATTCCGTCATCGCCTCGCCTTTCTCAATAGTGGCTCTCCCGGGAGCGTGTCCTCACCATGGCAGGCGCGTTCCGCACGGAATGCCACCATTCTTTCAGAACCGGTACGCGAGCGATCAACTCGCTTCCGGCCGAGACACTGTCGGCAACGGCCAGGACCGGCGCGAGGTAGCACCAAGCCAGGTTGGGAGAAAGTCCCACGCCCCCCTCACCCACCAATTCTTGCAAGGCACGCAATGCCGTCTCCGCTTCCGCCAGCATCTCTCGAGTGGGCATCGTGCCATCACGCCACCACAGCGGCACGTAAATTCCCCAGACGAGCGGTCGATAGGCGTAATGATCGACAACGCGCATGATCTGACGCATGCGTGCCGCGGTGCGTGCATCCGCAGGCACCAACGAAGGATCGGGAAGCAGTGCCTCTATATAATGGGCAATGGCGTCGGTCTCATAGACGACCGTGCCATCGATCTCGATGCTCGGGATACGCCGGAACGGATGGCGCCGTTCATAATCATCCGGTATACCCCTGTCGTCAAAAATGTCAGCCATGACAAAGTCATGACCGACATTCTTCAAATCGAGAACCAGCCGGATGATCCGCGTATAGACGCTGTCAGGCGTGCCGAACAGCGTGATCCTCACCCCTCGTAATGCTCCGCCACCAGCCGGTCGAGCAGGCGCACGCCCCAGCCCGAACCCCAGCTACGGTTGACGTCGCTGGCGGGCGAACCCATGGCGGTGCCGGCGATATCGAGATGGGCCCAGGGCGTCTCGTTGACGAAACGCTGCAGGAACTGGGCGGCGGTGATCGACCCGCCATTGCGGCCGCCGGTGTTCTTCATGTCAGCGAATTTGGAATCGATCAGCTTGTCGTATTCCGGGCCGAGCGGCATGCGCCAGACCCGCTCGCCCGTCGTCTGCCCGGCCACGAAGAGGCGCCCGGCCAATTCGTCATTGTTGGAGAAGAGGCCGGCATATTCCTGGCCGAGCGCCACCATGATGGCCCCGGTGAGGGTGGCGAGATCGATCATGAATTGCGGCTTGTACTTGTCCTGGATGTACCAGAGCACATCCGCCAGCACGAGCCGGCCCTCGGCATCGGTGTTGATGATCTCGATGGTCTGGCCCGACATCGAGGTGACGATGTCGCCCGGGCGCTGGGCATTGCCGTCCGGCATGTTCTCGACCACGCCGATGGCTCCGATCACATTGGCCTTGGCCTTGCGGGCGGCAAGCGCATGCATCAGCCCGACCACGCAGGCCGCACCGCCCATGTCGCCCTTCATGTCCTCCATGCCGGAAGCCGGCTTGATGGAAATGCCGCCGGTGTCGAAGGTTACGCCCTTACCGATGAAGGCAACCGGCTTGGCCTCGCGATTCTTGGCGCCGTTCCAGCGCATCACCACCAGCCGGCTGTCGTGCTCGGAGCCCTGGCCGACGCCGAGCAGCGCCCCCATGCCGAGCTTCTTCATCGCCTTGACGTCGAGGATCTCGATTTCGACGCCGAGTTCCTCCAGTTCGGCCGCCCGCTTGGCGAAGGCTTCGGGGTAGAGCACGTTCGGGGGCTCGTTGACCAGGTCGCGCGCGAGCCTGACGCCGTCGGCGATCGCCTCGCGCGACTTGCCGGCCTTCTTGGCTGCGCCATCGACGCTGCTGGCGATCGTCAGTTCCAGCACCTTGTTCGCCGCATCGTCCTGCTTGCGCGTCTTGTAGCGTTCGAACTTGTAGGCCCTCAGCCGGGCGCCGAGGGTGAAGTCAGCCACCTGATCGGCGGTGATGGCGGCATCCGGCAGGTCCAGCACCACAGTCGCCGACTTTGCCGAAGCCGGCAGCTTGCCGACCACATTGCCTCCGGCCTTGACCCAATCGGTGCGGGCGCTGTCCTCGGCCTTGCCGAGCGAAACCACGATCACACGATCCACCGTCAGGCCCAAGGGCGCAAGAATGTCGAGGGAGGTCAGCGCCTTCCCCTTGAAATTATCGGCGGAAGCCGCACGTTTGACCAGACTGCCGATACCCGGTAGAGCAGCTTCCGTTTCAGGCGATACCGCCAAATCGATATTTGTGAATATGACGGCAATGCCGTCGGCAATTTTCTCGACTTTTGAAAAAGACAGTTTCAATTCGGAAACCATAATTAATGCCCATTCCAAGCGAAGTTTCTCAATTATCGCCCATTCGTGGACACTATCGAGAAACTTTGCAAGCGGTTGATATTCTGCCGATTCCTTCTCCCCGCGCCAATGGCTCGGGGAGAAGGAATCGGCTTGGAAGCTGCCGCGCGGTTGACGGCTTGTTGGGACTTTTGCATGTCAATCCGTAACCATGTCTACAACAATCCGCTCGCAGCCTCGCTCCTGCCATACAAACGTCTCGCCTCCTGCCTAGCACGAGGCTACAAGCAACGGGTAGGAGACCCGAAAAGGCAATGAACCTCGTCAGCCGATATATTGCCAGACAGTTTGGCTTTGCCTTCCTGGTCTGCCTCGTCGTGCTGACGCTTCTGGCCTGGATGGTCGGGGCCCTGCGCGAATTCAACGTCATGACGGCACAAGGCCAGTCCGTGCTGGTCTTCCTGGCCATCAGCTCGCTTGCCTTGCCGGCGCTGGTGGTGGTGGTCGCACCGCTGGCGGTCTTCCTGGCGGCCGTGTGGCTTCTGCAGCGGCTCAATGCCGGCTCTGAACTCGTCGTCCTCAACGCTGCGGGCTATTCCCCCTCCCGGCTGATCACGCCCTTTGCCGGCATTACTGGTCTCGTCGCTGCGGGAATTGCCGCCGTCACCCTCTATATCCAGCCCGCCAGCCAGCATGAGCTGACCGCCTGGCGCGTCGCGGCAGCGGCCGACGTGGTGCAGCACTTCCTCAAGGAAGGCCAGTTCACTGCCCTGCGCGGCTTCACCTTCCATATCCGTGAGCGCCAGCCCGACGGGACGCTGCTCGGCATTTTCGTGCAGGATGCCCGCGACAAGGGCAAGACCAAGACCTACATCGCCGGAACCGGCAAGATCGTCGATACGGCGACGGGGCTGGTGCTGGTTCTCAACAACGGCTCGCTGCAGCAGCAGGAAGGCGGCGCTTCCTCCGACGCCTCCATCGTCACCTTCGAGCAATATCAGTTCGACCTCTCGCAGCTCGCCCGCGACGACAACGACACCATCAACTACAAGCCGCGCGACCGCTACACCAGCGAACTGTGGAATACCCAGCCATCCGAGATGAAGGGACAGGCCGAACGCGGCCGCATTCGCGGCGAACTGGTGGATCGGTTTACCGCTCCCCTCTATCCGATTGCCTTCATGCTGGTCGCCCTTGCCTTCCTGGGCCAGGCACGCACCACCCGCCAGGGGCGAGCCAGCGCGATCGGCTTTGCCATTCTGAGCGTGCTGGTGGTGCGCATTCTCGGCTTCATCGCCACGCAGAGCCTGAGCGTGCATTCGGCCGGCGGCGTCTATATCGCATTCGGCGTGCCGATCCTGACCTCTCTGATCTGCCTTGCCGTGATCACCGGCCATCTGCGCCTGTCGCTGCCGCGCGGAGTGACGAACTGGTACAATGAGCTGACTTCGCGCCTCGCCAACCGGACGGCGCGCGCATGATCATGACCTCCACCCTCGGCCGCTACCTCAGCAAGCGCTTTCTGATCGCCATTTTCGGCGTGCTTGCCTTCCTGTTCGTCATGATCTTCCTACTGGATTTTGCCGAGACCAGTCGGCGCGCCAGCGACCTGCCCCGCGTGTCCGTGGGCTCGATCGCGGCCCTCTCCCTGCTGCGAACACCGTCCATCATCGAGCAGACCCTGCCCTTCGTCTTCCTGTTCGGGGCCATCATTTGCTTCGTCAATCTCAGCCTGCGGCTCGAGCTGGTGGTGATGCGCGCCGCCGGCCTGTCGGTCTGGCAATTCCTGGCTCCGCCGATCATCTGCGCCATCCTCCTCGGCATCCTTGCGGCAATTGCCTTCAACCCGCTCTCGGCTGCGCTGAAGACCAGGAGCGACCTGCTCGACACCCGCGTCTTCGGCGCCCGCCAGATCCGCGACGACGACAAGAGCCGCTGGATCCGCGACGGCCAGGCCGTCATCCATACTTCGGCGGAGAACAGCGACGACGGCACGCTGACGGGCGTTACCATCTATGCCCTCGATGCCGACGGTCGCTTTGTCAGGCGGCTGGAAGCCGATACCGCAAAACTTGACAAGGGCGCCTGGCATCTATCCAACGTCCAGGAATTCATTCCCAACCAACCGGTCAAAACGTCGGAAAGCATTGATTTTCCTAGTAATTTGACCAAGTCCCAGGTTGACCAGAAATTTGCGGTGTCTGCGGACAGCGTGTCTTTCTGGAGACTCCCGTCATCAATCGCACAACAGGGCGCCGCGGGACTTGATGCAAATGACTACCGGTTGCAATATCAGACGCTTCTAGCTCGTCCCCTGCTGCTCGTGGCGATGGTGCTGATCGCCGCGACGGTATCGCTGCGGTTTGCGCGCCTTGGCGGTATTGGTGTGATGATCTTGAGTGGAATCGGGGCGGGTTTCTTGCTGTATGTCGTAACCAAAATGGCCAAGGATCTGGGCATTGCGGGGCTGGTTGCGCCGGCCGTCGCCGCTTGGACTCCGGCTGCCATTGCGGCCCTGATCGGATTTACCGTGTTGCTTAACCAGGAGGATGGCTGATGCGCGTATCAGCTCGCCACTTCCTTACGACCATGCTGTGCACCACCGTCGCGGTTGCAGCGCTGTCGTTTGCGTTGTTGCCGTCGAAAGCCCATGCCCAGGAGAACCTGCTCGGGCCCTTGGGTGCGCGTTCCGATGGTGCCGGAGGTCAGGGCAGCTCCAACATGGTCCTCAAGGCCAGGGAGATGCAGTATGACCAGGACAACGAGGTCGTAACCGCCATCGGCACGGTGCAGATCTATTACAACGGCCGCGCCCTGCAGGCCGACCGCGTGGTCTATGACCGCAAGGCCAAGCGCGTGCGGGCCAATGGCAATGTCGTCATCACCGAAGCCGACGGCACCAAGACCTATGCCGATAATTTCGACCTGACCGACGATTTCAGGGACGGTTTCGTCAATTCGCTGAAGATGGTGACGGCGGACGAACTCTATATCGCCTCCAACCGGGCCGAGCGCACCGGCGGCAATGTCACCGTGTTCCAGAACGGTGTCTATTCGGCCTGCTCGCCCTGTGCCGACAATCCGCAGAAGCCGCCTTTGTGGCAGATCAAGGCCGTCAAGGTCATCCACAACCAGCAGGAGAAGATGATCTATTTCGAAGATGCTCGCTTCGAGTTCTTCGGACTGCCGATCGCCTACCTGCCCTATATGTCGACCCCCGACCCGTCCGTCACCCGCAAGAGCGGCTTCATCACGCCGCGCTATTTCCACTCCTCGCGGATCGGCTACGGCCTCGAACTGCCCTATTTCATCGACCTCGCACCCAATTACGATCTGACCCTGACGCCCGGCTATGCCAGCAGCCAGGGTCCGACGGGCCAGATCGAATGGCGCCATCGTACGCTCAACGGCGCCTATTCGGTGATGGCGTCGGGCGCCTTCATCAGCGACCCGGACAAGTTCGCCAATGAGGATATCGGCAGGCCGAACTGGCGTGGCTCGATTTCGTCCAAGGGTGAATTCTGGCTGAACGACAAATGGCGTTTCGGCTGGGACGGCTCGCTGCTGAGCGACAAATATTACTGGCGCGACTACCGCCTCGACAATCTGCGGGGCAAGACGGAGGCAACCTCCACCGTCTATCTGACCGGCGTCGGCACCAAATCCTGGTTCGATCTGCGCGCCTATTATTTTCAGGGCCTAACCACGGCCGACGTGCAGAAGCAGCTGCCCGTCGTCGCACCTGTGCTCGACTATGACTACATCGTCGACCGCCCGGTCTTCGGCGGCGAACTCGGCTGGAACCTCAATCTGACCAGCCTGACCCGCCAGCAGGCCGCCTTCGACAACATCCTGGGCTACAACTGCGACAATCTCACGCCGAAGACGCGGACGAACTGCCTGCAGCGCGGCATCGATGGCACCTATACGCGCGCCTCGATCAATGCCTATTGGAAGAAGACCTTCACCGATACCTATGGGCAGCAGTGGACCCCCTTCGCCTATGTTCGCGGCGATCTTGGCTTCACCCAGCTCGACGGCAATCCGGCCGACCAGTTCGTCAGCAACAAGAAGAACGACACTGCGGCGCGCCTGGTACCGGCCATCGGCCTCGATTATCGCTACCCCTTCATCTCGCAATCCGATTGGGGCACGCAGATCATCGAACCGATCGCGCAGGTCATCCTGCGCCCCAAGGCGATGCAGAGCGGCGTCTTCCCGAACGAAGACGCCCAGAGCCTGATCTTCGACGACACCAACCTGTTCGATTGGGATAAGTATTCCGGCTATGATCGGGCCGAGGATGGCTCTCGCGTCAATGCTGGCCTGCAATATTCGCTGACCACCAATGGCGGCGGCTACTACAACGCCATGTTCGGCCAGTCCTACTCCTTCGGCGGCACCAATTCCTTCACCAGGGGCGACATGGCCAATACGGGCCTGCAATCGGGCCTGGATCGCAACATTTCCGACTATGTCGCGCGTGTTTATCTGCAGCCGGTAAACAATTTCGCGATCCTGTCGGGTGCCCGCTTCGACCAGAAAAACTGGGACATGCGGCAGTTCGAGGTCGGCGCCCTCGGCACGATCGGGCGCCTGAAGGCCGACATCATCTATGCACGCTACGATGCCCAGCCCCTGCTGGGACTCGACGATCGCGAAGGCATCAACGGCAAGGCCGCCTTCAAGCTGAGCGAGAACTGGATTGCCAGTGCCGGCGCTCTCTACGACATGAGGACCAAGAAATTCTCATCTAGCTATGCCGGATTGACCTATGTCGACGCCTGCATTGCACTCGGCATGAGCGTCTCGCGCTCCTATGACACCACGTCGTTGAAATACGACACCACGGTGCAGTTCCAGCTGCAGCTGCGCGGCCTGGGTGTCAGCGGCAGTCCGAAGGAATTCACCGACAAGATCTGGAACAACGACTTCGACAATCTCAATGTCACCAAGCCGAGCAGCTATACCGACCGCTACGGCAATCTGAAGACTTTCTGAGACGAAGCGAGCCGGCCTGCCCCGCCCGGGGCTGGCCCGCTCATGCAAGCGAGCTCATCTGACCTGATCATGCCGACCGAACAGTCCTCGCTGCCAATTGCCTTGACCATGGGGGAACCGGCAGGCATCGGCCCGGAACTGATCGTGACGGCAGCCTCAGCCCGCCGCGAAGCCGCGCCTTTCTTCGTCTATGGCGATCCCGGCCTGTTGTCGGACCGTGCTCGGCGCATCGGTCTCGATCTGGCCATCGTCGAGACCGACGAAGCCGGCGCACTCGCAGGTTTCGCACGTGGCCTTCCTGTGGTTCCCTTGGCCAATCCCGCCCCTGACCAGCCCGGCAGGCCCGATGTCGCCGGTGCCGCCGCGGTCATCGAGTCGATCGAACGCGCCGTGCTGTCTGTTCGCCGCGGGCAGGCCCGGGCCGTGGTCACACCTCCGATCATGAAGGAGGTGCTCTATCGCGCCGGCTTCAGCCATCCCGGCCATACCGAATTCCTGGGTGAATTGGCGCACCGCCATTGGGGCCATGACGGCAAGCCGGTGATGATGATCTGGTCCGAAACGGTGGCCGTGGTGCCGGTGACCATTCACATTCCCTTGGCCGAGGTGCCCGCAGCCCTCAGCGAGGAGCTGATCTTTGAGACCGGGCTGATCGTTGCCCAGGATCTGAAGGCCCGTTTCGCCATCACGGCTCCGCGGCTCGCGGTCGCCGGTCTCAACCCGCATGCCGGCGAGAATGGCACGCTGGGCCGGGAGGACAACGCCGTCGTCGCGCCCGCAATCGCCCGGCTGAGAGCGGCCGGCATCGACGCTCGCGGTCCCCTGCCCGCCGACACCATGTTCCATGCTCGGGCGCGCCAGGGCTTCGACGTCGCCTTGTGCATGTATCACGATCAGGCCCTGGCGCCGGCGAAGGCGCTCGCCTTCGACGAGGCCGTCAACGTCACCTTGGGCCTGCCCTTCATACGCACCTCGCCCGACCATGGCACGGCCTTCGACCTTGCCGGTACCGGCGAGGCCAACCCTTCAAGCTTCCTTGCCAGCCTGGCGCTGGCCGACAGGATGTCCCGCTGACCATGGCCCAGATCGACAACCTTCCTCCGCTGCGCGAGGTCATCCGACAGCACGAGCTGATGGCCAAGAAGTCCCTCGGCCAGAACTTCCTGCTCGACCTCAACCTCACCGCCAAGATCGCGCGTGCGGGCGGCTCACTGGAGGGGGTGAATGTCGTGGAGGTCGGCCCCGGTCCCGGCGGCCTGACCCGCGCTCTGCTCGCCTGCGGCGCTCGCCATGTGGTCGCCGTCGAACGCGACGAGCGCTGCCTGGCGGCCCTTGCCGAAATCGCGGCCCACTATCCCGGCCGGTTGACGGTCCATGCCGGCGATGCTCTCGAAGCGGATTGGCCGGCGCTGATCGCCGGACTGGACGGGCCGGTGCGCATCACCGCCAACCTGCCCTACAACGTGGCGACTCCCCTGCTGATCGGCTGGCTGAAGACCGAGCCCTGGCCGCCCTGGTTCCAGTCGATGACGCTGATGTTCCAGAAGGAAGTTGCCGAGCGCATCGTGGCCACCGAAGCGGACGAGGCCTATGGCCGCCTCGGGGTCCTGGCCGGATGGCGGACGGAAGCGGAAATCGTCTTCGACGTGCCGCCGAGTGCCTTCGTGCCACCGCCCAAGGTCACCTCGTCTGTGGTGCATCTGCGCCCCCGCCCGGCGCCGCTGCCCTGTACACCGGCAGCCTTGGAGCGGATCACGCAGGCCGCCTTCGGCCAGCGGCGCAAGATGCTGCGCCAGAGCCTCAAAGGTCTTGGTGGTGACCTCGCGGCCGCGCTGGCCGATGCGGGCCTGCGCCCCGAGATGCGCGCCGAGGAAGTCCCGGTCGCCGCCTTCGTCGCGCTGGCGCATGCCTTGAAGTAGCGTCAGCGCCCGCGTGTGAGTGCGTCGAGGTCGGCCTTCAGCGTATCAACCAGCTGGCCGACCTGCGACTTGTCCTGGCGCTTCATGCGTTCGACGTCGAGGATTTCCTTGAGCTTGGCATAGGTCGTCTGCAGGTCGGTGTTGACCAGCACATAGTCATATTTCGTCCAGTGGCTGATCTCGACGCGGGCATTCTGCAGGCGCTGCAGGATGATCTCGGGACTATCCTCGGCCCGCCGCTCCAGCCGCGCCTTGAGTTCGGCCACCGACGGCGGCAGGACGAAGACGGAGACGATATCCGGCCTCATCTTGTTGTAGATCTGCATGGTGCCCTGCCAGTCGATATCGAACAGGACATCACGCCCGGCGGCCAGGGCCTCTTCCACCGGCCCGGCCGGCGTGCCGTAGTAATTACCGTGTACTTTGGCCGATTCCAGCAATTCGCCCTTCTCGCGCATGGTCTCGAAACTACCGGCGTCGATGAAGCGATAATGCACGCCGTCAATCTCGCTGCCACGGCGCGGCCGCGTCGTTACCGAGATCGACAGATGCATCGACTTGTCTTCGGCCAGAAGAAGGCGTGTCAGCGTAGTCTTGCCGGCACCGGAGGGCGAGGAAACGATCAGCAGGAGGCCCCGGCGCTGGGGAACGGACGCAGTGCTACTCATTCGATATTCTGAACCTGTTCGCGGAATTGCTCGACCACTGCTTTGAGAGAAAGACCGGTCGCGGTCAAGCTGACATCATTCGCCTTGGAGCAAAGGGTGTTGACTTCCCGGTTGAACTCCTGCGCGAGGAAGTCGAGGCGCCGTCCCACCGGGCCGCCCTTGGCCAGCAGATCGCGAGCGGCGGCAACATGCGCATGCAGCCGGTCGAGTTCCTCGCGGATGTCGGCCTTGGCTGCCATCAGGATCGCCTCCTGGTGCAGCCTGTCGGGGTCGAGCGACGATGAGGCGTCGAGCAGGGCGGCAATCTGGGCGGCAAGCCGCTCCCGCACGGCCGCGGGCTGGCGCGCTGGATTGGTGTCCGCCTCACGGGTGAGGGCCTCGATCTCGTCGATACGGCCGAGCAGGACGCGGGCGAGCGCCTGCCCTTCCCGCCGCCTCATCTCGGCGCATTGGGCTACGGCCCTGGCGAACCCCTCCAGCAGGACCTCCTGCAGCGCGACGCGTCCGGCCTCGTCCTCCTCCTGCTCCTCGACCTCGAGCACCCCCTTGATGGCAAAAAGGCCATCGAGGCGTGGAGCCGCAGCATCCACCTTGTGCGAGGCCTCGGCCATCGCCGAGACGATGGCGTCGAGCACCGCCTGGTTGATACGCACCACCGGCGCCACGGCGTCGCGCTTCAACGACAAACCGATCTGGCACGAGCCGCGGGCAAAAGCGGCGCCCAAGGCGGCGCGCGCCGATGCCTCCAGCGCATCGAATCCGGGCGGCAACCGGAAGCGGACGTCGAGGCTCTTGCCATTGACGGTCTTGATTTCCCAGGCCCAGCGGTTCGCACCGGTCTGTCCTTCCACCCGGGCAAAGCCGGTCATACTGACAACGGACATCTTCCAACGTTCCATACAGTGATTTCAGCATCCGACCGGATGGATTTCACCGGCAACCGGAACTGAGCGCTCGCTCCCGATGCGCCGCGGGCGCGTCGAATAAGCCTGACAGAAGATAGAGCCCCGCGGCCCCGCGCTCAAGCGGCTCGCACGCAGCCAGCCTATTGCACCGACTGCGGCGAGTTCAGATCGAAGGTCTTGTCGAGCAGCGGGTCATGGTTGGTATTGGCGACAGGATCGTCGAAGCCGCCCTTCTTGGGCTTGCCAGCCTGGGCCGGGTCGGCATTGGGTACGGCCGGCGCCTCTGCAGCCGGGGGCGCCGAAGGAGCAGGCAGCGGGACATCGGCTGCAGGTGCCGGTGACGGAGCGGGCGCTGGTGACGGAGTTGGTACCGGTGGCGGCGTGGGCGCAGACGGTGCCTCGGCCTCCGTCTGCTGCTTGCAGGCCTTGCTGCCCTTCTTGCAAGGCTTTAGCGGTGGCTTGGCTGCGGGGGCCTCGGCCGGGGCTGGCGCCGGCGCCGCTGCGGCATTGTCCGGTGCCGGCGCAGGTGTCGGCTGCGGCGGTGCGACGGTGGCATTGCCGCCCTGCTGCTGGAACTGGCGCCATTTGGCGACATTCTTGTTGTGCTCGTCCAGAGTCGGAGCAAAGGCATGCCCACCCGTGCCATCGGCAACGAAGTAGAGATCCTTGGTCGCCACGGGGGTCGCCACGGCCTGCATGGCGGCCCTGCCGGGATTGGCGATGGGGGAAGGCGGCAGGCCGGCTATGGTGTAGGTGTTGAAGCGCGTCGGCTGCGAGAGGTCGGCGCTGGTCAGCGCCCTGTCCAGCTTACCCTTGCCGCCAACCATGCCGTAGATCACGGTCGGATCGGATTGCAGGCGCATGTTCTTCTGCAGCCTGTTGATGAAGACGCTCGCGACATGGGGTCGCTCGTCCGCCTGGCCCGTCTCCTTCTCGACGATCGAGGCCAGCGTTACCATCTCAGCCGGGCTCTTCAGCGGCAGATTGGGCGCGCGCTGCTTCCAGATCTGATCGACCAGGGCCTTCTGCTCTTCCTGCATCTTGCGCACCATGGCCGAGCGCGTGGTGCCACGCTCATATTTGTAGGTGTCGGGCAGGAGAGCTCCTTCGGGCGGCACCGGCGGGGCATCGCCGGTGAGCAGGTCGTCCTGGCTCAGACGATCGATGATCATCTGGCTGGTGAGGCCCTCGGGAATGGTGATCGAATGCTGGATCACCTTGCCGTCCACCAGGATGTTCATGACGTCATACATCGAGGCACCGGGCTTGAAGGCGTATTCGCCCGCCTTGAGATTGCTATGTCCCAGGATCAACGCGCCGGTGGTGAAGACGGTGGCACTGTCGATCACGCCCTGGCGCTCGAGGGAATCGGCGATCTCGTCACGGCCACTGCCCTTGGGCACATAAACGGTCTTGGCTTCGGAGAGCGGCCCGGGCGAGGTGAACTGGCGCAGACCGAAATAGCCGCCGATGGCGATCAGCATCAGCAGGACGAAGATCGCGTTGCCCGCGACCACGAAGGGATTGCGCACGGCGCTCGAACGTGTCGGCGGCTTGGCGACGGCATCGGGCTGGATCATGTTGCGGGATCCGCGCGAGCCGGCAGCACCTTTCCCGAAGGAGCGCGAGCGTTCGTTCGCTAGTCCCGAATCATCCCGATCATCGACCATAGAAACCTCGTACGCCTACATATTTGCCCGCCTCGACCGCGGGCCGCAGAGCCTGGCAACTGGCGGATCTATTGTGCCATGCCCGAGGCGCCCTGTGTTCCCACAGAATCGCCAAGAATCGCAAAAACGCGTCGAAACAAAGAGTTAGAGCAAAACACGGCCTTTGCCAAAATGCGCTTTGCCACACAAATACCAGTGTGTTTCGGCGAAAATGCATCAAAATACGAACAATAAGGCGACCTCCGATTGCCGAAACCGGAGGCCGTACACCTCTATCCCAGCGGGACATGCCCTGCGAATATGGCAGAAATGCCGGCCGGTTCCCCATGCCTGCCATGGGCCGGGCGTCTTGCGATTTCTTGGAAGCATCAGGAACCGCACGGACGCTCGAGCCAATCCCGTTGGATGGGCTCGGAAACAAGGAACCCGAGCAAGGCGCGTTCATGCCTGAACGCGCCTTGCTCGGGCGAAGGATCAGTCGGCCTTGCGCAGAATCAAGGACGCGTTGGTGCCGCCGAAGCCAAAGGAATTGGAGAGCACCACATTCACCTCGCGCTTGCGCGCCTGCAACGGCACCAGATCGATCGGTGTCTCCACTTCGGGATTCTCCAGATTGATGGTGGGCGGCACGATCTGGTCGCGAAGGGCCAGGATCGAGAAGATCGCTTCGATCGCACCGGCAGCGCCGAGCAGATGGCCGGTCGCCGATTTGGTCGACGACATCGAGGCCGTCGCGGACGCATTTCCGAGCAGGCGCTGGACGGCGCCGAGCTCGATCGTATCCGCCATGGTGGAGGTGCCGTGGGCGTTGATGTAGTCGATCTCGCCGACGGAGATACCTGCCCGCTTCACTGCCATCTGCATGCTGCGGAAGGCGCCGTCGCCGTCTTCTGACGGCGCAGTGATGTGATAGGCATCGCCGGAGAGGCCATAGCCGATGACTTCGGCGTAGATCTTGGCGCCACGCGCCTTGGCGTGACCATACTCTTCGAGCACCACGCAGCCGGCGCCCTCGCCCATGACGAAACCGTCGCGATCGCGGTCATAGGGGCGCGAGGCACGTGTGGGCTCGTCGTTGAAGCCGGTCGACAACGCGCGGCATGCGGCAAAACCCGCAAGGGCGAGACGGCAGACCGGGGATTCGGTGCCGCCGGCCACCATCACCTCGGCATCGCCGAGCGCGATCAGGCGGGCGGCATCGCCAATGGCATGCGCACCGGTCGAGCAGGCCGTGACCACCGCGTGGTTCGGCCCCTTCAGGCCGTGACGAATGGAGACCTGGCCGCCGGCCAGGTTGATCAGGCGGCCGGGAATGAAGAAGGGCGAGATGCGGCCGGGACCGCGATCGCGAAGCGTGATCGCGGCATCCTCAATGCCCTGCAGGCCGCCAATGCCCGAACCGATCAGGACGCCGGTCTCTTCCTGGTCCTTCTGTGAGGCGGGATGCCAGCCGGCATCGTCGAGCGCCTGGGTGGCCGCGGCCATGGCGAAGACGATGAAGTCGTCGACCTTGCGCTGCTCCTTGGGCTCCATCCACTGATCGGCATTGTAGGTGCCGTTGCTGCCATCGCCATGCGGAATGAGGCCGGCAATGCGCGCCTTGAGATCCTCCGTCTCGAAACGGTCGATCTTGACGATGCCGCTCTTGCTCGCAAGGAGATTGGACCACGATGTTTCGACATCGCCACCCATCGGGTTGACCATGCCGAGACCTGTTACGACAACGCGCCTCATAGAACCTCCAAAGGCCGGGGAATCGCCCTCCCCGGCTACTCAAACCCGTTTGATCGCAAAATTGCCTGACGCAAGGCGGGCATTGAAAGGCAGGCGCCCTGAGGGCTGCCCTTCCAATGCCTCGAACGCATTGCCTTTACGCTGAACTGGCAGCCGCTATGCCTGCTGTCACTCCAGGGTTCCCGGCAATGATGCAATCTCGTCCCCCGGCCGGTCGATGGATGGATATCGGGGAGCTTTCGCTCCCCGATCGTCTCAGGCCGTAGCCTTGGTCAGGAACTTGACGGCATCGCCGACGGTCAGAATCGTCTCTGCGGCATCGTCGGGGATTTCGCAGTTGAACTCTTCCTCGAAAGCCATGACCAGCTCAACCGTGTCGAGCGAGTCAGCGCCCAGATCGTCGATGAAGCTCGCATTCTCGGTGACCTTGTCCGGATCGACGCCGAGGTGTTCAACCACGATCTTCTTCACGCGGTCTGCGATATCGCTCATTTTTCGTTCCTTTGATAAACCAAGACTGCCTGCCGGCACTTTATTCCGCCGCCGGTGAGGCGGTCGGTGTTTGGATAGTTCCTTGAGCCGGGGCCAATCCTTCGATTGACCTCCGATTATCCCGGACAATCACATTCGTAGGGGCCATCGGAATGTCCCTCGGCGGTGATTAACACACTTCAAATGCCATTGCCAGCGGGCATCCCGCCAGTGGAAATCACTGTGGAATTGACGCCTAACTCGTTCAAATCATTGCCATTCCGCCGTTAATATTCAAAGTTTGCCCGGTGGTATAGGCAGCCTCTGAAGAGGCAAGGTAAACGGCTGCCGCCGCAATCTCGTCGACATGACCGAGCCGATGCACGGGGATCGCGGCAAGGATCGGTTCCATTTGCTTCTCGTTGAGGGCATCCGTCATCGCCGTTTCGATGAAGCCCGGCGCGATGCAATTGACGGTGATTCCGCGGCTCGCAACCTCATGCGCGAGCGACTTGGACATGCCGACCAGGCCGGCCTTGGAGGCGGCATAGTTGGTCTGGCCGGGATTGCCGATGACACCGGAAAGCGAGGCAATGTTGATGATGCGGCCGGTACGGCGCTTCAGCATTCCCTTCACCGCGGCCCGCGACAGATGGAAGGCAGCAGAGAGGTTGACGGCGATGACGCTGTCCCAGTCCTCATCCTTCATGCGCAGCATCAGATTGTCGCGGGTAAAGCCGGCATTGTTGACCAGGATGTCCAGCTGACCCAGGGCCGCCTCGACACTCGGGACCAGCGCGCCGAGCTGTTCCTTGTCGGTCAGGTCGCAGGCGAAGACGTGGGCACGCTCGCCCAGCTTGGCCGCCAGTTCCTCCAGCACCGCCTTGCGCGTACCGGAAAGCGCCACCGTGGCGCCCTGCCGATGCAGGGATGCGGCAATGGCCGCTCCGATTCCGCCCGTGGCGCCGGTCACCAGGGCTATCTTGCCAGTAAGGTCGAACATCGTCATCCCCAATCGAGTGCTGCCGGCCACTGCGGGCGCACCCTTTATTGTTTATCCTCACCCGAAATGACCACCCGCTGTCGAGCGGGTGGCCGTGGGCCCTTTCATCGCAGTGTCGGCGCGAATGCCGCTACATCGTCCGGTGTACCAATGCTCACCGCTTCTACGCCGGAGGCTATACGCCTGACCAACCCGCTCAGAACCTTTCCAGAGCCGACCTCCACCAGCTTGGTGACACCGGCCCCGGCAAGATATTCGACACTTTCCCGCCAGCGGACGGTTCCCGTCACCTGCTCGACGAGGCGGCGGCGGATCTCGGAAGGATCCGAGATCGGCTGGGCAAGGACATTGGCAACCAGAGGCACGACCGGCGCTGCGATGGCGACCTTTTCAAGCGCCTCGGCCATGGCATCGGCAGCCGGTTGCATCAGGGCGCAATGGAAAGGAGCCGAAACCGGCAGGAGGATGGCGCGCTTGGCGCCCTTGCCCTTGGCGATCTCCACCGCCCGCTCGACCGCTGCCTTGGTGCCGGAAATGACGACCTGGCCCGGCGCATTGTCGTTGGCGGCCTGGCAGACTTCGCCCTGCGCTGCTTCGGCGGCGACGGCGGCCGCCTGCTCATAGTCGAGACCGAGGAGGGCGGCCATGGCGCCGGTCCCCACGGGCGTCGCGGCCTGCATCGCCCGCCCGCGAATGCGCAGCAGGCGGGCCGTATCGGCGATCGTCAGCGCCCCCGATGCAGCCAGGGCCGAATATTCGCCGAGCGAATGGCCGGCGACGAAGCTGGCATGTTTCCTGAGATCGAGGCCAGCCTCGTCCTGCAGCACACGGAAGGCTGCCAGGGAGACGGCCATCAGCGCCGGCTGGGCGTTCTCCGTGAGCGTGAGGTCGTTGTCCGGGCCATCCCAGATCACGGCCGTCAGCTTCTGGCCAAGCGCTGCGTCGATCTCGTCGAAGACGGCGCGGGCTACGGGAAAGGCATCGGCAAGCGCCTTGCCCATCCCCACGCTTTGGCTTCCCTGGCCGGGAAACGTGAAGGCGATACTCATGCAAGAACCCCGTTTGAGACGGCGCGTTGAGACAATAGGCTGCTGCCTGAGTCAAGTCCGAAGGGTGAGAATACCCGTTCATCTTACACAAACTTGGCAAAACTCGGTCTTTGCGGATCTTTCGGCAGAGCTCGCTGGCAATTCCGCCGCCCGGGGCGCATCCGCGTCAACCGACCGCGTGTTTAGAATTGGTCAAATATCCTCCCAACATTCTGCGGAACCGCCTTCCGGCACTCCTCAATTCTTGAGGGATGCCAGCCTCTTCTCGACCTTCGCAAGAAAATAGCGGCGCTGCTTTTCGGTGGTTTCGTCGAGACGGTGCAGTGCCAGCCACATCGTGCGGCAACGCGGAGCGCAAAGACTCTTCAGGCCGCGCAGAAGAATATTGCGTCCAGGCGCCTTCATGAACAAGGTCCACCACCACCAGGGCGATCCCAATGTGGAGATGACGCCCAGCAGGCGGATCTGGGTCAGCACCGGGCCGATCGCCTTGCCGTTTTCGGGCATGGTGAAGGTGGCGTGCGGCACCCAGACCCGCTCGAGCCAGCCCTTGAGCATGGCCGGCGGTCCGTACCACCAGGTGGGATGAATGAAGATGAGCCCCTCGCACCAGCGCAATTGCGCCAGATGCTCGGCCACGGGCGCCTCATTGCTGCCCGGTTCGTGATAGCCGCGCCTTTCCTCTGCACTCATCACCGGATTGAAACCCTGCGCATAAAGGTCGATCAGGCGGACCTCATGCCCCGCCTTGTCGAGCGCGCGCAGGGCGGTATCCCGGATCGAGGCGCCAAAGCTCTCCGAACAAGGATGGCAATAGACGACGAGGAGTTTCATCGCGGGTACTCTGAAGCGAAATGCGCTTTGATAAAAAACGTACTTTTATACTAAAATCGGCTCGACGCATCGCTGTGAGTTGAGTTTATTTATTCAAATCACAAAAGTTTTTAGCTGGAAACTGAGTCCGGAATACTGCATGAGCGGTGGTTGCAGAATGCTGATGCAGCACCGTCAAGACCATGACTCAAGCGGCGATCAATTCGAAGCGATCGACGTCGACCATGCCCTTGTCGGTGATCTTGAGATGGGGAATGACCGGCAAGGGCAGGAAAGCCACCTGCAGGAAGGGTTCGGCCAGGGTGACACCAAGGGATTTGGCGGCTGCGCGCAGCGGAATCAGGTGGTCTCGCACTTCCTCGAAAGTCAGCAAGCTCATCAGGCCCGCCACCGGCAGCGCCAATTCGGCCAGGATGACGCCATCCCGGGCCACCACGAAGCCGCCGCCGATCTCGCCGAGGCGGTTGACCGCCAGCGCCATGTCGGCGTCATCGGCACCGACCACGCAGATATTGTGCGAATCGTGTCCCACCGAGGAAGCGATTGCCCCCTGCTTCAAACCGAAGCCCTTGACGAAGCCGCGACCGATATTGCCGTTGACGCCATGGCGCTCGACCACGGCCACCTTCACCACGTCCTGGTCGAGGTCGATATTCCGATAACCACTCTCATAGGGCAGGCTCAACCTCAGATGCTCGGTGATGATCTTGCCGGGCACCACACCCATCACCGGCCCGGTCGGCCCGCCTGCCTTGACGCGGAAATCGGCCGCCGAAACGCGGGGAGCCTTCATCGAGCCAAGCCCCACCGGTGCAATGCGGGTCCGCCCCTCGAACAAGCCGTCCTCCACCAGCCGGCCGGCGCTGATCACCTGGCGCACGGCACAATGGTCGAGATCCTCGATGAGCACGATATCGGCCCGCTTGCCGGGCGCGATCACACCACGATCCCTGAGCCCGAAGGCCATGGCCGCCGACAGGGTCGCGGTACGATAGGCCGCCAGCGGCTCGGCGCCGAGGGCGATGGCGGTGCGGATCATGAAATCCAGATGGCCCTCCTCGGCAATGTCGAGGGGATTGCGATCGTCGGTGCAGAAGGCGAGATAAGGCGAGTTCCTGACCGTGATCAACTCGGCAAGGGCATGCAGATCCTTGGAAACGGAGCCTTCCCGGATCAGCAGCGTCATGCCCTTGGCAAGCTTTTCCCGGCCCTCCCTGGCCGTTGTCGTCTCATGGTCAGTACGAATGCGGGCGGTGAGATAGGCATTCAGATCAGTGCCGATGAGAAGCGGGGCATGGCCGTCGATATGGCCGTCCTGGAACGGCAGAAGCTTGGCGAGGCAGGCAGGATCGGCGTTGATCACGCCCGGGAAATTCATGAACTCGGCAAGGCCGATCACGCGGGGGTGGTTCTTGAAGGGTGCGAGATCCGCAGCCTCGAGCCTCGCACCGGCGGTCTCCAGATGGGTGGAGGGCACGCAGCTCGAAAGCTGGACGCGCAGGTCCAGCGCCGTCTCACCGGCCGCCTCCAGAAAATAGCGGATGCCATCGGCCCCGACCACGTTGGAAATCTCGTGCGGATCGCAAATGGCCGTGGTCACGCCATGCCGGAGCACGCAGCGGTCGAATTCGGGAGGGGTGACGAGCGAGGATTCGACATGCAGATGCGTGTCGATGAAACCGGGCACGGCCACAAGCCCGCGCCCGTCGATCTCGCGCCGGCCGCGATAGCTGGCATAGGTGCCGACGATGCGATCTCCGCCGATGGCGATATCGGTCTCGGCGAGGTCGCCGCTGACAAGGTCGAGGAGGCGCACATTCTTGATCACCAGATCCGCCGGCTCGGTGCCCCGCCCCTGGGCGATCAATCGGGCGAGTTCGCTGGCGTCCATCCGGGCGATTCCTTCTGCATGCAAAGGAGCAACTTAGACCTTGGAGCGCGGACTTCCAGTCCGCTTTTCCTTGTCGGCGAAGGCACGGCACCCTGGAGGATCGATCTCCGCAGTTCCATCAATTGAGGGAGCAGATCGCCCCTCCGTGTTGCCTCGCCTCAGCCCACGACCCGTCCATCTGCTACCGTGATGACCTGATCGGCCCTGCCCTCGACATCTTCGGGCGTATGCGTGGTCATCAGCACGGTCAGGTTCTTCTCGCGACGCAGCGTATCGATGAGATCGATCATGTCGGCCCGCATGGTGGGATCGAGCCCTGTCAGCGGCTCGTCGAGCAGCAGCAGCGGGCGCGTGGTCAGCATGGCACGCGCGAGCGCGACGCGCTGGCGTTGGCCACCGGAGAGCTCTGAAGGCAGGCGCGCTTCCATGCCGGCCAGATCGACATGGTCGAGCATCGCCGAGATGGCCTGGCGATCGGCCGCCGAGAGCCGAAGGGAGGGCGACAGGGCGAGACCGGCGTTCTGCAGGGCCGTGAGATTGGGCAGGAGATTATGGTCCTGGAAGACGATGGCCACCGGCCTGTCAGCCGGCTTCAGCGGCAGGAGATCGATCCCCCCGAAGCTGAGCCTGCCGCTTGCCGGCTTTTCGAAACCGGCAATGGCGTGCAGCAAGGTGGACTTACCGCCGCCGGAAGGACCGACCATGGCCGCTAGCGCACCGCGCGGAACCGTGAGGTCGTAGCGCCCGGTCCAGTCGTCGATGATGATGGTGAGTTTATCCACGACGAGCATGCCGGCCTCCAAACCGCCCAGCCACCAGGAACAGCACGAGCACGAGACCGGCAAGCAGCGCGGCAATGCCGTCCGCCTCGGCGACACGGTAGGAGCCGAGCTTGGCGTAGAGCAAGGCCGGCAGTGTCACCAGGCTCTGCGAGCCGAACAGGGCCACCACGCCGAGATCGCCCAGCGACAGCGCCATGGCAAGGGCGAAACCCGCCGTCGCCGAGGGGGCCAGCAAAGGCCACTCGACCAGACGCAACCGCGCCCAGCCGGTCAGGCCGAGATTGTCGGCCAGTCGGCCATACCGCTCCTCAGCCAGAGCCAAGGGCGGATCGACGAGCCGGTGCACGAAAGGCAGAGCCATCATCGCATTGACCAGGATGAGAGCCGGCATCGCCACGAAATCGGTCGCGCCCAAGGCGCGGGCGATCACGTAGAGACCCGCTGCGAAAGCCAATGGCGGAGCGGCCAGTGTGAGCAAGGGCCCCGCGGCCATCAGACGGGCGAGACGGGGCCAGACCTGCTTTGTCAGCGACAGGCGCGAACGCGACAGCAGGAGGGCAGCGGCCAGCGACAGCAAGGCAGCCGCCAATGCAACCACCAGACTGGTCACGAGGGCTCGGGGCACCTGCGGATCGATGCCAGCCATCAGCGTGCGGCCCGCGTGAATGACCGCCAGCAAGGGTGGCAGCAGCAGAAGCAGCGCAAAGCCGATGACCAGCGCATCGGCCAGCTGCAGCCAGCCAGCCTCGCGATCGGGCCGTTCCAGCCTGCGTCCGACACTCGCCGCTTCGGGCGGGCGCACCAGCAACGGCGCGGCAAGCGTCACCAGCAGTGCCATGGCGGCGATCTGCAGCAAGGCCAGCACCGCGGCCCGGGCAAAATCGGCATCGGAATGGATGGCCTGGTAGATTGCAACCTCGAACGTGGCACTCCCCGGCCCGCCTCCGAGCGTAAGGGGAATGGCGAAGGACGTCGCGCAGGCGATGAAGATCAGGAGCGCGAGCGCCGGCAGGTCCCGCCTCAGCACCGGCCAGTCGATGCGGCGAAAGATGGTAGCCGGAGGCATGCCGAGCGAGGCTGCCAGCCGCCAATGCTCGCCCGGCACCGCCTCCAGCGCCGCAAGGAACACCCGGCTCGCGAAGGCACCGTTGAAGAACACATGCACCATCAGGATGCCGGTGAGCCCGTACAGCGAGATGGCCGGCAGGCCGATGGCACCCAGCACGGTGTTGGCGATGCCGGCCCTACCGTAGATGCCGGCAAAGGCGAACACGGCGACGATCGAGGGCAAAGCCGCTGCAACGCCGAACAGGGCCAGCAGCAGCCGACGTCCGGGAAATTGCCGCCGGGCCAGCGCCAGGGCCACGAGCGCCCCGAACGAGAGCGACAGCAGAGTGGAGAGCAGCGCCTGATAGACGGTGAAACCGGCGATCGAGACGAGATAACCGACATTGCCCTGCCAGGCGTCGCCGCCAGCCGCGAGAAACAGGCTGGCGAGCGCGGCGAGCACGAGTGCGGCAAGGCCGCCGAGGAGAATCAGGCCGGGCATTCAGATTGAAGCATCTTTACCTCCCCTGGAGGGGGAGGGTCGGCCTGAAAGGCCGGGGTGGAGTGACTCTTTGCAAAATATTTCAGCTTTGGCCGAGGGAAGACGATTTGGAAGGGCCAGTGCATCCCACCCCACCCCGACACTTCGTGTCGCCCCTCCCCCTCCAGGGGAGGGTAAAGGACCAGCGTCGAGCTTCACCTGCCCTTCCTCACTTCGCCATGGCGGCCAGCCATTCGTCGATCCAGGCCTTGCGGTTCTCGGCGAGCTTGGCCGGATCCGCCATCAGGGCCTTGGCGGGCACGGCAACGGCCTTGAAGCTCTCCGGCAGGCCGGCAGCGGGCGTCCTGGCCGGATACATCCAATTGGTCTCGGGCAGGACGGACTGGGCCTCGTCGGAGATGAGGAAGGTGAGGAACTGGCGCCCGAGTTCCTGCTGCTTTGAACTCGCCGTCACCCCGGCGACCTCGACCTGGGTCTGATGGCCTTCCGGGAACATCGCAGCCTTGTAGTTGGTCTTCTTCTCGGCACCGATATGGTAGGCGGGCGAGGTCGAATAGGAGAGCACCATGTCGGCCTCGCCCTTCAGGAAGAGCCCATAGGCTTCCGACCAGCCCGAAGTGACCGTGACGATGCGGGGCTTCAAGGATTTCCAGGCGTCGGAGGCCTTGTCGCCATACACGGCCTTCATCCATGCGAGCAGGCCAAGGCCCGGCGTGGAGGTGCGCGGATCCTCGATCACCAGCTTGGGACCGTTCTTGTCGTCGACGAGATCCTTCAGGCTGGCGGGCGGGGTCTTGAGCTTGTCGCTGTCATAGACGAAGGCGAAATAGCCCCAGTCATAGGGAATGAAGGTCTTGTTGGTCCAAGGCTCGGGCAGAGAGAGCTTCTCGGCTGCCACGCCATGCGGCGCGAACAGGCCTGATTTCTCCGCCTCTCCCATCAGATTGTCGTCGAGCCCGACGACGACGTCGGCCTTGGTCGAGGCCCCTTCGAGCTTGAGCTTGGCGAAGAGGGCGCCACCATCATCGGCGGTGACATAGGTCAGCTTGCAGTTGCACTTGGCCTCGAAGGCGGTTTGCAGCGGCTTGCCGGGGCCATATTCGCCGGAGAAGCTCTCATAAGTGTAGACGGTGAGCACCGGCTTGTCGTCGGCCGAGGCCGTTGTGGCGACGGTGGCCAGTGCGAGAGCGGCGAGCAGTTTCCTCAGCATAGCGTCCTCCATGTCGAAAACGGTTCGATACGGATGACGGCGGTGAAGAAAATTGAGGTGAAGCTGAAAGCTTCGAAGCTCATCCCTCCGCCGGCACGACCCGGATCAGGTTCGATGGGTTAGACGTAGCTTGCGGCCATCGTCTTCTCAGCCCTTGCGGGCACCCCATGAGACAATTCTCGTGTTAGCGCTTTCCCGGCACGAGGGAAAGTCCGTTTCATCGCGGCAGCCGCCCTCTGCCGACGACAGGCCAAGACTTGGGGCCTCACCCAGCATCCGCGCCATGACGGAGCTGGGTCACCGGCCTGCGATCAGGCGATACCGAGCCGAGCTGCGGCGAAGGGTCGGAGGCGCGAATCCGTATAGTCGGGAATCGCCAGTTCCACGCCGGCCGCCAGCAGCGCCTCCTCGCTCATGCTGGTGGCAAGACCGATCACGGCAAGGCCCGCTGCCTTGCCAGCCGTGATGCCCGAGCGCGAATCCTCGAAGGCCAGGCTGGAAGCGGCCCGTCCGTACAGGCGCTCCAGGCCGACAAGGTAAGGATCGGGATGGGGCTTGGGATTGGCAACCTCAGCGCCGATCACCACGGTCGGAAAGCGTTCCACCAGGCCCAGATTGACCAGCTGATGCTCTGCATTGTCCCGCGGTGCATTGGTGACCACGCCGACCGGCACCCCGTTCTGCTCCAGCCAGTCGAGGAAATCCGTCAGTCCCTTCGCCGGCTTCAGCCCCACGAAGAGGCTGCGGAACATCGCCTCCTTGTCGTCGACGAGCTTGAGGGCGGCATCTTCGTCGAGATCCTTCAGGAAATTCCTGGCAAGCAGGCTGTTGGGCTGGCCCATGATCTCGGAGACATAGGTGTCGAGGGAAAGCTCGATCCCGTGCGGCGCCACCATCTCGCGCCAGGCCTCGTAATGCAGGTGATCGGCATCGACCAAAGTGCCGTCGAGATCGAAGAGAGCAACGGATTTCACGAAACAAAACCTTCTTCAGAGAGGCAGGAGCTGGGGCTCGTCGCGGAACTGCACGGCATGGAGGGCGGCATAGCGCCCTGCCCTGGCGAGCAGCGCCTCATGGCTGCCCTCCTCCACCAGCCGGCCGCCGTCGATCACGCAGATCTTGTCGGCTTCCTGGATGGTCTGCAGCCGGTGGGCGATTACCACGACGGTGCGGCCGGCGCAGAGATCGTCGAGGGCATTCTGCACCGCCTGTTCGGATTGCGAGTCCAATGCGGCCGTGGCCTCGTCCAGGAGAATGATCGAGGCATCACGCAGGATGGCACGCGCGATCGCGATGCGGGCACGCTGCCCGCCGGAAAGCTGCAGGCCGCGCTCACCGACCTCGGTGTCGTATTCCCGGTCGAAATCCACGATGAAATCATGGGCATAGGCGGCCTTGGCTGCCGCCTCGATCGCCTCCTGCGAGGCACCCGGCCGGCCGAAGGCGATATTCTCCCGGATGGTGCCGGCGAACAGGAAGACGTCCTGGCCGACATAGGCCATGGCACTGCGGAGGCTGGCGACGGAAACCGACGCGATGTCCTGCCCGTCGATTTCGATCGCGCCGGAGTCCGGCTCATAGAAGCGCAGGATCAGGTTGAGCACGGTCGACTTGCCGCTGCCGGACGGACCGACCAGAGCGGTCGTCTTGCCGGCCTCGGCGACCAGCGAGAGATCGTTGAGCACCGGCTCGTCCGGCTTGTAGCCGAAGCTCACCTGATCGAAGGCGATATGGCCACCTCTGTTGACGAAGGCGGGCTTCTTGCTCTCGCCTGCCCCTTCGCGCGCCGGCTGATCGATGATGTCGTAAAACATGCTCACGCCGGTAACGGCGGCGTTCAAGTCGACATTGACGCGAGCGAGTGCCTTGGACGGCGCATAAGCGGTGAGGAAGGCGAACAGGAAAGAGATCAACTCGTCGACTGTGAGCTGGCCGGCGGTGATACGCCAACCGCCATAGATGATGACCGCCGCAACGGCAAAACCGGCCATTGTCTCCATGATCGGGCCAGAACGATTGCCGAGCCCCGCCATCTTGTTGGCGGCTGCCTGGGCCTCGGCCACGCCGGCTGCCATGCGGGCCCGCATGGCCTGCTCCATGCCGAAGGACTTGACCACCCGGATCCCTTGCGAGGTTTCCTGAATGATTCCGGTGATCTGCGCGGTGCTCTGATATTGGCGCTTCACCACACGCCGGATCCGCTTGGTGATATAGCGGATGCCGAGCACGGCAGGCGGCATCACCACGAGGGCAGACAAGGCCAATAGCGGATCACGCATGATCATCACGGCGATCAGTGCACCGACCTGCAGCACGTTGGAGACCGAGGTGACCAGAAGATTGGAGGCGATGCGCGAGGAATTGGCCACGAAAGTATTCGAGGCCACCATTTCGGTGGAATGGCGCGCGGTGAAATAGGCCATGTCCTGCTTCACGACATGATCGAACAGCCGCTGCTGCACGCTGGCGATGATGGAGTTGCCGATGCGGGCGAGCACGGTGTCCTTGGTATAGGCAGCCGCGCCGCGAACCAGGAAGACCACGACGACCAGCAGGGCAAAGCCTGTGATCTGCCCCATGCTCTGCTTGTCCCACATGGCGCGAATGACCGGCCCGATCAGCCAGGCCACCAGCCCGCCCATGGACGCTTCGATCGCGCCGGCAGCAATCGCCACGCCATAGGCGCGGGTGTGCTTGCTTCCTTCATCGGAGAACAGGCGCCGCAGCAACGGCATGGCGCGGACAGTGTTCTGAGCCTCTGTGGAAATGGTGGCAACTCCTGGAGCAGCGCAGGTTCTTGCCAAACCCCGCTGCACTCCGACCTTGGTTTCAACGCGCCTCTGCGTTTCCCGGGATGCCCCGTCGGTCGCAAAAAGCTCTAGCAATCGCCGCGCTTCTATCACCGGTGCGGAATTAAGGCCAGATGGCGGCACTAGCGCGCGATGGGACGGCTTCCGCAGTCAGGCCGCCGGGAAACGGGCGAGGAGCGCCTCCGCCTCAGCCATTCCGGCGGAATCGTTGACATTGGCGAAGGGATCGAAGGGCTCGGCCGGCCACGTCACTTCCGCGAAATCGTGGCGGCGAAGAATGGCCTCCACCCGGCGCTGATCCTCCTCGACCAAGGCCTTCCGCAGGGCACTACGCAGATGAACGGGCCAGAGCGCCGCCGTCGGATGGCGCCGGCCGGCCGAGACTGCGACGGCACCTCTTCCCGCCTGTGTCCCCGCCCGCAACCTTGCCACCAGATCCGCCGGCAGGAAGGGAGCGTCACAAGGCACCACGGCGACCTCGTTAAAACCGGCCTGCGCCGCATGATCGAGACCGGCGAGCACACCGGCCAGCGGTCCCGGAAAATCCGGCACGCCGTCCGGCAGGATCGGAAGAGACAGTGTCTCGAAGCGCGCAGCATCCCCATTGGCGTTGAGAAAGAGGGCGCGGACCTGCGGACGCAGGCGCGCGGCGATGCGTTCAAGAATCGTCCGCCCGCCCAGCAGGGACAGTCCCTTATCGCCGCCACCCATGCGGCGCGACAAGCCGCCCGCGAGGATCACGCCCATGATGGCGCTGCCTGTCTTCTGCTCGTCCTGGTTCAACGACACTGCCTCGCCTTTCCGAGATCGATGGCGGCTGAAGGTCGCCGTGCCGCCGCTCGAGATGTTCCATGCCAAAGGCATGTCGAGCAAGCCCAGAGGGACTTTTCCGGGATTTCTTCAACCCCGACAGGGCGGAGATGCGTCGCGACGACGCACAATGGTTGAATGGCGGGCTCCGGCTCGCTAGAGCGGTGATATGTCCGCTCATCCCTCCTCTCCGTCGGCGACCGCCCCGGCCCTGCGCATCGATCTGCGCGGCCTCAAATGCCCGCTGCCCGTGCTGCGCGCACAGAAGGAGCTGGCGCGCCTGGCGCCTGGCGACCGCCTCATCCTCGAATGCACCGATCCGATGGCAGCGATCGACCTGCCCAATCTCATGCGTGAAACGGGAGACATCTACGAAGGGCGCAGCGATGAGCAGGGCTTTACTGCGCACCACATCCGCAAGGGACCGCGGTCATGATGCGGCTTATGGGCCTGTCGGGCTGGAGCGGCGCCGGCAAGACGACCCTGATCGCAGCGCTGATTCCCGCCCTGCTCCAGCGCGGCCTGACGGTATCGACCATCAAGCACGCCCACCACGCCTTCGATGTCGACAAGCCGGGCAAGGACTCCTACATCCACCGTGAATCGGGCGCCCGGGAAGTGCTGGTCGCCTCGGCCCATCGTTTCGCGCTGATGCATGAGCTGCGCGGCGCTCCCGAGCCGCCCCTCACCGAACTCCTCCGGCGATTGTCGCCAGTCGACCTCGTCATCGTCGAAGGGTTCAAGAGCGATCCGCATCCCAAGATCGAGGTGCATCGCACGGCGACCGACAAGGATTACATCTATCCCGGCGATCCCTATATTCGCGCCATCGCCACGGACGCACCCGGCCCCTTCCCGATGCCGCGCTTCGAGCTCGACGACGTCGATGGGATTGCCGAATGGGTGATCCGCGAGGCAGTTCCCATCGAACCGGGAGATGTCTCCCCTCTCTGAACGATCAGATCACGTCCATCCCCTTGAGCCAGCCAAGGCCGATCACAAGCCGGGAGTTCTCGATGTCGCAGCGCCCTCTCCTTCTCGTCACCGGCGGAAGCCGCGGCATCGGAGCCGCCGTCTCGCTCAAGGCTGCCCAAGCCGGCTACGACCTCGTCATCAACTACCGCAGCGACCATGCCGCGGCCGAGGCCGTGGCGGAAGCTGCCCGGCATGCGGGTGCGCGGGTACTGCTCCGTGCCGGCGACATGGCCAAGGAAGACGACATTGCGGCCCTGTTCGCCGCCGTCGACGATTTCGGCAGGCTGACGCATCTGGTCAACAATGCCGGCATCACCGGCAAGTCCGGACGGCTCGCCGACACCGATCCCGCCGTCATACGAGAGACGATCGACGTCAACGTCACCGGCGCCATCCTGGTGGCACGCGAGGCGGCCAAGCGGCTTTCGACCCGGCTGGGCGGCCCGGGCGGGGCCATCGTCAACATGTCCTCCGCCGCGGCGACCTTGGGCTCGCCGGGCGAATATGTCTGGTATGCCGCATCCAAGGCCGCAATCGACGGATTGACCTACGGCCTCGCCCGCGAGCTCGCCACCGAGGGCGTGCGTGTCAATGCCATCCAGCCCGGCATGGTCGACACCGAGATCCATGCCCGCAGCACCGGCGACGCCGGACGCGTGGAACGCATCAGGCCGAGCATTCCGATGCAGCGTATCGGCGCCGCCGACGAAATTGCCGATGCAACGCTCTATCTGTTGTCGGAAGCGGCGAGCTACGTCACCGGCTCGATCCTGCGCGTTGCAGGCGGCCGCTAAGGCATCGGCCGGTGACACCTAAACGCCGCCTTTGTCATGCCCGGGCAGAGGGGTCTGGATTGCCGGGTCAAGCCCGGCAATGACAAAGGCCGGGCCGATTCGTTCATTGACGAACCCTAAGGCGAACGCCGTTCCTCAATATTCGCGCTCGTAGTAGATGCCGCCCTTCGAGCCGTCGGTGCCGGCCTGGCCGCGCAGCTTGAGGTTCCTGGTGACGTCGAGATTGATGGTGGCGTCGGTCTGGCCGCCGACGCCCGAGGTCACGCCCAGATAGATCTTGTCGCCGATATAAGTGCCGGCCTGCACGGCGGCGTTGCCGCTGGAATCGGTGACCACGCCGAGATTGTCGAGGCCGGTCGACTTGCGGATGCTGTCGAGCAGGCCGGGACCGGAGGGGCCGCCGGCGAGCTGGGCCACGGCCGTGGCAAGCTGGGCGAGCTGCAGCGGCGACAGGTCCTGGATGCTGCGACCGAACAGGAAGCGCGCCATCACCTCGTCCTGCGGCAGCTGGGGCACCGAGGAGAGCACGATCTGCGGATCGGAAGCCCGCCCGGTCACCCGCACCGTCACCGTGATCGAGCTGTTGCGGGTAGAGGCGACGAAATCGATGTTGGGATCGAGATCGCCGACCAGGGTTACCTTGCCCGAGTCGAACACGATGTGCTGGCCGATGACGTCGAGCGAGCCACGCCGCATCTCCAGGAAGCCCACCGGCGATATGTTGGCGACCGAACCCTTCAGCGCCATCTGGCCGCCGAGTTCGGCATCGATGCCGCGGCCACGCACGAAGATGCGGGCCGGCGCATCGATGGTCAGGTCGAGCACCACATTCGGGCCGGAACTGGCCTTGCCCTTCTTGGGTTTGCCTGCCGCGGCGGTGTCCTTCGCCTTTGCCAGGGTCCGGGTTACCTCACGCGGCGGCTTGAGATGCCTGACGCCGAGCATGGCGGCATTGGCGGCAAAGCGCTCGGGAATGGTGATCTCTGCACGCTGGATCTCGATACGGCCACCGATGACCGGCTTGACCATCAGCGGGCCGCGCACCGTGATGTCGCTGGAGACGATCGCCGTCGCCAGACTGCCGTCGGTGAGCTTGGCGTTGCGCGTGGTGATCTTCAGGTCGGCGGCGAAATCGGGCTTCAGGCCGATCGAACCGCTGACACCGATAGAACCGCCGCCCTGGGTGGTCGCGCTGAACTGGGCAATGGTTGCCCGGTCGCGATCGAAGCGGATCGTGCTGCCGATCCCCGTCAGCTTCATGCCCGTTTCGGGATCGGTCACCGTGCCGCCTGATATCACGGCCTGGCCCGACACGGCCGGCGCGGCGATCGAGCCGCCGGCCTTGGCGTTGAGGGTGAGTGTGCCGGTGGCGCGGCCGCCGCGATCACGCAGGGCGCCATTGGCCAGAGCGAGCGGCGCCGACGCCTGCACATCGACGGAAAGGCCGGCCCCCTGCAAGGGCACGTGACCGCGCGCGGTGACCGACAGGCCCCCCACTCCCGTCAGGCTGGCGCTACCAATCGTGACGGCCTTGCCGGCATAGCGGCCATTGGCGGCAAGCTGCAGGGCCGGAATGCCGAAGCCCTTCGCGGCGGCGACACCGAGGCCGCTGCCCTTCACGTCGAACTCCGCCACCGGATCGGCGGGCTTGCCGGAAAGCTTCACATTGGCCGACAGCGTGCCCGTGGCGCCGAGACCGGGCGAAGCGATATTGGCCAGAGACAGTGGCAGCTGGCCGACGACGATATTCATCGCCAGCGTCTCGCCGACCTTACCGTCGACGGACACGACGCCGCCCTGCCCGATCCTGAGCACGGCCTTGGGGATGGTGACCCCGCTCTTGCGGCTGGCGATGGTGACCGGCGACTGGAGGGAGGCGGAGATACCCTGCTGTGAAACGTCGAGCTTGTCGAGCCGGGCGTCGAGCCCATCGCCGGCCGGCTTCACCGCGCCTGCGAGCGCGAGCTTGCCCTTCGGCATGGTGCCCTGAAGCTGGAAGGCGGTGGCGTTCTCGCCCTCCGGCTTGGCGCTGGCCTGCAGCTGGCTGAGGATGAAGGAGCCGGCCTGGACATTGGCGGCGTTGGCTGTGCCGGCGAGTGCCGGAACACCCGTGAGATCCTGCCCGGTCAGGTCGATGGTGGCGGAGCCGATGCTGTTGGCCTCGATCTTGAGCGCCTTGGCCTGCGCCTTGATCGCGGCGTTCTGCTTGTTACCCTCGACGGACAGGCCGATATTGGCGGTCAGCGAACCGGAAGCCTTCATCAGCAGCAGCGGCGCAATCGCGGCCATGTCCGGGATCGCCGCATTGAGCTGGCCACTGGCACGCCCGTTCGGGGTGACGGCAAGGTCGCCGGCAAGCTGGGCAGCTCCCGCGCTGGCATTGAGGCCGTTGATCTGGTGGGTACCATCCGCCAGCGTGGCGATGGTCGCGCCCGCCTTCACCGGCATGCGGTCGAGCTGGCCGGACAGCGAAAATACGCCGTTGACGGCGGGGCCGGCGACACTGCCGGTGAAATTGGCCTTGCCGTCGGTGAAGGGCTTGCCCTGCAGCACCAGCTTGGGCGCGACGAGATCGGCGACGACGTCGGGCTTTTCGGCACTGCCCTTCAGGCTGGCATTGACGTCGACGGCGCCGGAAGCGTTACCCGTCACCAGCTTGATGTCGGCAAGGCTGGCCGTGGCCTTGAAATCCATCGCCTTGGCGCCATAAAGCCCATCGGCCGAGGCATTGAACTGCTGGTTGCCCAGGGTGATCTTGTCGAAATGCAGGCCTTCGGCGTCGCGTCTGACGCCGCCCTTGAGATCGGTCGCTCCCTTGAGCACGGCATCGAGGCGCGGATCGCCGAGCACGATGTCGCTGGCCTTGCCTTCGAAGGTCAAAGCGAGACCGCCGCCCGCGAGAGCGACGTCGCCCTTGGCGGTCAGATCGGCCTTGCCGCGCAATTCGCGTCCCGCAAGGCCGGAGAATACCGAGATATCGGGCGTGGCCAGCGAGTAGATGCCGCTCATCTTGGTACCGACGATACCGGTGAAGCCGGCCTGGAAGGCGTTTGCCGCGAGACGCACGCCGTCGACGACCACAGGCTGCCCCGCCTGCCACTTGCCGGCTGCGGTGAGGCCGAGGCTGCTGCCGAGCGCCTTGGCAAGCCCGGCATCGGACGAACTGAGCTTGTCTCCCCGCCCGTCGACCTTGAAGGTGAGGCTCCGCTTTTGTGGATCGGCGAGGTTCTGGGCGTCACCGCCGGCCTTGATGGTGGCGCTCTCGGCGGCGACAGTCCCGGCAACCAGCTTCTGCAGATCGAAATTCGCGGTCCAGCCGCCATCGCCGAACTGGGCGGCCAGGGTCATTCCCCTGATACGGGCATTGCCTCCCGGCAACAGGATGTCGTGGCCGTCCTCGGCACCGAACTTGCCGTCCAACTTGAGCTTGGTCGGAAAGGCATCGGGCGATAGCGTACCCGCGAGGGCAAGGTCCAGCACGCCGGATTTGACGGTCGCATGCTTGAGTTCATAGCCACCGCCCGCAACCTGGCCGCCCTCGATCGAGAGGGCCGACTGGCCCCGGACGAAATCCGCATAGGCCGGATCGACCAGCCGTTCCAAATTGCCCCCGAGATCGGCCTTGAAGGTAACGCCATTCCCCCCCTGGGCAAGCGTCGTCTTGCCGCCGAACAGTTTGTTGCCGTCGGCCGAAAGGGCGATATCGGCGGCGAAATTGTCGAGGGGGCCGGAACCGACGATGGTGAAGCCGAGCGGCGGCGAGCCGGGCACCTTCAGCATGCTGCTCAGGAAGCCGCCATGCGGTTCCTGCAGTGAAAGATTGAGGCCCAATTGCTTGGTGGCATTGTCGAAATCGGCGGTGAAGGTGAGATCGCCACCGGCCGGCTGCGTACGCTTGATCAGCAATTCCGAATGCAGCTTGCCGTCCGCCAGCAGGGCATTGCCGCCGACGTCGAACACCGTATCCTCTCCGGCGAGGGCCGCGGAGAGCTTGACCACGGGCACGGCGAGCTTGCCGAGTTTCACCGAAACCGGCAGTTCGGGCAGGGAGAAGCCGCCCTCGCTGGCGGCCGGCTGCACGCCCTGGGGCGGATTGGGCTTGCGGGTGATCTCGATCGAACCCGCTTCGAGAAGGTCGACATCGAGCTTCTTGCTCATCAGGGCAAGCCGGCTCCAGACCAGATGGGCGTCCTTGATGGTCAGCCACACGCCTTGCCGGTCGGCGATGGTGATGGAAGAGATCCTCACATCGGACGACAGGGCGCCATCGATCTGGCCAAGCGAAATCTTCTGGTCCGGTGTCGAGATGGTGTCCTCGACATAGGTGATGAACCACGACTTCTCGCTGGCGTCGTCGGCGCGCGCCGGCGCGAGCGCCTTGAGACCGAGGGGAACGGCCACCACCGCGACGGCAGTGAAGAGAACGATCCGGCGCCGCATCAGAAGCTTTCTCCCAATCCGATATAAAGGGCGAAAGGCGGTGTGTTCTTCTTCTTGACCTTACCATCCTCGATGACGAAGCCCTTGACGGGCGTGAGCCCCCTGGCGATGTCCACGCGGATCGCTCCGAGGCTGGTATAGTAGCGCAGACCGACACCGGCACCAATCTTCATGTCCTCGTCGAAAGAAGGATAGGAGGTCGAGAAGGCGCTGCCCGCATCGACGAAGGGCACGATGCCGATACTGTCGGTGACCTTGATGCGCATTTCGAGCGAGCCCTCCAGCAAGGAGCGGCCGCCCACGACGAAGCCATTGTCGAGCTTGGGACCGAGGCTGCGGAAATTATAGCCGCGCACCGAGCCACCGCCGCCCGCATAGAACATGCGATCGCCCGGCAATTCGTTGGCCGGCGCCCCGACGATGGAGCCGACCGCAACCCGGCCGGCCAGGACATAGCGCCCCATCGCATCGAAGGAGAAATAGGCCGAACCGTCGATGCGCGTCACCGCGCCGAAATTGCCGAACTTGGCCTCGTAGAATGGCTCGAGCGTTCCTTTCAGGCGATAGCCGCGCGTCGGCTCCAGCTTGTCGTCGGTGGTGTCGTAGGCAAGCTCGCCAGGCAGGCTGAACAGCAGGAGATTGCGCTTGCCGTAGAAATCTTCGACCTGGTCGTATTCGCCGTTGATCGCAATCTTGCCGGTCAACCGTTCGGAGAACTCGTGGGCAAGCCCGACGCGGGCACGGAACGTATTCTGGGAATAGGGATCATAGACCTCTCGCTTGGCCAGCAATTGCGCGGTGAGGTCGGTGAAGGGGTCGAAGATCCCCGGCTTCACGAAGGTGACGCCGCCCGAATAGGTGAACTTGGTCGGGTCGGTCGAATCGACGCCCGCGACCGTTGCATCGAAACGCAGGCGCTCGGCCTCGCCGAACAGGTTGCGATGCTCCCAATAGCCATTGAGGCCGATGCCGTCGGTGGTGGAATATTCAGCGCCGGCACCGAAAACATGCAGCGGGCGTTCCGACACGGTGACCATCAGCGGCATGGTGCTGTCGGCCGCAATCGCATCGCCCTCCACGATGCTGGTGGTCGAGAACACCTGTAGGCGCTGCAAGCGCCGCTTGGCGAGCTCGATCTCGGCCGGATCATACTGATCGCCGGGCCGGAGCCCGGTCTGGCGCGCCACGAAAGCCGGATTCATGTCCTTGGTGCCGTCGACGGTCATGCGCCCATAATGGGCCAGGCGCCCCGGCTCGACCGCCAGTGTGACATCGAGCCGGTTGTTGTCGTGATCGGCGGTGATGACGCGCGGCAGGGCCTTGGCCTTGGGATAGCCCTGGCGCCGCCAGGCATCGATCATCGCCTGTTCCGCCGACAGCACGATGTCCGAATTGGCCTGATGCCCCGGCTCGAGGCCGAGACGCTCGGGCGTCTTGGTCTTGGGAATGTCGTCGATCGGGCTGTGCGGCGCCCGATTCTCCATCCTGATCCGGCCGAAAGTGAAGACCGGGCCAGGATTGACGTTGATCACCACCGGAACCGGATGCGGCAAGGTGGCATCGATGGGAATATCCTCGAGCTTGCGCCCATTGACCATGATCGAGATGGAGGCGCCATAGCGCGCATTGGCATAGAGCGTGCCGAGAATGCGATCATATTCGGTCCGCGCCTTGGAGAGGAAGGCGGGCGTGCTCGGCGGCGGCGTCTCATCCTTACCGCTATAGAGGGAGGATGCGCCCTCGACCGCCGACTTGATCGTCTTGTCCCCGCCCGCGATCACCACTTCGATCTTGTAGGTCTGGGCATCGGGTGAGACCGGCTTCTCGTCCGATCCGAAGAAATTATAGCCAAAGAGCTTGAAGGCTGCGGCAGGCTGAGGCTTTGCCCCGGCAATGAGCGCTGCGACAGCCACTGACAGGGCCAACCCCTTGGCCAGACGCTGCCGCGCCGGCATCAGGCGTTCGAGCCTGCTGAGCCCCCTCATCGCTTGTCGATCGCCCCACGCCATAGACCAGCGCCCCCACTGAACCCCTATACGAGGGCGCCGCCCCGGAGCCGAACCTTACGCCAAACAACCTCCGCCAATCAACCCACCACCGTATATCATCATGAATAAACGGTTAACCACGCAATCAATCCTATCACCTCAATAAACTGATCCACCGAAACATTCGATAAAGTTTGAACATTCCGCATATTCTTAAATAGGTAATTCCCATGAAGTGACGCATATTTGCATTCAAAGGTAATCGGCTGGCGTTTTTCTACAAGTCAACGATCGAAAACTTCAAAGCGACGTTGCCATTGGATAAGAAAATAACTTTACGTCATACCAATCGTATAAAAATGGTAAAAAACATCGCTACACGGCAAACCCGCCCCTCGAGCTCCAAGCTCCGGCCCAAAACACAGGCAAGAATTGTCCGGTCGGCGCACACCGACAGGACAAGGACGCAATCAGCTGCCTTTGGGATAGTCGTAGGTGAGCAGGCGCATATTGGCGTAACCTTGGTCGCCGATACGGGTCCACAGCAGGGTCTGCTGGCGGAAGCCGAAATAAGAGGCGGCGAGGCGGCGCATGAATTCGTCGCCATTTTCGATGATTTCGCTGAGAACCTGCCCGCTGGCCGTACCGAAAGCCTGAAACACCTCGTCGGGGAACTGCTTGAGAACGACGCCCTGCTGCGTCACCGCCTGGGCGATCGCTGCGGGCGCTCGGGCGCCGTATTCGGCCAGGGAGCGGGCATTCTCCTCGGCGCATGCAACCTCGATCGCCACTTTGTGGGTGGCCGGCAAGTCGTCGAACTTGGCACGGTTGACCTGGAGCTGCAGCGCCGCACAAGGCTCCTGGAAGCCAGGCCAATAGCAGAACTTGGCGGCATTCTGGAAACCGAAGCTGAGATCGTTGACCGGTCCCATGAACTCCGCCGCATCCAATTCGTCGGCCTGGAGTCTGGGCAGGATCTGGGAGCCGGGCATCAGCATCTGCTGAACGCCGAGCCTGGCGAGGGCCTGACCGGCCAGGCCGCCGATGCGGAAACGCAGGCCCTTGAGATCGGCGACGCCGTTGATCTCCCGGCGGAACCAGCCGCCCAGGCGCGCGCCGGTATTGCCGGCCGCAAAGGCCTTGATGCCGAACTGCCCACCCAGTTCGTCCCATAGCGCCCTGCCCCCGCCGGCATAGAGCCAGGCATCGAACTCCTGGGCGATCAGGCCGAAGGGAATGGCCGAAAAGAAAGCGAAGGCCGGCGATTTGGAAAGATAATAGGCCGACATGTCATGCGACATCTCCACATCGCCGGCCATCACGGCCGCCATGTTCTGGTCCCCCGGCACCAATTCGCCGGCCGCGTAGAGCTTGATGGTGAGCTGGCCCTGGGTGAGCACGCCGATCCGATCGGCCAGGCGCTGAGCGCCGGTGCCCGCTCCCGGCAGGCCCTTCGGCCAGGCCGTCGCCATCCGCCATTCGATCAGGTTCTGCGCCAGCGCAGGAGCGGCAAGCATGGTGGCGCCGGCGGCGGCAGCTCCAGCGAGAAAACGACGTCGGGTCGACATGAAGAGGGATCCTGTAACGCAAGACTATGCACCCAGCCGGGTGAATAAGCAGCCTACAAGATGAACCGGGGCTGAACTGAGGCCGGGACCGCCCTTCCCTATGCCTCCATGCGCCGAAGGAAGGCCTGTCGCGCCTTCTCGCTCCAGCCCAGAAGATCGGCCAATTCGGCCTCTTCATAGCGGGCTTCGGCATGCACCGGATCACCCCAGCCATTCCGCCGCCGATAGGCGGCCAAGGCCGCCATCTCAGCCAGGAACGACTGGCGGCGCCGATGGGTCTGATGGACGTTGCCGGGGTGAGCACGATAGTGCAGGAGAACCTCGGGGTGGTTGCCCAGCATGCCGACCTCGCCGAGGCGAAACCACAAATCGACATCCTCGGCATGATCGAAGGCAGGCCGATACCCGCCGACGCTCAGGACCGCCTCGCGCCGCAATATGGTGGTCGGATGGGCCAGGCTTGGACGGAAATGCAGGATCTGTGGGTCGGTTTCGACCTTCGACGGCGGACCGGCGATGTTTCCTCCCGCATCGATCATCCTGAGGGCACTGCCGGCGGCCAGAATTTCGGGATGAGCAGTCATGAACGCGACCTGGCGCGCGAGTCTTTCGGGCAAAGAGATGTCGTCCGAATCCATGCGAACCACCAGATCGCAGCGCGCTTGCGCGATGCCGTGGTTGAGGCTGGCGGAAACACCCCGATTGACCTCATTGCGGAACAGCCGGATGCGCACATCCAGCCCGCGATACCATTCGAGGAAGGCGGAAGTGCCGTCCGTCGAGCCGTCGTCTACGATGACGAGTTCGAAATCGGCCAGCGTCTGGCTCAATATGCTGTCGATCGCCTCGGCGCAGTAGCGCACCCGGTTGTGGACCGGCATCACCACGCTGACCAGGGGCCGCGCGGCCGGAGCCGGCGCCATGGCTGCGGACGTCGGGAAGGGCTGGCGAACGGTAGCCTGCGGGAAGGGTGGCAGACGCTTCCTGCCCGTCATGGAGCCTCCACACCGACCAAGCCGGTTGCTCATAGCACGAAAACGGGACTTCCGTACCGCTTATCCGGCCAGAGCGTCGCGGTAATCGGCCGCCGGCGAGGCATCGTCCTGGGTGCGCTGGAGCTTCTCGCGAGCCTCGTCGGCTTCGCGCTGGCGGTTCCACATGCCGGCATAGATGCCGCCGAATGCCAGCAATTCCTCATGATTGCCCCGCTCGACGATCACGCCTTTGTCGAGCACGATGATCTCGTCGGCATTCACCACCGTCGAAAGACGATGAGCGATCACCAAGGTGGTGCGGTTCTCCGAGATGCGCTCGAGCGCCGCCTGGATCTCCATCTCGGTGTAGCTGTCGAGGGCCGAGGTCGCCTCGTCCAGTACCAGCACCGGAGGCCCCTTCAGGATGGTGCGTGCGATAGCGACACGCTGCTTCTCGCCGCCCGACAGCTTGAGGCCGCGCTCGCCGACTTCGGTCTCATAGCCCTTGGGCATGCGGCGGATGAAGGTATCGATCTGGGCGAGGCGAGCAGCCTCTTCCACTTCCGCGTCGGTGGCGTCCCAACGGCCATAACGGATGTTGTAGCGGATGGTGTCGTTGAACAGCACGGTGTCCTGCGGCACCATGCCGATAGCCGCGCGCAGCGATTTCTGGGTAACCTCGCGCACATCCTGCCCGTCGATCATGACGCGCCCGCCATTGACGTCGTAGAAGCGGAAGAGCAGGCGCGAGATGGTCGATTTGCCGGCGCCGGAGGGACCGACGATCGCCACCGTCCTGCCAGCCGGCACGTCGAAGGACAGCCCCTGCAGGATGGGGCGATCGGGGTCGTAGTTGAACACCACGTTCTCGAAGGTCACCCGCCCCTCACGGACATCGAGCGCCGGCGCCCCAGGCCGATCCTTCACCTCGGCATCCTTGTCGAGCAGTTCGAACATGGTCTCGATGTCGGTGATGCCCTGCTTGATCTCGCGATAGGCAAAGCCGAGGAAGTTCAGCGGCGTGGCGAGCTGCAGCCACATCACGTTGAGCAAGGCGATGTCGCCGACGGTGTTGACGCCGTGATAGACGCCCAGGCCCGCCAGCAGCAGCGAGGCCAGCATGCCCCCCATGAAGATGATACCCTGGCCGATATTGAGCCAGGTCAGGGTGATATAGGTCCGGATCGCCGACTTCTCGTAGGACGCCATGGCGCGGTCGTAGCGCGCCAGTTCACGGTCCTCGTTGGAGAAATATTTGACCGTCTCGTAGTTGAGCAGGCTATCGATCGCCTTCTGGTTGGCATCGGTGTCGGAATCGTTCATCTCGCGGCGGATGCTGATCCGCCATTCGGTCGCCTTGACGGTGAACCAGACATAGACCGCCGTGGTGACGAGCACGATCAGCGCATAGCGCCAGTCGAATTGCAGCACCAGCATGACCAGGTAGAGCGCCAGCTCCACGATGGTCGGCAGGATGTTGATGGTGGCGAAGCGGACGATGTTCTCGATGCCGGTGCGCCCGCGATCGATCACCCGCGACAGCCCGCCGGTCTTACGCTCGAGATGATAGCGCAGGCTGAGGTTGTGAATGTGCTCGAAGGTCTCGATCGCCAGCCGCCGCACCGCGTACATGAACACGGCGGCGAACAGCCCATCCTTCCATTGCGAGATCGCCGTCATCAGGATGCGCGCAACGCCATAGGCCACAAGCATGGTGAGGGGTACACCGGCCAGCAGCACCGCGAGCGTATGGCCCGTGAGCTCACGACCGCCGCCGACGGCTGCCAGACCGTCGGTCGCCCATTTGAGCGTGTAGGGCACAACCAGGGTGATGAGCTTGGTCAGCAGCAGGAGCACGAAGGCCCACACCACCCGCATGCGCAGATCCGCACGGTCCTGTGGCCACATATAGGGCCACAAATGCTTCATGGTCTGGAGAAAGGCGCCCTGGTCTGCGCTGACGCGCTTGGGGGCGGCGGAAGGGTCGGCGGAGGGCATCAACGGTCTTTCGGCCGGCGAGCGGAGAGCGCCGGCATCAGGGGTTTTCCAAAGCGTTTTGCGATTTGACGGAATCGCCTCGAATCGCAAAGACGCGTCGAAACAAAGAGTCGGAGCAAAAAGCGTTCAGGCCTGAAGGCGCTTTGCTCTCGATGACGCTGCGTAGTTAGGTCTGGAACGCCGTGACCGCAAGCGTCTTGCGACGAAATCTCATTTTGCTGCTCCCGAGCCGGGCCCCGCGGCCCGCTCTGCTCAGGGAGTTTTCTTGTCCGGCATGACGAAGATCTGACCCGGATAAATCAGATTGGGATTGCGGATCTGATCGGTATTGGCGTCGTAGATCCAGGTATAGCGGATGCCCTGGCCATAGACCTTGCGTGAAATCCGCCAAAGATTGTCACCCTGCACGATCGTCGTGGTGCGGATCTCCGGGATGACCGCCACCGAGGGCGGCGGCGAAGGCTGGGCCGGCTTGGCCTCGCTCGTCTGCACCGGCTCCGTGGCGGGCGTCGCTGGGTTGGAGGCGGATGGCGTCGTGGCGGATCTCGGTACCACGACATTGCCGGAGGCCGGCGGCGCGGCTTCCGCCTGCGCCGGGGACGAGGCAGCTCCCGTGCCCCCTGCCCCCTGCGTGCCAGGCTCCGTTGCCGGGGAGGCCCCCTGGGCGGGTACGGAAGCCGCCGCCGGCTGCGTCCTGCTGCCAGGAGCCGTTTCGCCAGGGAGCGACTTACCCGGGGACGGCGTGGCGGCACCGGGCACGGCGGTCGACGGCGTGGTCGCCGGCTGGGGCGGTGTCGCGGCCGGCTCTCCGCTGCGGCTGCCCCCCGAACGCGACGGTGTGGCGATCGCCGCCACCACGGCCGGAGCCGAGGCGGTAGGAGCCTTGTCGACCATGGTGAAGGGTACCTCGGCCCGCGTCATCACCTGCCCGTTGGCAGCTGCGACATCGTCGACACGCACCCGATAATTGCCCGGCTGCATGCCTTTCTCGATGGTCATGCCGAAGGTCCCATCCTTGGCCGCGGTCACGCCCGTCACCAGCGTATCGTTGAGATAGATACGCAGGGCAGCCCCCGGTTCGGCCCGGCCCGTCACGAAGAAGCGGCCCATCTCGTCCGCTTCGACGGTCCGGATCGAGACATTGGCCCGCGAAGATGCCTTGTCCGCATCGGCAGAGGCGCTCGCCGCTGCCGGCGTTGCCGGCTGCTCGGGTGCCTTGCCTGCCGGCTGCGCCGCATCGGTCAGAACCTTGGAGGGCTGGTCGGGCGTGTTGAGGACGACCACCACCTCTTCGCCCGGCTTTTCGGGAACGCGCACGGAGAGGGTCTGCTCGGACAAGGTCACCTTGCCGTCCGGCGATGTGGTGCGCAGGGTCAGCTCGCAGGGGCCCTTCGGCAAGGCCGGCGGCGTGATCGCCCAAGTTCCATTGATGTCGGCGACCACGCGGGCATAAAGATTGCCGTTGCGCAGCAATTCCACCGTGGCGCCGGAAGCGGCCCGGCCGGCGATCACCGCGCTGCCGGCCGGCTCGATGCGGGCAATGTCGAAGGTCGGGGCAATCTGCCCCTTGGCCGCATCCGGCTTCGGTGCCTCGGGCTTGGGAGATTGAGGTTTCGGCGGTTGGGCTTGGGCGGCTTCGGTTTTGCCTGCCTCGGGCTGCGCCACCTCCGTCTTTCCAGCCTCGGGCTTGGCGGCCTGGGTGCCCGCGGCCGGGACTTTCGCGGCTTCGGTCTTGGCGGCGTCAGGCTTCGTGGCCTCCGGAGCGCTCGCACCCGGCTTGCCGGCCGCCTGATCGCCGCTCGACGCCGGCCTCTGTGCCTTATCGGCAGGAGGATTGGCAGCCACCACCGAATTTGTATCGCCGACGGCCGGCGACGGCGACCGGGCAGGCTCGCGCACCAGCACGCTGTAAAGCGTACCGACGCTGACAACGCTCGCGGCTCCGACTATTCCAGCCAGACTCTTCCAGCCCACTGCCATCATCTACTCCCGATGCAAGAACGCGCATCGTTTCATCCAATTTTACTTATCCGCTTCGCCTGCAAGACGAAAGGCCACGCCGCCAAGGTGTCGGGCAAACAAAGTATCGCGCCGGTTTATTTCACCTGCAACCGTATCATATCCGGCGCGTGCCGGTATCGCCCGACTGCAGCGCCATTGCCGCAGAATTGTGATGAAATTCGAGGAACGCACGATATTCTTCGTCGGACGGGCTTGATCGGAAGGTTCCATGAAACGAGCGGCGCTGTTTGTATCTGCTCTTTGCCTGACACTTCTTTTTGGAATCCTACCATCGCAAGCCGGCCAAACAGAGGCTGGTACAGGTCCGAAAGGCTCGCCCATGCGCATTTTCATCGTGCGCAACGCAGCAGTGGATTGTGAACCCGATTGTGCGGAATGGATTTCCGCAGAAGGCGACATCACCGCCGCTACGCCGGCACTGCTGCGCAAGGTTCTGAAAGCCGCCGGCGGCAGGAAGCTGCCTTTCATCCTCACCTCGCCCGGCGGAGACGTCGCCGCCGGTTACGCCATGGGACGTCTGATTCGCCGCGCAGGCCTGGAGGTCACCATCGGCCGGACCATGCTGGCTGCCTGCAAGCCCGATGAGAAAAACTGCACGGGCTCGATCACGAAAGGCCGCCGCGGCTTCGCCAACAATGCGGGCGCCTTTTGCAATTCGGCCTGTGTGTTCGTGCTGGCAGGCGGCGTCGCGCGCCACGTCTTCTGGATGAGCCCGGTCGGTGTGCATCAATTCGCCAGTTCGCGGACCCTGACACGCTGGCGGCAGACCACTCTGAACGGGCGCGTCATCCGGAGGGAGATTCTGTCGGTCAACCGGATCAAGGTAAAGACGACACAGGCGCAATATGATCAGGCTGCCCGCTTTTTCGACGAAATGGGCATCGATCCCAGTATCAACGAGCTGGTTCAGCTTGCGAGCAACAGCAATATCCACGTCATGAGCCGTCCCGAACTTCTAGCAACGAAAATCATCACTGACGGCCAGGATGCGAGAGGGCAGGTTCTCAAGCACCAGGCGGCACTGTTTACTCAAAAGAATGCCGACCGTGTCGCAGCCTTTACCGCGACTGCCGCCGACGTGCCGGCGGGTCTCTACGATGGCAACGCGATCATCTCGCATGTCGAGTTGCGCCAAGCGCCGAATGTCGCCGGCGTCCAAGCCAGCGTCATGCCGACGACCGGCGGCGGTCCCGTGCCGACCGCCAATCTGATCGCGATCCTTCAAATCGGCGACGTACTGGCCTTCTCGAATCCGTCGAGGAATGCTTCCGGCCCTGCCCTGACCATCACCCTCGATCCCGTCGCTTTCTGCACGCTCGCCGAAAGGCGTTCGCTGAAACTCGCAGTTGGCCCGAAAGAGAGCAGCCCCGTCAAAGCTGAAACCGTTACGGTCTCGACGGGACGTTTCCGCGATCTCGATCTCCTTCTCGCCAAAGTCTGCATCAAGTAAGGGGCTTCCGGCAAAGCAACTTGACCCACCCATGCCGCAGTGCGAAACCGGGGGCATGACAAAGCTTCGTTCGATTTGCGTCTATTGCGGCTCCAGCAATGGCACTCGCCCCGAATATGTCGCCGGCGCCGAGCGCCTGGGCCGGGACATGGCTGAAGGCGGCATTCGCCTCGTCTATGGCGGCGGCAATGTCGGCCTGATGGGCACGGTCGCCCGCGCCGTCATCGAGAATGGCGGCCAGGTCACCGGCATCATCCCGACCTTCCTGCAGCGGCGCGAGCGCATGCTCACCGAGGTCGAGGAACTCATCGTCACCAAGGACATGCATGAGCGCAAGCGCCTGATGTTCGAACGGGCGGACGCCTTCGTCGCCCTGCCCGGCGGCGTCGGCACGCTGGAGGAACTGGTCGAGCAGCTCACCTGGGCCCAGCTCGGCCAGCACAAGAAGCCGATCGTGCTGGTCAATATCGACGGCTTCTGGACACGGTTCCTCGACATTCTTGAACACATGCGCGAGGAGGGCTTCATTCGGCCCGAAACCGCGGTGGATGTGCTGGTGGCCAACACACCCGAAGAGGTCGTGCCGATGGTCACGACAGCGATCGAAAAGATCACGCGCGCCGAAATGGCGATGAGCGTCGCACCCGAGACGCTCTGAAGCCGCCTCCAGGGGTCGCGGTCGAATAGGGGCTGCGGTCGAATAGGATCGCGGCCTCGGGTGTTCATGCCACGGTGTTTTGCGATCGGGCGGCATGGACAATGCGATGAGGCAGTTTTTCCAGGCGAGCGCGGCGGCGCTGTTTTTCAGTACCTGCCTTTTGTCCCCTGTCCTGGCGGGCGACCTCTACGATCTCGACCCCGACCATACCCAGACGATCTTCCATATCGACCATCTCGGCTATTCTACCGTCACGGGCGGTTTCCGCCAGCTGAAGGGCGTGCTGACGCTGGACGAGGCACATCCCGAGCAAAGCCTGGTCGAGGCGACGCTCGAAGCCTCGAGCGTCGATACCGGCGTGCCGGCGCGCGACGAGGATCTGCGGTCGAGCGAGTTCTTCGACGTCGCCCACCATCAGACGATCACCTTCCGGACCACGAAGGTGAAACGCCGTGGCCCGCGCAGCGCCGATCTCATTGGTGAACTGACGCTGCTCGGGATCTCGAAACCGGTGATGCTGCGAACCACCCTCAACCGCGTCGCACCAGATCCGTTGCGCGGCAACCGCATGGTCGCTGGCTTCACGGCTACCACGACCATCCGGCGTACGGATTTCGGCATGAAGGCCTTCATCCCCCTGATCGGCGACGTCGTGCGCATCGATATCAATGCAGAAGCGATCCGGCGCTGAACGATGGAGTGTCGACCTCCAGGTCGACACTCTCTCTTCACACCTCCGCGCCCGCCTTGAGCAGCTTGTAGGTCATCGAATCCACCAGCGCCTGGAAGGAGGCGTCGATGATGTTGTCGGAGACACCCACGGTGGCCCAGCGATCGCCGGCGGCGTCCTGGAATTCGATCAGCACCCGCGTCACCGCGTCGGTACCGCCCTGGAAGACACGGACCTTGTAGTCGATCAGCTTCAGGTCCTCGATGACCGACTGGTATTTGCCCAGGTCCTTGCGCAGCGCCGTGTCCAGGGCATTGACCGGGCCATGCCCTTCCGCCGCCGAGATCAGTTCCTCGGTCCCGACCTTGACCTTGACGATAGCTTCCGAGAACACGCCGAGTTCACCGCGCTCGTTCCAGCGCCGTTCGACATTGACGCTGAAACGCTCGACGAAGAAGAACTCCGGCACGCTGCCGAGGATGCGCTTGGCCAGGAGGAAGAAGGAGGCATCCGCACCCTCATAGGCGTAGCCTTGCGCTTCCTTGTCCTTCAATGCGCCGAGCAGCCTGGAGAGGCGGGGATCATCCTTGTCGATCGCCAGCCCCAGGCGCTCCAGTTCCGCCAGGATGTTCGACTTGCCGGCCTGGTCCGAGACCAGCAATTTGCGCCGGTTGCCGACGCTCTCGGGCGGCACGTGCTCATAGGTGGAAGGATCCTTCATCACGGCCGAAGCATGGATGCCGGCCTTGGTGGCGAAGGCCGAGGAGCCGACATAGGGCGCATGATGGTCGGGCATGCGGTTGAGCAGTTCGTCGAGCTTGCGCGAGATGCGCGTGAGGTTCTCGAGCCGGGCCGCGTCCACCCCGATCTCGAAGCGATCGGCATAAGCGGGCTTGAGCAGGAGCGTCGGGATCAGCGAGGTGAGATTGGCATTGCCGCAGCGCTCGCCGAGGCCGTTCAGCGTGCCCTGGATCTGCCGGACTCCGGCCCGCACCGCTGCCAGCGAATTGGCGACGGCCTGCTCGGTGTCATTATGGGCGTGGATGCCGAGATGGCTGCCGGGGATCACCTTGACCACTTCGCCGACGATGCGTTCGACCTCATGCGGCAGAGTACCGCCATTGGTATCGCACAGCACCACCCAGCGCGCGCCGGCTTCATGGGCCGTGCGGGCGCAGGCAAGCGCGTAGTCGGGATTGGCCTTGTAGCCGTCGAAGAAATGCTCGCAGTCGAGCAGCACTTCGCGCCCGCGCGCCTTGGCGGTGGCGACGCTGTCGCGGATCGAATCGAGATTCTCTTCCAGGCTGATGCCGAGCGCCATGCGCACCTGGTGGTCCCAGCTCTTGGCCACGAAGCAGATCGCATCCGCCTCAGCATCCAGGAGGCCGGCGACGCCAGGATCGTTGGCGGCCGAGCGCCCTGCCCGCTTGGTCATGCCGAAGGCTGTGAACTTTGCCTTGAGGCCGTTGGGCTGGCTGAAGAACTGGGTGTCGAGCGGATTGGCGCCAGGATAACCGCCCTCGACATAGTCGACACCGAGATCGTCGAGCAGGCGGGCGATCGCCTGCTTGTCGGCGAGGGAGAAGTCGACGCCCGTGGTCTGGGCGCCGTCGCGCAGGGTGGTATCGAAGAGATAGAGGCGGTCGCGTGTCATTGCCGGCTCGCATCGGGCGGGGCCACGAGCGCCTTCTTCATGGTGGTGTTGCCGAGCCATTCGTCGCCGAGCGACACGGTGTTGCGCTGCTGGGGCACGAATCCCTGCTTGAGGAAAAAGTCTCGGGCGGTGTCGCTGGCATCCACCGTCAACTGGGTAGCACCGCGCGCCTTGGCAAGTTGCTCGATGGCGCCATAGAGCGTCGAGGCCACCCCCTGCCCGGCGACCGCGGGATGAACGTAGAGCAGATCGACCAGGTCCTTGCCCTTCAGGGCGATGAAGCCGACTGGGGAGCCGGAGACCGTAGCCACCAGGGTGAGACAGCCGGCAAGACGCTTGGCCCAGGCTTCCTCGTCATCGGCGGCCTCGGCCCAGGCTTCCTGCTGGCTTTCCGAGTAGTCGTCAGCCGTCAACTCGTGGATGCTGGCCCGGAAGATCTCGGCCAGGATCGGCGCATCGGCGGGCAGGAAGGGACGCAGCCCCGGCTTGGGCATGGATTGTGCCATCAGAGCTTGACCTCCCAGCTGGTGGTGCCGTCCTTGTTGTCCTTGACGGCAATGTTCAGCCGGGCGAGCTCGTCGCGGATGCGATCGGACTCCGGCCAGTTCTTCTCGGCGCGCGCCACCTTGCGGGCCGCCAGAAGCGCCTCGACCTCCTGCCTCAGACCATCGCTGACCTGAGTGTCTCTCTTCAGGGCGGCCGCATCGTTGCCGAAGCCCAGAAAGGCGAGCGTCGCCGCCCGGTCGGCCGGGTCGGCGATCTGATGCAGGCGGGCCAGCATGGCCGGCGTGTTGAGATCGTCCGACAGGGCCTCGATCACGCCGGCATCGACGCTTCCGCCCGCAGGCACCTCTTCGTACCAACGCAGCAGGGTCTGCTGGGCTTCATTCAAGGCCTGCAGTGTCCAGTCGATCGGCTGGCGGTAGTGCGTACGCAACATGGCGAGCCGCAGCACGTCGCCATGCCAGGCCCGCCCACCGAATCTGTCGCTGCCGAGCAGTTCGCGAATGGTGATGAAGTTGCCGAGGCTCTTGGACATCTTCTCGCTCTCGACCTGCAGGAAGCCGTTATGCATCCAGACATTGGCCATCACCGGCGTGTCGAAGGCGCAGCAGCTCTGGGCGATCTCGTTCTCGTGGTGCGGGAAGACGAGATCGATGCCGCCGCCGTGTATGTCGAAGACGTTGCGGGCCGGATCGTCGCAGGCGATGCCACCGCCATAAGGGGTGAGCAGCGTCGCCATCGACATGGCCGAGCACTCGATATGCCAGCCCGGACGGCCGGGCGTGGCGATGCCCAAGGGGCTCGGCCAGCCGGGCTGGTTGCCATGCGAGGGCTTCCACAGCACAAAATCCATGGCATCGCGCTTATAGGGCGCGACATCGACCCGGGCGCCGGCCAGCATCTCGTCGAGCGAGCGGCGGGCGAGCGCGCCATAGCGCGGCACTGTCGCGAGCTTCTCCATGGCATGCACGGAGAACAGCACATGCTCCTCGGCAACATAGGCGACACCGCGCGCCACCAAGCGCTCGATGATGGCCTTCATCTCCTCGATATGATCGGTCGCACGCGGCTCGATCATCTGCGGCGGCTCGCCCGGCTGGTTGACCTGGTCGGGCATCAGCACGCCGAGTTCCCTGATGTCCTGGTGGAACTGGGCCAGGGTGCCATTGGTCAGTTCGCGGATGGTGATGCCGCGCTCGGCCGCGCGCTCGTTGATCTTGTCGTCGACGTCGGTGATGTTGCGCGCGTAAGAGACATGCGCGACGCCGTAGACATGGCGCAGCAGGCGGAACAGCAGGTCGAAGACGATGATCGGCCGGGCATTGCCGATATGGGCAAAGTCGTAGACGGTCGGGCCGCAGACATACATACGCACCCGATCGGGATCGATCGGCGTGAAATCGACCTTGGCGCGCGTACGGGTATCGTAGAGCCGTAAAACCATGAGTTCCCCACCTCGGCTGGCCGGGGGCGTCCTGCGCTCAAGATTTTGGGCGAATGACGGCGCCAGCCAGCGTTGCTGCTAGCTGCAAATAATCCGCGAAAGGATGGCCGTCTTTGACATGGCCGGGAGCAATGTGCCATGCGGGCGACGTTGTCAAGCCACACGAGACAAGGACGGCATCCGCTTTCTCCAGTGCCAGCGTGATGCACCCAGGCAACAGAGTTTCGCCAAAAATTAAACACGCAGATTTACGTATGTTTAAAAACGCACAGCGATGATAGGCAGGCTCCGCTATCCGAACGGGGCAGACCCCGTTCACATGTGTGATTTCGATGAACCTGCGTACCCTCTCCTTCATCGCGGCTTGCTTGGCCTTCGCCAGCCCCGCCTCCGCCCAGAACGTGGCTTCCTTCGTCGTCAGCAGCGATGACGGCTACGGCGTCGACACCTGCCTGGAAAGCGGCTCGCCTTGCGGCCAGCCGATCGCCAGCGAATGGTGCGTCGCCAACGGCTACGCCAAGGCCGTCGCCTTCCGCCGCCAGACCGAAACCGACATCACCGGCGCCATCAACGCGCCCACGCAGGTCGCCGCTGCCGCGCAGCCGCATGCCGTCGTGATTACCTGCGAGAAGTAAAAACTTCACGGGAAGTGGGAATGTGGGCGGCAGCTCTGCCGGGTGCCGCCCTCAGTCGGTGACGAAATCGCCGCATTTCTGCGGCGGCTCGCCGGCCCAGGGCATCACCGGTACCGACGAGGTCGAGTTCTTCGGAGAGCCCTCGATCAGCTTGTCGGTGTAGACCAGATAGACCAGCACATTGCGCTTGGCGTCGCAGCCGCGCACAACCTGCATCTTCTTGAAGAACAGCGAGCGAGACTGGCGGTAGACCAGGGCCCCCTGCTCGAATTTTTCCTTGAACTTGATAGGCCCGACCTGGCGGCAGGCCAGGGAGACGTCCGACACCTCCTCGGCCACCCCGAACATGCCCTTGAGACCGCCCTTCTCCGGCACGGTGAAGTGGCAGGCGACCCCTTCGACATCGGGATCGTCGATGCCGTAGACCGCAAGCTTGTCATCCGGGGTCAGGAATTTCCATACCGTCGACTTGCGGAAGATTAGGTCGGGCTCCTGGGCCTGGGCAGCGGCGGGAGCCAGCAGGGCAAGTCCGATCACGGCAAGGCCGAAGCATATTCTACGCAGCATGCGGGGTCTCCTCATCGGGCCCCATATGGGAAGGCGTCGAGCCGGGCGCCAGGGTGGAGTCTCGACCTGCCGGTCGACACTCCTCATAGATCCCCAATCCAATGTCGACCGAGAGGTCGACACTCCGGCCTCAGCCTGCCAACCGCGCCAGCGCCTGTTCGTGGCCGATCAGGGGCAGCAGCGCCTTGAGTTCGGGGCCATGGTCCAGCCCGGTCAGCGCCTGGCGCAGCGGCATGAACAGGGCCTTGCCCTTGGCGCCGGTGGCTTCCTTCACGGCCTGCGTCCAGGCGCCCCAGGTGTTCTCGTCCCAGGGCTCGCTGGGCAGCAGTTCGGCGGCGCGGCCGAGAAACTCCCGATCCCGTTCGCCCGCGGCGACCGGTCCCGTCACCACCTCCCACCATAATTTCGCATCGGCCAGCCTGACGAGATTGGAGCGTACGGCAAGCCAGAAATCCTCACCGCCCTCGATGCCGAGAGCCGTGAGCCGCTGGGAAACATCCGCAAAGGCTGTCTCGTGCAGCAACTTGGCATTGAGCGTCTCGATCTCGGCCGGATCGAAGCGCGCCGGTGCACGCGAGATGCGCGAAAGATCAACCAGTGCGGCGAGCTCCTGCAGCGACGCGATCGGACGCACAGCCTCGGCCGTGCCGGTCAGCACCGCCAGGCTCGATACCGCCATCGGCTCGAAGCCGGCCTCACGCAGCGAGCCGATCGACAGCGCGCCGCTACGCTTGGACAACCCCTCGCCGCTCACCGTGGTGAGCAGATTATGGTGGGCGAAAGCCGGCACCGCGCCGCCCAAGGCTTCGAAGATCTCGATCTGCACGGCGGTGTTGGTGACGTGATCCTCGCCGCGAATGATATGGCTGACGCCAAGATCGATGTCGTCGACCACGGATGGCAGCGTGTAGAGATAGCCACCATCGGCACGGATCAGCACCGGATCGGACAGAGAGGCGGTGTCGACATGTGCGGGCCCGCGCACGCCGTCCTGCCATTCGACGATGCGGTGGTTGAGCAGGAAGCGCCAATGCGGACGCCGCCCCTCGGCCTCCAAGGCCGCCTTCTGCTCGGCAGTCAAGCGCAGGGCCGCCCGGTCATAGACCGGTGGCAGGCCGCGTGCCTTCTGCAGCGTGCGCCGGCGCTCCAGTTCCTCCTCGGTCTCGTAGCAGGGATAGAGCCGGCCAGCCTCGCGCAGGCGGGCGGCGGCGGCATCATAGAGCGCCATGCGTTCCGACTGGCGCGCCTGCACGTCCGGCACCATGCCGAGCCAGGCAAGGTCCACCGCGATGGCGTCGGCATATTCCTGGCGGGAACGGGCGGCGTCGGTGTCGTCATAGCGCAGGATGAAGCGCCCGCCCGCCCGCTTGGCCACGCACCAGTTCAGCAAAGCGGTGCGGATATTGCCGATATGGATATAGCCGGTGGGGGACGGCGCAAAGCGGACGACAGGCGGCATGACGGGCTTTCGAAATTGGAAATATGGCCTGTCCTATACCGCGAGCCCTCCCTTTTGAAGGAGAGATTATGAACAGGCTCCTGCCATTTTTGCTGGCCACAAAATCGCCATCGTGTTTATAAGGGAGACGATAATCAATCGCAGCCGGCTCATAGACTCCTTTCCCGGCTGACCATCGCCAACCAGTGAATGCCGCTAAAATAGGCATCACGAAACTGACGATGCCCTCGGCATCCAAAACATGACGTTAGGGAATTCGTTGATTATTCATGCCATCCTTCATTGTTTGTTGTCACCTCGAAGGCATTGTGCGGCCAGGTTCGCGGCCGTTCCTGCCGCGACCGGAAATGGGAATAAAGTGATGTTGCGTACCTCCCTGAAGACTGCCGTTGCGGCAGGAGTTCTTGCCGTTCTGGCGACGCCGGCGCTGGCCCAGTCCTCTTCCTATACGCCGACGGGATTCTGGGACAACTACATCGCCGGCGGCTGGTCGCTGGAGCTCGGCGCCACAGCCGCCATGGGCCCCAAATATGAAGGCGCCAAGGATTTCAGCTTCCTGCCCTCGCCCATCGTCTCGCTGTCGCGCCAGGGCAAGGGCCCGGCCTTCACCTCGCGCAACGACAATCCGGGCCTGGGCCTCCTCGACAATGGTTTCCTGCGCATCGGCCCGGTCGGCAAGATCCTGTTCGAGCGCGACGGCTCCACCGACGATGATCTCAAGGGCCTCAAGCCGGTACGCTGGGGCGGCGAACTCGGCATCTTCGCCGATATCTATCCGACCGAGTGGCTGCGTCTGCGAGCCGAATTGCGGCATGGCATCCGTTCGCATCACGGCCTGGTCGCCGATATCGCCGCAGACGCCTTCTATGATATCGCACCGGATTGGCGTATTTCCGGCGGGCCCCGGGTCTCCCTGGCCACACGCAGCTATTTCGACGCCTATTACGGCGTGAACCTGCAGGAATCGCTCGCTTCGGGCCTTAGCCCCTATTCGCCCGGCGGTGGCCTGAAATCGGTTGGCGTCGGCGGCGCGCTCACCTGGAAGACCACGGACAAGATCACAACCAGCGCCTTTGCCGAATATAGCCGTCTCACCGGCCCCGCTTCCAAATCGAGCCTGGTCAAGGAGCGCGGCTCCCCGAACCAGTTCACGATCGGCGTATCGGCCAGCTATCGCTTCGACTTCAATCTCTGAGACGCCCCGCAGCTATCCCCGGGTGCGCGGGCACCCGGGATATGCCTCACCAGCGCCGAGCCATGCTCGTCGCGACAATCGGCCATGTTGATTGCACGATCGGTCCCGTGCACCCAGTACGGGTCCAGTTTCTGCGAGGCCCCGTGAGCCAGTCCGCCGCCCTCCCCCACCTCTATTCGCCGTTCACGATCCGCAATCTGCGCATCAAGAACCGCATCATGTCCACCGGGCACGACACCACCCTGCCCACGGCCTTCGTGCCCAATGACGCGTTGATCGCCTATCAGCAGGCGCGCGCCAAGGGCGGCGTCGGATTGATCGTGCTGCAGGTTGCCGGCGTCCACGAGACGGCGCGCTACACCTCGCATCTGCTGATGGCGACCAGCGACGACTGCATCCCCGGCTATCGGCGCCTCGCCGAGGTCTGCCATGCCGAGGGAGCAGCGGTGTTCGGCCAGCTCTTCCACCCCGGCCGCGAGATCATGGAGACGGCCGAAGGCACCGCCCCCGTTGCCTACGCGCCCTCCGCCGTGCCCAACCAGCGCTTCCACGTCATGCCGCGCGCCATGAGCACAACGATGATCGGCGAGATCGTCGAGGGTTATGGCGAGGCTGCCCGTCGGCTCGAACAGGCCGGGATCGACGGGGTGGAGATCGTCGGCAGCCACGGCTACCTGCCCTCGCAATTCGTCAATCCGCGCGTGAATGTACGCGAGGATGCCTATGGCGGCTCGCTGGACAATCGCCTGCGCTTCATCCGCGAGAGCCTGGCCGCCATCCGTGCCAGGACGGGGCCGGACTTCGTCGTCGGCCTGCGCTTTTCCTCGGAGGACAGCGACCTCAACGGTCTCACCGCCGAGGAAGTGGCGGAAGTGCTGACTGCCCTCGACGGAAGCTTCGATTATTTCAACCTGACGGTCGGATCCTCCGCCAGCTTTGGCGGTGCCGTGCACATCGCCCCCGCCATGGCCTTCTCCAGCGCCTATGGCGCGCCATCGGCGGCAGCGGTGAAGCGCAAGGTGAAGACCCCCGTCTTCTATGCCGGGCGCGTCAACCAGCCCCAGGATGCCGAGCAACTGATCGCCAAGGGCGAGGCCGACATGGTCGGCATGACGCGTGCGCTGATCTGCGACCCCGACATGCCCGCCAAGGCCGAGCAGGGCCGCTTCGACGACATCCGCGCCTGCATCGCATGCAACCAGGCCTGCATCGGCCATTTCCAGCTAGGCGTGCCCATCTCCTGCATCCAGCACCCCGAGACCGGGCGCGAGCTGCGCTACGGCAAGGTGCTGCCCGCCGGTTCGGTGAAGAAGGTGCTGGTCGCCGGCGGCGGCCCGGCCGGCATGAAAGCCGCCAGCATCGCCGCTTCGCGCGGCCATGACGTCACGCTCTACGAAGCCTCGGGCCGGCTCGGCGGACAGGCCCTACTGGCGCAATTGCTGCCGCGACGCATGGAATTCGGCGGCATCGTCACCAATCTCACCCGCGAGGCCGAGCTTGCCGGCGTCACCGTGGTGAAGAATACCAAAGTCGACCGCGCCTTGGTCGAGCGCGAGCGTCCCGACGTGGTCATCATCGCCACCGGTGCCACGCCGCGCCATCCAGAACTGCCCGGTGCCGAGACCGCCCATGTCGTCGACGCCTGGCAGGTGCTGCGCGACGAGGCCAATGTCGGCAGTTCCGTCCTGGTGGCGGACTGGCGCTGTGATTGGATCGGCATGGGCGTCGCCGAGAAGCTGGCGCGGGCGGGCTGCCAGGTCCGCCTCGCCGTCAATGGCTACATGCCGGGCCAGCGTATCCAGGCCTATGTCCGCGACCATTGGGCCGGCGTGCTGCACGATCTCGGCATCGAGGTCATCCCCTATGCCGATCTTTACGGCGTCGACGGCCAGACCGTCTATCTCGCCCATGTCACCGGGCGCGAGCCGATCATCATCGACGGCATCGACACGCTGGTGACCTCGCTCGGCCATGAGGCCGTCAATGCCCTGGAAGCCGAGCTGGAGGGCCTGGTGGCGGAGATTCACAGCATCGGCGACTGCCTGACGCCCCGCACGGCCGAGGAAGCCGTGCTGGAAGGCCTAAAGGTCGGCTGGGCTCTCTGAGAGCACGACGTCCTTCCGGGTGCGCGGACAAGACGTCCGCCTACCCGGGAATCGGCACTCCGACCATGTTCTGTCAGAGCGAGCGCATCAGCCCGCCGTCGACCCGGATGTTCTGGCCCGTGATATAGCCGGCGCCCTCCGAGGCGAGGAAGGCGATGGTGGCGGCGATCTCCTCGCTGGTGCCGTAGCGCCCCATCGGCACGCTGTCGCGGCGCTCCTCGGTGGCCGGCAGGCTGTCAATCCAGCCCGGCAGCACATTGTTCATGCGCACATTGTCGGCGGCATGCTGATCGGCGAAGAGCTTGGTGTAGGCGGCAAGCCCGGCGCGGAAGACCGCCGAGGTCGGGAACATCGCCGTCGGCTCGAAGGCCCAGGCCGTCGAGATATTGATGATGGCGCCGCTCTTCTGACGGATCATCGCCGGTGCCACCACGCGGGTCGCACGGATCACATTCATCAGATAGACGTCGAGCCCCGTGTGCCATTGCTCGTCGGTGATCTCCAGAAGCGGCGCGCGCGGACCATGGCCTGCGCTGTTGACCAGCACATCGACACGCCCCCAGCGTTCGAGCGTCAGGTCGGTGAGGCGCTGCAGGTCCTCATTGGACTGGTTGGAACCGGTGACGCCGAGGCCCCCCAATTCCCGGGCGAGGGCCTCGCCCTTGCCGGAGGAGGAGAGAATAGCAACCCTATAGCCGTCCTTGGCCAAGCGCCTGGCGGCCGCCGCTCCCATGCCACTGCCCCCGGCCGTGACGATCGCTACTTTTTCTGCTGCCATCGGAATCATCCTTCCATGCCCCGGAGCGGCGGGAGGCCGCGACAAAGGGACCATGCACCTGATATACTGGCAATCCAGCTCCCATTCGAGCCAGAATAGCTGCTCTCATCCTGTAGAAAAACTACTCATGCCGGACGCCCTGCCCCGCCTTCCTCCGCTCAAGGCCCTGCGTGCCTTCGAAGCCGCCGCACGCCATCTGAACTTCCGCCTCGCCGCCGAGGAGCTCAACGTGACCCAGGGCGCCGTCGCCCAGCATATCAGAGGGCTGGAGGCCGATCTTGGCGTCAAGCTGTTCGAGCGGCTGCCGCGCGGGCTTACGCTCACTCATGCCGGGCACGGCTACCTGCCTCCTGTCCGCCGAGCCTTCGAACTCATCGCCGACGCGACATTGGGCCTGCGGCCCGAGCCTGCCCGGCTGACGATCAGCGTCACGCCGAGCTTCGCCACCAAATGGCTGATCCCGAGACTGCCTCACTTCGTGGCCGAGCATCCGCTCGTCGACCTGCGCATTCTCGCTAATGAAAGCCTGTCGAATTTCCAGAGCGACGGTGTCGACATCGCGGTACGGCAGGGTCGCCTGCCCTTCGGGCCGGGCCTTGTGGTGGAGCGCCTGTTTGCGCAGCACGTCATCGCCGTCTGCGCCCCCGCCTTGCTGCCGGCCGGCTCGAACGGCATCGAACCGGCCGAGATCTTGAGCTACACGCTTCTGCACGACACCCATAATCTGTGGCCGGAGTTTCTCGAGCGGGCGCTGGGGCTGAAGCCGCTCGTCGAGCCGCGACGGATGCGCTTCAACCAGACGGGACTGGCAATCGAGGCGGCGGCCGCCGGCCAGGGCATCGCGCTCGCCAGCCGTTTCCTGGTCGCCGGCGATCTCGCCACCGGCCGGCTCGTCCAGCCTGTGGCGGCCGTAATGTCCGGCGGCCATGATTTCTACGTGGTGCTGCCGCGCCGGCAGCGCCATCCCGAACCCACGGACGCGGTCCGGCGCTGGCTCATCGACACCGCCCAGGCAGAGGCGCTGGCAGACAACCCAGCGGCTCAGAAATCGACGGCGTCCGCGCTCGCAGTGGTGGAGACGCGATAGAGCGCGGCATCCGGCACGAAGGCGGGCTTGTTGCCGTCCCGGAACCGGTTGGTGATCGGATAGCGGCGATCCCGGCCGAAATTCTTCTCGGTCACCTTCACGCCGGGGGCAGCCTGGCGGCGCTTGTATTCGGCAAGGTAGAGCAGACGCTCGACCTTGCGCACGGTCTCCTCGTCATGGCCGCGCGCCACGATCTCGGCGACCCGCATCTCGCTTTCGACCAGGCAGCGCAGGATATCGTCGAGCACGTCATAGGGCGGCAGCGAATCCTGGTCCTTCTGGTTCTCGCGCAATTCGGCGGAGGGTGCCTTGGTCAGGATATTGGGCGGGACCACCGCCCCATCTGGTCCCCTTGCATCCACCGGCTTCCAGCGGTTGCGCAGCTCGCACAGGCGATAGACCTCGGTCTTGTAAAGGTCCTTGATCGGGTTGAAGCCGCCATTCATGTCGCCATAGAGCGTGCAATAACCCACCGACATCTCCGACTTGTTGCCGGTTGTCACCACCATGGCGCCGAACTTGTTTGAGATCGACATCAGGATGGTGCCGCGGGTGCGGCTTTGCATGTTCTCCTCGGCGATGCCGCGGGGTTGGCCGGCGAACAGCGGCTCGAGCACGCTCTCCAGCCCGCTCACCGGGGCCTCGATCGGTACGACGTCATAGCGCACGCCCAGCGCCGTAGCGCATTCGAAGGCATCCTTCAGGGATTCCTTGGAGGTGTAGCGATAGGGCAGCATCACGCAATGCACCCGCTCCGGTCCGAGCGCATCCACCGCCATGGCCGCCACCAGGGCCGAATCGACACCGCCGGACAGGCCGAGCACCACGCCGGGAAAGCCATTCTTGTCGACATAGTCGCGCAGGCCCAGGACGCAGGCCTGGTAATCGGCCTCCTCGCCCTCCTCCACCGGCTCGACCACGCCCGGTTCGCAGGCCCAGCCCTGCGCCCCGCGCCGCCAGGTCGTGGTGACGATCGCCTCCCGGAAGGCCGGCAGTTGCACCGCCAGGCGATGATCGGCATTGAGGGCGAAGGAGGCGCCGTCAAAGATCACCTCGTCCTGGCCGCCAACCTCATTGGCGTAGAGCATGGGCAGGCCGGATTCGGTGACGCGTGCCACCGCGACATTGAGCCGGATGTCGGACTTGTCGCGATGATAGGGCGAACCATTGGGCACAAGCAGGATTTCGGCGCCCGTTTCGGCCAGGCACTCGACCACGTCATGGCCCCAGATATCCTCGCAGATCGGCACGCCCAGGCGCACGCCGCGAAAGGCGATCGGCCCCGGCAAGGGCCCCGGCTGGAACACGCGCTTTTCGTCGAACACGCCGTAATTGGGCAGATCGTTCTTGAAGCGGACGGCAGCGACGATTCCCTTGTCCACCAGCGCTACCGCGTTGTGCAGCTTGTCCTTCTCGCGCCAGGGCAGGCCGACCAGCGCCGCCGGTCCGCCATCGGCCGTATCACGGGCGAAGTCCTCCAGCGCGGCGCGGCAGGCATCCTGGAAAGCGGGCTTGAGTACCAGATCCTCGGGCAGATAGCCGCAGAGGAAAAGTTCGGTGAACAGCACGAGATCGGCGCCCTGCTCCCGCGCGCTGGCCCGCGCCGCGCGCGCCTTGGCGAGATTGCCGGCGATGTCGCCGAGCGTTGGTTTGAGCTGGGCAACGGCAATGCGCAGAATATCGGTGCTCATGGTCTCTTCAAAGGCGGACAAGAATGATCCGCCATCCTTACACCAGCCTTTCGGCCAGCGCGAGAAGCCAGGTCAGCCCCGCCAAGGTGAGCGCCGTGAACACCGCTGCCGAACCGAGATCCTTGACGATGCGGATATGGGGATGACGGTCGGGCGTGACATGGTCCGACAGCGCTTCGATGGCCGTGTTGAGCAGTTCCACCATCAGTACCAGCAGGATGACGCCGATCAGGGCAAGGCGCTTCCACCAGCTCTCGGTGACGAAGAAGCTCGCCGGCAGCGCAATGGCAAGGACGACGACCTCCTGGCGCACCGCCAGTTCATAGCGGACGGCGTGGGCTAGACCCGCTGCCGAATTGAAGAATGCCTTGACGATTCGCTCCATGACCGCTCCCGAGAATGGCAGGCGTTTTAAGGCCAGCCGGGTTCTCTCGCCAAGCGACAAATGGAAATCGGCCGAGCGCGGAACCAGGCCGCAGGGTTTCTCAACGAAAACCGGCGGCCGCAAGGATTGCGACCGCCGGGAAAGAGAGCCCAATTTGCCGGTGCTCCCGGCAAGCGCCTCAGCGCTTCTTCTTGTAGTAGACGTCGAGACAGACGGCGAAGAGCAGCACCAGGCCCTTGATCCATTTCTGGTCGTCGATACCGAGGCCGAGGATCGACATGCCGACATTCATCACGCCCATCAGCAAGGCGCCGATCACCGCGCCGGTGATCTTGCCGACGCCGCCGGAGGCCGAAGCGCCGCCGATGAAGCAGGCTGCGATGACGTCGAGCTCATAGCCGTCGCCCGCTTTCGGGGTCGCCATGCCACCGAAGCGCGAGGTGACGATCAACCCGGCCAGGGCCGCCAGCGCGCCCATATTGACGAAGGTCAACAGGATGAGGCGGTCAGTGTTGATGCCGGAGAGCTTGGCCGCCTTCTCGTTGCCGCCGAGGGCATAGATGCGCCGGCCGACCACGGTGCGGGTGGTGACGAAGACATAGAGCAGCGTCAGCGCCAGCAGGATGATCAGCACCATCGGCAGGCCACGATACATGGCGAGGAGATAGCCGACATAGACGGTAGCGACCGCCATCAGGATGTTCCGGCCGATGAAGATCGCCATCGGCTCTTCCTCCACGCCGTGCTTGAGCCGCGTCATCCGGCCCTTGATGTTCACCAGGATGAACAGCGCCGCGGCGATCAGGCCAAGGGCGAAGGTGGTGGTAAAGAAGCCCGGGGACGCGAACGGATCGGGAATCCAGCCGGCACTGAGCTGGTTGAACTCGGCCGGTAGCGGACCGACATTGGTATTGCCGAGCAGGCGATAGGTCAGCCCGCGGAATACCAGCATTCCGGCCAGGGTGACGATGAAGGAGGGAATGCGCAGATAGGCGATGAAATAGCCCTGGATGCCACCGATGAGCGCCCCGACCACCAGGGTAGCGACCGCCGCCGGTGCCCAATGCCAGCCCAGCTTCACCATCAGCGTCGCGGCGACGGCGCCGGTGAAGGCGCAGACCGAGCCGACCGACAGGTCGATATGGCCGGCCACGATCACCAGCAGCATGCCGAGCGCCATGACGATGACATAGCCGTTCTGGTTGGGAATGTTGTTGATGTTGGACGGCGCCAGCATCCGCCCTTCCGTCATATATTGGAAGAAGCCGACGATGACGATCAGCGAGATCAGCAGGCCATAGTCGCGGATGTTGCCGCTGATATATTCAAGGATGGATTTCTTGGGCGATGAGCCTTGAGCTTCCACAGTGTTTGTCGTCATCGTCAATGCCCTTCCGCACGCATGATGGCGCGCATGATCTTTTCTTGGGTGGCCTCGGCCCCGGGGAATTCGCCTACGAAGCGACCTGCATTCATCACATAGATGCGATCGCACATGCCGAGCAGTTCCGGCATCTCGGAGGAAATCATCAGCACGGCTTTACCTTCATTCACCATCTCGTTGATGATGCTGTAGATTTCGTATTTCGCACCGACATCGATCCCGCGCGTCGGCTCGTCGAGCATCAGCAGTTCAGGATTGGAGAACAGCCATTTGGAGAGCACCACCTTCTGCTGATTGCCGCCCGACAGGTTCACCGTCTTCTGGAAGACGTTGGGAGAGCGGATGTTCAGCTTGCGCCGGTAGTCGTTGGCCACCCGCAATTCCTTGATGTCGTCGATGATGGAATTCTTCGACACCCCCTCGAGGTTGCTGAGCGTGATGTTCTTTATGATGTCCTCTTCGAGGACGAGACCGAGCTGCTTGCGGTCCTCCGTGACATAGGCCAGGCCGTTGGCCAGCGCCTTGTGGATGGAGGACAGATCCACCGGCTTGCCGTGCATCAGGGCCTGGCCGCTGATGCGCTGGCCGTAGGACTGGCCGAAGATGCTCATGGCGAGCTCCGTCCGCCCGGCGCCCATCAGGCCGGAGATGCCGACGACCTCGCCCTTGCGCACGGTGAAGTTCACGCCCTTGACCACCTGGCGATCGGAATGCTCGTGGTGGTGCACCACCCAGTCCTTGATCTCCAGCACCGGCTCGCCGATCTTGGGCTCGCGGCTGGGATAGCGGTCCGCCATTTCGCGCCCGACCATGCCCTTGATGATGCGGTCTTCGCTGATCGCCTCGTTGCGGCAGTCGAGGGTCTCGATCGAGGCACCGTCGCGGATCACCGTGATCTCGTCGCAGACCTTGGAGATCTCGTTGAGCTTGTGCGAGATCAGGATCGAGGAAATGCCCTGCCGCTTGAACTCCAGCAGGAGGTCAAGCAGGGCATCGCTGTCGCTTTCGTTAAGACTTGCCGTCGGCTCGTCGAGGATCAGGAGCTTGACGTCCTTCGACAAGGCCTTGGCGATCTCGACGAGCTGCTGCTTGCCGACGCCGATATTGGTGATGAGCGTGTCCGGCGATTCCCTCAGCCCGACCTTATCCAGCACCTTGCGAGTCTTGCCATAGGTAAGGGGCCAATCGATCAGGCCGCCCGTCGCCTGCTCGTTGCCGAGGAAGATGTTCTCTGCGATGGAGAGCAGCGGCACCAGGGCAAGTTCCTGATGGATGATGATGATGCCGAGCTCTTCGGATTGGCGGATATCCTTGAAGTGGCATTCCTTGCCGCGGAAGCGAATCTCCCCTTCATAGGAGCCATGGGGATAGACACCGCTCAGCACCTTCATCAGGGTTGATTTGCCGGCGCCATTCTCGCCGACCACGCCGTGAATTTCGCCCTCGTTGACCGTGAGGTTGACGTTGCTGAGCGCCTTGACCCCCGGAAAGGTCTTGGTGATGCCCCGCATTTCCAGGATGGCTGTCATAGTGGATGACCTGTGAAAAGGGCGGCCGGCACCGTGGTGCCAGCCGCCCGATACCCTAACATGGTTTTAAGGACGACCACTTATTTCAGCTGGTCTTCCTTGTAGTAGCCACCATCGACCAGCACCTGCTTCCAGTTGTCCTTGGTGACCAGGACGGGCTTGAGCAGATAGGTCGGCACCACCTTCTTGCCGTTGTCGTAGCTCTTGGTGTCGTTGATCTCGGGCTTGCCGCCGGAGAGCACGGCATCGACCATGTCGACCGAGACCTTGGCGAGCTGGCGCGTATCCTTGTAGATCGTCGAGTACTGGTCGCCGGCGATGATCGCCTTGACGGATGCGACTTCCGCATCCTGGCCCGAGATGAAGGGCATGGGCTTGTCGCCCGAGCCGTAGCCGGCCGCCTTCAGCGAAGCGATGATGCCGCGCGACAGGCCATCATAGGGAGACAGCACCGCGTCGACCTTCTTGTCGGTGTAGAAGGCGGAGAGAAGGTTATCCATGCGCGACTGGGCGAGCGAACCGTCCCAGCGCAGCGTACCGACCTTGTCCATGCCTGCCTGCTTGGACTGCACGACCAGCTTGCCGCTGTCGATGTAAGGCTGCAGCACCGACATCGCGCCGTTGTAGAAGAAGAAGGCGTTGTTGTCGTCGGGCGAGCCGCCGAACAGCTCGATGTTGAAGGGGCCTTTGCCGTCCTTGAGGCCGAGGCCGCTCTCCAGCGACTGGGCCTGCAGCACGCCGACCTGGAAATTGTCGAAGGTGGCGTAGTAGTCGACATTCTCCGAATTGCGGATCAGGCGGTCATAGGCGATGACCTTGACACCCTTGGCCGCAGCCTCCTTGAGCACGTCGGCGAGCGTGGTGCCGTCGATCGAGGCGATCACTAGGACCTTGTCGCCCTTGGTCAGCATGTTCTCGATCTGGGCGAGCTGGTTGGGGATATCGTCGTCGGCATATTGCAGGTCGGTGGCATAGCCCTTGGCCTGGAGCTGCTTGACGACATTGTTGCCGTCGTCGATCCAGCGCTCCGAAGTCTTGGTCGGCATGGCGATGCCAACAGGCCCCTTATCCTGGGCAAGGGCCGGCGATGCGAGGGTGATCGCACCGAAAGCAGCAGCCAAAAGCAAGGATTTGAATAGTTTCACGTCTCTCTCCCAAGTTGACGTTTTCCCGGTCCGGGACGAACCGGGTCTAGAAATAGCCCCTCAGCCGACGACAGGAATCGAAGCGGCTCCAATGGAGCCTCTTCTCACCCCCGGGGCACAGCCGAATGCGTCCAGAACCGTGCCGCCAAGGGGTGTTTCTTCCCGCGAGGCTCAGAATTCATAAGAGCTTTCCGATGCTTGTCAATTGGTAATACAATTAGCAAACAGATGATGCGCCACCGGCCCATAAGAGCGACGGTGACGCCTCTCGTCATCGCATGTCAATCCGGCCAGGGGGACGGCCGGCGTTGCGGTCGCGGGTTACCGCTCGACGTCCCGAGCCCCTACTTCAACTGATCTTCCTTATAGTAGCCGCTGTCGACCAGCACCTGCTTCCAGTTGTCCTTGGTGACCAGGACGGGCTTGAGCAGATAGGTCGGCACCACCTTCTTGCCGTTGTCGTAGCTCTTGGTGTCGTTGATCTCGGGCTTGCCGCCGGAGAGCACGGCATCGACCATGCCGACCGACACCTTAGCCAGTTCGCGGGTATCCTTGAAGACGGTGGAATATTGGTCACCGGCGATGATCGCCTTAACGGATGCGACTTCCGCATCCTGGCCGGAGATGAAGGGGATGGGCTTGTCGCCCGAGCCATAGCCGGCCGCCTTCAGCGAGGCGACGATGCCGTGGGCCAGGGTGTCGTTCGGCGAGAGCACCGCGTCGACCTTCTTGTCGGTGTAGAAGGCGGAGAGAAGGTTATCCATGCGCGACTGGGCGAGCGAGCCGTCCCAGTTCAGCGTACCGACCTTGTCCATGCCCATCTGCTTGGACTGCACCACCAGCTTGCCGCTGTCGAGATAAGGCTGAAGAACGGACAGGGCGCCGTTGTAGAAGAAGAAGGCGTTGTTGTCGTCGGGCGAGCCGCCGAACAGCTCGATGTTGAAGGGCCCCTTGCCGTCCTTGAGGCCGAGGGCGGTCTCGAGCGACTGGGCCTGCAGCACGCCGACCTGGAAATTGTCGAAGGTGGCGTAATAGTCGACATTCTCCGAATTGCGGATCAGGCGGTCATAGGCGATGACCTTGACGCCCTTGGCGGCGGCGGCCTTGAGAGCATCGGCCAGCGTGGTGCCGTCGATCGCCGCGATCACCAGCACCTTGTCGCCCTTGGTGAGCATGTTCTCGATCTGGGCGAGCTGGCCGGGAATATCGCCATTGGCATATTGCAAGTCGGCGCCATACCCCTTGGCTTCCAACTGCTTGACGACATTCTTGCCGTCGTCGATCCAGCGCTCGACCGTCTTGTCCGGCATGGCGATGCCGACAGTGCCCTTGTCCTGCGCCAAGGCCGGTGTCGCGAGAATGCCGGCAGCCAAGGCGCTCGCCAGACACAGTTTTTGGAACAATCCCATAGTGCCTCCCGATTTCATGAGTTACGTACCTCAATTTTCGTCATTGCAATCGCTCAATCTCTCGCTGCAATGGTACGACGAATGATAGATTAGTGCCTCAACCTGTCAACGACCCATGATGCACGGACCTCATGGATCGTCCTCGCCGAGACGCAATCGGCCACCCCTGCCCTTCAGGCATTCCAGTCAAGCACGATCTTGCCGCACTCGCCGCGCGCCATCGTCTCGAAGCCCTCGAGATAGTCGGCGACGGCCAGGCGGTGGGTGATCACCGGGCGGATATTGAGCCCGCTCTGCAGCATGGCCAGCATCTTGTGCCAGGTTTCGAACATCTCGCGGCCATAGATGCCCTTGATGGTCAGCATCTTGAAGACGATCTTGTTCCAGTCGACGGCGAAGGGCGTGGCGGGAATGCCAAGCATGGCGATCTTGGAGCCCATCAGCATGACGTCGAGCATCTGCTGGAAAGCCGCCGGTGCGCCGCTCATCTCCAGGCCGACATCGAAGCCTTCCTTCATCCTCAGGCGGGTCATCACGTCGCGCAGATCTTCCTTGGCGACATTGACCGGCACGACATCGGCCACCTTGGCAGCAAGGTCGAGGCGGACAGGATTGATGTCGGTGATCACGACATGGCGCGCGCCGGCATGGCGGGCGACGGCCCCGGCCATGATACCGATTGGGCCGGCGCCGGTGATCAGCACGTCCTCGCCGACGAGGTCGAAGGACAGCGCCGTATGCACCGCGTTGCCGAGCGGATCGAGGATGGCGCCAAGTTCGTCGTCGACCTCGTCGGGCAGCGGCACGATGTTGAAGGCCGGTACCTTCACATATTCGGCGAAGGCGCCGGGCATGTTGACGCCGATGCCGCGGGTGTCGGGATCGAGGTGGAAGCGCCCTGCCCGCGTCGCCCGGCTCTTCATGCCGATCACATGGCCTTCGCCGGACACCCGCTCGCCGATCTTGAGGCTGTGCACGGCCGAGCCGATCTCGACGATCTCGCCGGCATATTCATGGCCGACGATCATCGGCACCGGCACCGTCTTCTGGGCCCAGGCGTCCCATTTGTAGATATGGATGTCGGTGCCGCAGATGCCGGTTTTCCGCACCTTCACCAGGACATCGTTGGGACCGAGTTCAGGCATCGGCTCATTGTCCGAAAACCAAAGGCCGGGTTCGGGCTTGGATTTGACGAGGGCTTTCATCTGTCAGGGCTTTCTTGGGAGGCCTTCAGGCTTGCCAGGGGTTGAAGACAGGAACGCCGAGGGGGCTAAAATCGGCGACATTTCGGGTGACCATGGTCAGGCCATGCTCCAAGGCCGTAGCCGCAATCATCGCATCCCGTTCGGGACGCCGGTCCGGGACATGCAGGCGCGCACATATCTGCGCGGTCCGAGATCCAAACTGTAGAATCCGGCCATCATAACTGGGCTCGACTTTGCCAACCAACCAGTTACGAAGAATTCCGCCTTGCGCGGGATCACGCCGCTCGATCGACAACACGCCAATTTCGAGTTCCATCAAGGTGACTGCAGAGATGAATTGTCTCGATCTGGCGGTGGCGTAAGCCCATTCGAGAAGCTTTGGCGCGGCAAGACGAGGACGACGCAACTCGGAGAGGACATTGGTATCCAGCAGGAACATCAGTCGAATACCGTCTCCCTGCGCACGATCTCACGCAAGCGCGGCGGCTCGAAATCGAAATCCGCTTCCGGTTCGTCCTGGCGGAGCAAATCCACGATGCTTGGCTCTTCCCCGACAAGGCGCTGATATTCCTCATGCTTCAGCAACACGAAGGCCGGCTTGCCGCGATCGGTGATCACGAGCGGGCCTTCCTCCGCGGCGCGCTTGGCTTTGCCGATGTCGTGATTGAACTCCCGGCTGCTCATGTGCTTCATCGGAGACCTCCGCAGGATATGTAGTTACAATACTACATCCTGCAAAGCCAATCACGCAAAAAGATCAGATCACGCCCAAAGCCTTGCCGGCATCGGTGAAGGCGTCGATGGCAAAATCAATGTCAGCTTCCGTCAGCCCGGCCGACATCTGGGTGCGGATGCGCGCCCTGCCCTTCGGCACCACCGGGAAGAAGAACCCGGCGACATAGACGCCGCGCTCGTCGAGCGCCCGAGCCATCTCCTGGGCGCGCCGCGCATCATGCAGCATCACCGGAATGATCGGCGTCTCACCCTGCAGAAGTTCGAAGCCTGCTTTTTCCAATCCGGCCCGGAAACGCCTGGTGTTGGCGAACAGCCTTTCGCGCAGATCGTCGCCGGCCTGCGCCAGCTCGATCGCCTTCATCGAGCCGGCCGCCACAGGCGGGGCGAGCGAGTTCGAGAACAGATAGGGCCGCGCGCGCTGGCGCAAGAGGTCGATGATCGGCTGGCTGGCAGCGACATAGCCGCCCATCGCTCCGCCCAGCGCCTTGCCGAGCGTGCCGGTGAGGATATCGACCTTGTCCTCCACCCCCGCCCGGGCGGGGGTGCCGCGTCCCTCGGGACCGATGAAGCCGGTGGCGTGGCAATCATCCACCATCACATTCGCCCCGTAGCGCCCAGCAAGATCCGTGAGCGTCTTCAGGTCGGCGAGATAGCCGTCCATGGAAAATACGCCGTCGGTGGCGATGACGATGTGGCGGGCATTGTCGGCCTTGGCTGCCTGCAACTGCACTTCGAGATCGTTCATGTCGCCATTGGCGAAGCGATAGCGCTTGGCCTTGCACAGGCGCACGCCGTCGATGATCGAGGCATGGTTCAGGCTGTCGGAGATGATGGCGTCCTCGGCGCCGAGCAGGGGCTCGAACACCCCGCCATTGGCGTCGAAGCAGGCGGCGAAGAGTATAGCATCATCCTTGTTGAGATAGCGGGCGATGGTGCGCTCGAGTTCGCGGTGCAGGGTCTGCGTTCCGCAGATGAATCGCACCGAGGCCATGCCGAAACCATGGCCGTCCATGGCCTGTTTGGCGGTGGCGATGATCTCGGGATTGTCGGCTAGGCCCAGATAATTGTTGGCGCACAGATTGAGCATCGGCCGCCGGCCGGCCTCGGCGGCCACTTCGATGCGGGCGCGTTGCGGGCCCGCAATCTCGCGCTCGCTCTTCCACAAACCGTCCTTGGCGATTTCCGTCAGGGTGGATTTGACATGATCGACGAGCGACATCGGGCGGCTCCCTTGTACCTGTTTGGGTTCACAGGCCTAAGCCAAAACCAGCCGCGCTTCAAATGATGAGATCATGCCGAAAAGAGATGAGAACAGACGAGCGCGCCGATCTTCGAACCGGTCGGGCAAGCAGGCATCCTCGGCCGCAGGAAAAGGCGGGTCCGAAGACCCGCCCTCAACCTCTCAGTACGTCTTCGGCACGTACATTTCCGACGGCACGGGATGGCGCACATAGTCTTCATGGCGCTCGCGGTCGGGCAGGATCACCGGCGGATGCTCGACTTGGCCATAGGGGATCTGATTGAGCAGATGGCTGATGCAGTTGAGGCGTGCGCGCTTCTTGTCGACCGCCTCGACCACCCACCAGGGCGCTTCGGGAATATGGGTACGCTCCAGCATCACTTCCTTGGCCCGGGTATAGTCTTCCCAGCGCCGACGGGATTCCACGTCCATCGGGCTCAGCTTCCACTGCTTGAGCGGATCCTGGATGCGCATGTTGAAGCGGAATTCCTGTTCCTCGTCAGTGATCGAGAACCAGTATTTCAACAGGATGATACCCGAGCGCACCAGCATGCGCTCGAATTCCGGCGCGGAGCGGAAGAACTCCTCATATTCGGCATCGGTGCAGAAGCCCATGACATGCTCGACACCCGCCCGGTTGTACCAGCTGCGGTCGAACAGCACCATTTCGCCGCCGGCCGGCAGATGAGCGACATAGCGCTGGAAGTACCATTGCGTGCGCTCGCGCTCGCTGGGTGCCGGGAGGGCTGCCACGCGGCAGATGCGCGGATTGAGGCGCTGGGTAATGCGCTTGATCACGCCGCCCTTGCCGGCGGAATCGCGCCCCTCGAACAGCACGACCACCCGCAGCTTGTTGTGCTGGATCCAGTCCTGCAGTTCGACCAGTTCGTGCTGCAGGCGGAAGAGCTCGCGGAAATAGATCTTGCGGTCGAGCGTATCGCGCTCCTCCAGCTCGGGCGCGTCCCCCAGGATACGGTCGAGGCGGGCCTCCTCCAGCTCCAGTTCCAGCTCCTCGTCATAGCCGTCGGCAATCTCCTGCCGGATGCGGTCGAGATTGGGTCTGCTATCCGCTGGCGTGGTCATGCGAATACTCCTTGCGAGAAGGCCGCTTCGATCGGCCGGGCATGTCTCGGGCGCCATAGGCCCATGCTTTGATGAAGCCCGTAGTGCAGGAATATTTCAGTTATGTGACAGACCCGGCAAGCACTCCTCCAAGGCTCAGCTCGTCTTCAGCCATTCCACGGCGCGGTGTGCGATGGCCATGACTGGAGCATTGGTATTGGCGCTGACGATCTCGGGCATCACCGAGCAATCGAACACACGCAGTCCCTCGACGCCGCGCACGCGCAGTTGGGAATCGAGCACCGCCATCGGATCATCGTCCCGGCCCATGCGCGCCGTCCCGACCGGATGGTAATTGGTCTTGACCATGCGCTTGCAATGGGCGTGCAGGTCGGCATCGGAAACCTTGTCAGCGCCCGGCAGCATCTCATGGGAAATCTTCTCCTTGATGGGCGAGGTGGTCAGAAAGGAACGGGCAAAACGCAGGCCCGCGATCATCAGGCGGATATCCTCGGCATGCTTGAGGAAGCCGCCATCGACGACCGGTGGCTCGAGTGGATCCGCCGAGCGCAACCTCACTGTCCCCCGCGATTTCGGCCTGAGCAGGCAGGTGGTGAAAGTGACGCCGTCGCAGGCAGTGACGTCGGTGATGTCGCGGTCGAGATAGACGGTCGGCACGCAATAGATCTTCAGCGAGGCATCGGCCTGCGCGTCGTCGGGATTGGTGAAGACGCAGGCTTCCACGCCCGTGGTGGTCACCGGCCCCTGCTTGCGCAACAGGTAGTCGAGGCCGTTGCGGATCATGTTCCAGCCTTTGTCCTGGCCGAAATAGCCATAACGGCCGTTGGAGGCGGCGATCAGCGGCACCTCGCAATGATCCTGCAGGTTCTCGCCCACGCCCGGCAGATCCACCTTGGGCTTGATGCCGTGGCGCAGGAGGTGGTCGGCCGGGCCGATGCCGGACAGCATCAGGAGCTTGGGCGTGACATAGGTCCCGGCGGCCAGGATCACCGTGGCGGCGGAGACCCTGTGAGTCCGCCCGCCTTCCACATATTCGACCCCCGTGCAGTGGTTGCCTTCGATGACGAGGCGGGTCACAATCGCTTCCGTGGTGATGGTGAGACGTTCGTCGCCGCGCACCAGCGGCAGGAAGGCGTCCACGGCCGAGCAGCGGCGCTTGGCCACCGGATCCATGGTGCCCTGCATCAGGCCCACGCCGCGCTGGCGCCCGGAGTTGAAATCGGGATTGAGCGGCTCGCCCAGGGACGGCAGCGCCTGGAGGAAGGCCTTCGTCATCTCGCAGGTATGGAGCGGCCTCGTGACCTTGAGCGGGCCGGCGGTGCCATGCACCGGCGTGTCCAGGTCGGCATTGCCTTCCATCGCAATGAAATGGGGGAGGATATCGGCATAGCGCCAGCCCTCCGCCCCGTAATTCTCGGCCCAATTGTCATAGTCGTCAGGCTGGCCCCGCATATAGACCATGGCGTTGACCGAGGAACCGCCGCCGAGCACCCGGCCCTGAGGCACGATGGTGGCGCGCCCGTCGAGCTGGGGCTGGCGCTCCATCTTGTGCATGGTGAGATAGGTGTCCTTGGCCAGATATTTCATGTAGCCGGCCGGCATGTGCATGATCGGATTCATGCGGGCGGGGCCGGCTTCCAGCATCAGGACGCGCTGGCCAAGATCGCGCACGAGCCGCATGGCGGTGACGCAGCCCGACGAGCCGCCGCCGACGATGATGGTGTCGTAAGTCATGGCCATTCGAACCCGCCCCATTTGTCTGACGAGTTCGTTGTGTTTCACAACTTTAGCTGAAGTGCAAACGGATTAGACCGTCGGAGGCGCCCCTGCCCCCAGGGTGATCAGCACGATCTCGGGCGGCACGCCGAAGCGCACCGGCAGACCCGTCATGCCAAGGCCACCCGAGACGACGAGGTGGCGATCCCCCTCGACGATATGGCCATAGGCAAAGCGGTTGCCATAGCGCGAGGGCACATGAATGACCCCGACGCCAGGCAGGACCACCTGCCCGCCATGCGTATGGCCGCAGACCGTCAGGGCGACATGATCGGGCACGTCGACGAAGATGTCCGGTTCATGGGCCAGCAGGATCGCCGGGGCGGTGTCGCCCACCTTGGCAAGCGTACCCGGCAGATCGTCCAGGCCGTAATTGCCATCGCCGAGGCCGAGCAGCCAGAAGGGCCGTCCGTCCTTCTCGAGCCGCAACGCCGCATTCTCCATGACATGGATGCCATGGGCCTTGAAGGCACGGCGGACATTGTCGCCATCATGCCAGCCGATATCGTGATTGCCGAGCACGGCATGCACGCCGAGCGGCGCGCGCAGGATGGAAAGCGCCCTGGCGCATTCGGACATCGGCACGAAGGAACCGACGCCGAAGCGCCCCATGCCGGCCTCGTAGTCACCCGCCAGCAGCACGATGTCGGGTTTGAGGGCATTGGTGGTGTGGGCGATCTGCTCGATGTGGGCCGGGGTCATCCAGGGATTGATGGCATGGATGTCGGCAAGCACGGCAATGCGCAGCGTCGGTCCGCTTCTCCATTGGCGCGGTGCGACTTGGTACTGCGTCGCCAGCAACCGTCGTGGCTCGACCCCGAAGGCGTAGCCGCCGAACAGAAGAGGCGTGGCAAGGCCGGCCTTGAGGAGGAAATTGCGTCTGGAGAGCATGCGGAACCGTGGGGTATTTCAACGAATGGGCACATATTGACGCCTCTTTGTGGCGCTGCGGCAGCAATGATATGCAGAAGCCATGGAAAGAATGCGCAATCGCCATGCGCGAGCCAGACATAAATCGCTAAACGCCGGATCCGAACACCATCAATCTGTGATCCTTGTAGAGGGCGGGCGCGACATACCAGCCACGCCAACCGCGAGGGCGGAGGAGCAAAAGTATAACGTCGTCATCCTGAAACAAATCTCTGAATTCACTGGCTTTATTTGTCCTATTTCGATCGTCGTATCGTGACAGGCAGCTCTTCACACTCCAAAACATTTCGACTAGGACCTCCGACATCACGTCGAGATCGTTCAACCTGTCCATTACATCGAACAAGGATGCTTGAGTGAAAATCAGGTTTTCTCCCTGTCGCGGACGTAGCCCTTGATAGTCTGGAGATCGCTGCCTGAAGGGCACGAGCCTGCTTATCCTGTCCTCAGTTTTGCGTCTGTCATCGGGATTAACGGACGGCTCCTCCAGAACCTCGAACTCGGCGAAGAAGCACCCGGTGCCGGCGATGAAGGTTATTGGGCGACCTAATTTGAACATTGCCGGAACCAATGCGCGTACGTCGGCGGGCGTTGGATCGCGACACATATAGACACCAGCGCAGCCCAGCATGACAACGATCATGATCCTCGCCTTTAGAGACAGTCTTGTTTTGGCTCTCGTTTTTCGCGTTTTCATCATCGCTCGGGAATCCATAGCCATTTGCTCGAGACTAGGTCGCCCCTCCCAACGTGATCATCACGATCTCCGGCGGCACTCCTAAGCGTACCGGAAGACCGGTCATGCCGAGGCCACCCGAGACGACAAGGTGGCGGTTGTCTTCGACGATGTGGCCATAGGCGAAACGCCTGCCATAGCGGGAGGGCACGCCTCTCGGGCCATAGAACGGGAAACTGACCTGCCCGCCATGCGTGTGTCCGCACACCGTCAGGGCAACGCGGCGTTCGCGATCCAGATGCGGCAGCTCGGCAAAGATGTCGGGTTCATGGGCCAGCAGGATTGCCGGCGAGCCATCGCTCATCTGGGCCAGGGTGCCCGGCAGGTCGTCGAGCCTTCTGCGATGAATACCTCCCCACTGGTCTCCCAGGCCGAGCAGCCAGAATCCCCTCCCTTTCTTCTCCAGCCGGACCGCCTTGTTCTCCATGACGGGAATACCGAAAGCGGCGAAAGCGCGCCGGACATTGTCGCCGCCCCTGCCACGGCGTCCCAGATCGTGATTGCCGAGCACGGCATGCACGCCCAAAGGCGCCCGAAGCAGCGATAGCGCCTCGGCGCAATCCTCCATCGAGACATAGGAGCCGACACCATAGAGCGGCATGCTGGCCTCGTAGTCGCCGGCCAGCAGCACGATGTCGGGGTCGAGGGCGTTGGTGGCGCGCGCAATCCGCTCGATGTGGGCAGGGCTCATCCAGGGATTGATGGCGTGGATGTCGGCGAGCACGGCGATCCTGAGGACCAGTGCGGCAGGCCAATTGCCGGGCGAGATTTGGTAGCGTGTCGTCACGAGACGCTGCGGCTCGACGCCGAAGGCGTAGCCGCCGGACAGGAAAGGCGTGGCGAGGCCGGCTTTGAGCAGGAAACGGCGTCTGGACAGCATCGGGATCCACGGAGTTGCGTTGCTTGGCAAGGCAACCCTGCCCCATGGCTATGATGGGACAATCGCTGACAGATGCAGGATTGAAGGAAAGTCGGCGCAATCCCGGCTCGGGCCGGGAATGTCCTCTCGGTCAAAGCCTGAAAAGCCAAGAGGCGGGCCAACGGACCCGCCTCTCGACATATCGATTGTCCGATCGAGGGGAATGACGGCGCGCGCCGTCACTCTGCCGCGATGATGCTCGGCTTCACCTGGCCCGAGCGTTCCTTCTTGACCAGGTCCGCCACCATGAAGGCGACCTCGATGGCCTGCTCGGCATTGAGGCGCGGATCGCAATGGGTGTGGTAGCGATCGGCGAGATCGGCTTCGCTCACGGCACGGGCGCCGCCGGTGCATTCGGTGACGTTCTTGCCGGTCATCTCCAGATGCAGGCCGCCGGCATAGGTGCCTTCGGCCTGGTGCACGGCAAAGAAGCTCTTGATCTCGCCGGTGATCTGGTCGAACGGCCGGGTCTTGTAGCCGTTCGTCGCCTTCACCGTGTTGCCATGCATCGGATCGCAGGACCACACCACCGAACGGCCCTCGCGCTTCACGGCGCGGATGAGTTCGGGCAGATGCTGCTCGACCTTGTCATGGCCAAAGCGGGCGATCAGGGTCAGGCGGCCCGGCTCGTTTTCCGGGTTGAGGATGTCGATCAGCTTGATCAGTTCGTCGGGCTTGAGCGAGGGGCCGCATTTCAGGCCGATCGGGTTCTTGACGCCCCGGAAGAACTCGACATGGGCGTGGTCGAGCTGGCGCGTGCGGTCGCCGATCCAGACGAAATGGCCCGAGGTCGCATAGGGATCGCCCGAGGTGGAATCGATGCGGGTCATCGCCTGCTCATAGCCGAGCAGCAGGGCCTCGTGGCTGGTGTAGAAATCGGTGATGCGCATCTCCGGATGCAACTCCGGATCGATGCCGCAGGCGCGCATGAAGTCGAGCGTCTCGGTGATGCGCTCGGCCAGAGCCTGATATTTCGAGCTCTGCGGCGAGTCCTTGACGAAGCCGAGCATCCACTGATGCACATGGGCGAGATTGGCATAGCCGCCGCTGGCGAAGGCGCGCAGCAGGTTGAGCGTCGCCGCCGACTGGCGATAGGCTTCGAGCTGGCGCCGCGGATCGGGAATGCGGGCCTCGGCGGTGAATTCGGTGCCGTTGACGATGTCGCCGCGATAGACGGGCAGCTCGATCTCGCCGACTTTCTCGGTGGGCGCCGAGCGTGGCTTGGCGAACTGGCCGGCGATGCGGCCGACCTTCACCACCGGCGAGGACCCGGCGAAGGTGAGCACCACGGCCATCTGCAGGAAGACGCGGAAGAAGTCGCGGATATTGTCGGCGCCATGCTCGGCGAAGCTCTCGGCGCAATCACCGCCCTGGAGCAGGAAGGCCTCTCCGGCGGCAACCTTGGCGAGCTGGCGCTTGAGCTTGCGTGCTTCACCGGCAAAAACGAGCGGCGGGAAGGTCGCGAGCGTCGCCTCGACGTCGTTGAGAGCCTTTTCGTCGGGATAGACGGGCGACTGCTGGATCGGTCTGGAACGCCAGCTCTGCGGTGTCCAACGCTCGGACATGAGTATACTTCCTGTTCTCAGGGCGAACCGGCTATAGCCGCCCTGCACGACTATGATACTTTCACGAGGCCGGCGTTTTCCGGCGAAGGCCGGTTCTATACGCGTCCGGCCAATAGAAAACCAGCGTAAAGCCGTGGTTTTCAGTCTCGTTTACGAAATCTTCGAGGAGGTTGGGACCGTTTTTGCCGGATCGCTGGCCTTCAGCCGGCTCCTGGAAACGCGCCGTCGAATGAAGGGGGCGGCTGAATGGCGGATCTTCAATTCTCCCGCCCCGCCAGGATCTTGAGCGCCTTCAAGGTCTCGCGATTGAGCGTACCCTTGGTCTTGCCGCTGTAGAGGCCGCGGTCGACCAGGATCGACTGTACTTCCATGCGGGTATCCAGGCCCCAGGCCCCCCAGTGGTCGGTGAGCTGCTTGAAGCTGTAGTCGTTGCCGGCCGCGAGCGCCCGCATCAACCACAGGGCCGCCGCTTTGCCATCGGCCGGAATGCCGGTGCCATTGGCATAGGCAAAGGCAAGCCCCGCCATGCCGTCGGTGTTGCCGCGATCGGCAGCCAGGCGATAATAGGTGACCGATCTGGCTTCATCCTTGGGCACACCGTCGCCGCTGAGATAGGCATAGGCGATCTTCACCAGCGCATCGTCGTCGCCCTGGTCGGCGGCAGCCTGGAACAGGGCGATGGCTTTGGCGCCATCCTTCGGCACACCCTGCCCGCTCTGATAGGCCAGAGCGAGATTGCGGGCTCCCGCCGGATCGCCCTTGTCGGCCGCCTCCTGGAACTGCCGGGCCGCTTCCGCGAAATCCTGGGTGACGCCCTCGCCATCCCGATAGAGAAAGCCGAGATTGACATTGGCGGCGGCCAGCCCTGCCTCCGCCGCCTTCTTGTAGAGCGCCAGTGCCTCGACCGGATCGACCTTTACGCCGCGCCCGACCTGATATTGATAGGCCAGAGAATTGAGGCAGTCGGCATCGCCCTTGTCGGCGCACAGCTTGAACAGGCGGTTCGCCTCGGCGTCATTGCTCGGAATACCGACACCGTCACGTTCGCGCACCCCGGCCGAAAAGGCCGCGATCAGGCTGCCGAGATCGGCTGCCTTGCGATAGGCTTCGAGAGCGGCCCGATCATTGCCGAGCTTTTCCTGGGCACGCCCGAGCTGGAACTGAAAGCGCGCGACGGCGGGATAGCGGCCAGCGGCCTCCTCGCAGCGTGCCAGGGCCAGCGTACCGTCGAGCGCCTCCATGGCAACGCCATCCACGACTTTCTGGCTGTCCTCGGGACTTGCCGCGAGGCGATCACAGTCCGTAACGGCTTCTTCCGTCTGCGGCTGGACTGGCGCGGCGCGCAAGGGTGGGACATGCCGCCCATGAGGCGGGGTGAGATTGAGCGCCCAAGCCGCGTTCGCCAGCATGACCATGCCAGCGGCGACCGCGCCGAAAATCACCACAGGAGCCCGCATCATGCCCTCCCCGAAGCGCCTGCCCTGCCGCCTTCTGATGCGTAGCGGCCGGATATCCAAGCGGGGGAATCGCCGCTATCGCACGGCGCGCACTCTGCAGCCGGGTTGGTAAAGGCCGGCTTAGCGGACGGGCGTGCGCATCGTCACCAATTCCTCGGCCGCGCTTGGATGCAACGGCATCGTGGCATCGAAATCGGCCTTTGTCGCGCCCATCTTGACGCTGATCGCCAACAATTGGGCCATTTCGGCCGCCCCTTCGCCGACGATGTGCACACCAAGTATCTTATCCGTCACCTTGTCGACGACCAGCTTCATGAAGACACGGTCGCCGCTACCCGACAGGGTGGCCTTCATGGCCCGGAACGAGGTCTGGAAAATGGTGACGCCGCCCCCGCATTCGGCGCGCGCTTCTTCCTCGCTCAAGCCGACGGTACCGATTTCCGGGGTCGAGAACACGGCCGTCGGCACCAGGCGATGGTCGGCGAGCCAGGGCTTGTTGCCGAAGACGGTATCGGCAAAGGCATGCCCCTCGCGGATGGCGACGGGGGTGAGATTGATGCGATTGGTGACGTCGCCCACCGCCCAGATCCCGGGCGCCGTGGTGCGCGACTGGTCGTCGACCGCGATGGCGCCGGCAGTGTTGATTTCCACCCCGACCGTTTCGAGACCGAGACCCGCAGTATTGGGCTTGCGCCCCGTCGCCACCATGATCTCGCCGACGTGGCGCGTCTGGCCGTTGGTGAGGGTGACCCGCCGCCCGCCGGCCTTGTCCTCCTCGATGTGCTTGAGGTCCGTACGGATCAGGATCTCGATGCCGGCTGCACTCATCGCCTCGGTCAACACCCGGCGGACGTCGTCGTCGAAACCGCGCAGGATCGCCTCCCCGCGATAGACCAGGGTCACCTTCACGCCGAGCCTCTGCAGGAGGCAGGCGAACTCGACTGCGATGTAGCCGCCGCCGACGATGATCATCGTCTCCGGCAGGGCCGGCAGGTCGAAGACTTCGTTGGAGGTGATGGCGAACTCGACGCCCGGCACGTTCGGCTTGACCGGCGCCCCGCCGGTGGCGATCAGGATCCGGCCGGCGGTGAAGCTGCGTCCCCCATCGAGCTGCACGGTGTGCGGGGCGGTGATCACGGCACGACTCGGGAAAGTCGCTACCGACGATTTTTCCAGATTGGCCGAATAAGCCCGTTCCAGCCGGCTAATCTCGGCTTCTTTCGCGGCCACGAGCTTGGGCCAGGAAAATTCGGCCTCGGGCACCGTCCAGCCGAAGCCTGCAGCCTCACGGAACTCATCGGCGAAACGGCTGGCCAGCACATAGAGCTTCTTGGGCACGCAGCCACGAATGACACAGGTGCCGCCGACCCGGAACTCCTCGGCGATGGCTACCCGCGCGCCATGCGAAGCTGCGATACGGGCGGCGCGCACCCCACCGGATCCTGCGCCGATCACGAACAGATCATAGTCGAATTGCGACATGGTACAGCCTGATTTCCGGTGCCTCGAGGGCAAAAAAGAAGCCTAGGATTCGCCCGTCAACAAACGAATTGGTTTGGCTCAAGCTTTGTCATTGCCGGGCTTGACCCGGCAATCCAGTTCTTCCCCTCCAGGCTCGAGGAGGGCGTCCCTGGATGCCCGGGTCAAGCCCGGGCATGACAAAGGTCGCGTCAGTTATGTGCGCACAACGCCCTGAACGTAAGAAGCGGGATTGATGCGATCAATCCCGCTTCTTAACAAGTCCGGTATGCGGATTTATTGGGCGGGTTTGGCCGGAGCCTGTGCCTCGGCGGGAGCATCGGCCGGCGACGGGCCGAGCTTGCCGCCCTTCTTCTCCACCTCTTCGCGTACCCGCTTCATCACGCCGTCCTGCAGGTCCCTCGTCCAGCCCTGCACCACCGGCATCGAATCGCGCAGGATGATCTGCTGCTGGGTGGCGAGCTTCTTGCCGACCGGGCTCTCGTAGAACGTGATCAGCTGCTTGAGTTCGTCCTCGCTGAAACGCGTGGTGTAGAACTTGGCGAGGCTGTTATCGAGCTCGACCCGCTTCTTCATGAATTCGGGTACCAGCGAGATCGCGGCCTCGTTGATCAGCTGGCTGAGCTCGGGACGCTGGCCCGTATAGATGGTGGTGGCCTGCTGCAGATATTGCGGAATGATGTCGTCGAAACCGACGGTAAGGCCGGAAGCCTTGAGAAACTGCACGGCCGTCGCCAGCTGCTCGGGCGTGGGCTGGGCGGCGTTGCCAGTCGGCACCTCGGCCGTGGGCGCCGGCGTGGCATTCTGCGCCGAAGCCGGCAGCGCTGCGGCGCTTGCGAGCAGTCCGGCGACCATGGCGGCGGCCAAGACGCGAACCTGCCCACAAACATGGCGTTGACGAAGCATCATGGAACTCCCATCACAAATCAGGCTGGCCCGATGAAGCGGACTCCCGAAGAGCCGGCGACATAAGCGCCTTTGGCATATCCGAGAAACAGTCCGTGTTCGACGACACCGGGAATGGTGGACAGGCCCGCCGCCAGGGCAGCGGGATCGGGGATCTGTTGAAAGTGGCAATCAAGGATGTGGTGCCCGCCATCCGTGACGAAAACAAGGCCGTCAGGCTGATGACGCAGGCGCAATTCACCGGAAAGTCCGAGTTTTGCGGCAATACGTTCCACCGCTGCCCGGGTCGCACCGAAGCCGAAGGGAATGACCTCCACCGGCAGCGGGAAGCGCCCGAGCACGGGTACGACCTTGGATTCGTCGGCGATCACCAGCATCGAAGCCGCCGCCGCTGCGACGATCTTCTCGCGCAGCAACGCGCCGCCACCGCCCTTGATCAACCCGAGAGCCGGACCAATCTCGTCGGCGCCGTCGACGGCCAGATCGAGTTCGGGCGTCTCGTCGAGTGTGGTCAAGGGAATGCCCAGGCCCTTGGCCTGGTCATGGGTGAATTCGGAGGCCGGCACGCAAATGACATCGAGCCCGTCGCGCACCTTCTCGCCCAAAAGGTCGACGAAGTGCTTGGTCGTCGAGCCATGGCCCAGGCCCAGCCTCATGCCGCTTTCGACATGGGCGAGCGCGGCTCGGGCTGCTTCGCGCTTCATGTCGTCAGGGGTCATGGCAACCTTGTGCTGTTCGGGTTATCGGACGATGCGTCCCAAGCGGAGTTCGGTCTTTTACAGATTCCTCCTGATCGCGTCATGGGCGCGATCAGGAGGAATCTGCCTGGGATCAGGCGGCGGTTATAACGGCTTTGCCGCCGATTGCATCAGTTAAGTTTGAGAAGCAAGGGGCTAGACACAAGGAAAATCGGCCTCCCCCCTTAGCCCGGCGAGCCCACCCATGCGCCCATTGCGGCTTCTGCTTATTTCCCCGGCGGCGTGCAGATGACCTGATCCTTCCAGACATAGCACACGCTCATCGTCCCGGTACGCTGTTCCACCCGGAACACCGAACTCTCGCGCTCGTGGCTGGAGGCGATCAGCGTGTAGTCCCCGGGCTCCTGCTTGCCGGCCCCTTCACCGGCCGGGAAACAAAGGGTGACGCCGGTATTGTCCTCCTTGACCCCATATTGGCAGGCCCCCACCTCGCCGGTCAGCCGGTCGACCCGATAGATCCGGTTGAGGTCCTTTTGCGGGGCCGCCACGAAGACATAGTCGGCGGCAAGCACCGGACCGGCGGTAAGAAGGAGGGCTGCAAGGCCTAGCGAACGCTTCATGATGACTGGCTCGTCGTTTCCTCGGCAGAGCGCATTGTCCCGAATGCCTGGGGCGTCGTGTCACACGCCCTGGCGTGATCGAACCCGGTTACATTCGCATGGACGATACGATCCTAGCTCGAATCGTGAATTTTCGAATCTCCGCTTGCCACCCAGACATGGCATTTTCCAGACCAAGCCGGAAAGAACAGCATGATGCAGCCGCGGACGGCGATCTTCGACCTTGATGGAACGCTGGTGGACAGCGCCCCAGACCTGATGGGCACGCTGAACTTCATCCTGGCTCGCGAAGGGCTGCCCGCCTTGCCGCTCGAGAAGGCGCATAGTCTGGTGGGTGCCGGTGCCCGCGCCTTGCTGGAACGCGGCTTTGCCGTGTGTGGCTTGGCGGTCGAGCCGGCCCGCATGGATGTGCTCTTTGGTGATTTCCTCGATCATTATGGCAAACACCTGGCCGACAAGACGGTTGCCTTCGACGGCGTCGAGAAGGCCTTGAAGACATTGAAAGCGCGGGGCTGGATATTGGGCGTATGTACAAACAAGCCGACGGATCTTTCGGTCCGGCTACTGGAAGCCCTGAGGCTGGCCCCCTATTTCAGTGCGATCTGCGGACGCGACGCCTTCGCCTGGTTCAAGCCGGACCCCCGTCACCTCACCCTTTCCATCGAGGCCGCCGGCGGCGATCCCGCCCACGCCATCATGGTGGGTGACAGCAAGACCGACATCGACACGGCCTTGCGCGCCGGGTTGCCGTCGGTCTGCGTGGATTTCGGCTACACCGACATTCCCGCCACGCAGTTGGGGGCAACGCGCGTCATTTCGCATTTCGATCAACTGATTTCTGCGATCGATGCGATTACCGGCTTGACAGCGCAGCCGGCTTTATCCAAATAGGCGCTTCCCTTCGGGGGCGCGTAGCTCAGCGGGAGAGCACTCCCTTCACACGGGAGGGGTCACAGGTTCAATCCCTGTCGCGCCCACCATCCAAACTCCGCAAATTTATCCTCTGATGACCGTATTCGCCGTTCAGTGTTGAGACGCGGTGCGATGGATCAATTTGCGGGTCTGCGGCGATATACATCGTCATCCCATACGGAACTTTCTCCCTGCCCATGCGTTTGATCGAGCGTTTTCGATCAAATGCGTGTTTTCGTTTCATTTCGACAGGAGAGGCCCATGAGATTTCTTATTGCCGCCGCTATCGCCCTGGGCGCCACCTTCGCCCTCGCCACCCCATCCTCGGCCATGCCGGTGTCCCAGCCTGACAATCCTTCGCTGGTGCAGACCGTCAGGGACCGGACCTGCAACGCGCCGTCCCGCACAGCCCGCTGCAAATGGTATGGGATGCCCGGCGTGCATCGCGGGCCGCGCTGGCTGCGTCAACACGGCGGTGAAGGCTACCGGCATCGCCACCATCACCGCCGGAACTATCGCCACCATCGGCGCGCCTGATTTTTCCTGAGAACGCCGGCGAACCATCGCTGGGTGCAAGGCGCGCTTACCGGAATCGCGCCTTGCGTCAACTTTTGGTTCCAGGGCGCTTTTTCCTTCGCCACCACTGCCCTCAGTTCGTGACCGGCTTCAGCCGCGGCTTGGGTTCTGCCATGGCAAGGCCGGCTCCGGCCAACATCACCGCCATGCCGAGAAGGTCGAGCAGGCGAACCTGTTCGCCGAAGCAGATCATGCCGAGCAGTACGGCGATGATGGGAGACACGAACGCATAGGTCCCGGCGCGGGTGGCACCGATCTCCCTGAGAAGCGTCATGTAGATGGTGTAGCCGATCAGCGAGCCGAAGAGCACGAGGAACAGCCACCCCGCCCAGGCTGCCAAACCCCATTGGCCCGCCAAGGCGGGAATTGCTCCAGGCTCGCCGGCAAGCGACAGGGCCAGCAGCAGCAGGCCACCGAAGAGGGTAGTGGTGCCGGCCACGAAGGTCGAGGAATAGAGCCGCAGCAAGGGACGCGCGACCACCGAGCCCCAACCATAGGCCACGGCCGCCCACGACACCGCTGCCGCCCCGGCCAGGCGCAATGCCGCGCCCTCGCCCGCCGCGGCGGACCAGTTTCGAACCGCAGTCGGCCCGAACAGAATGGCCAGCCCTGCCATGCCGAGAAGCAGGGCACCGAAACGCCGCCGGTCGAAACTCTCTTCCCGCAGCCAGAGTGCAAAAGCCATCAGCGCTATCGGCGTCAATGACATTTCGAGCACGGCAGCCGTGCCCGAATCGACATGCGCCACGCCCCAGAACAGCGCCGCGTAACATAGCGTGATCATCAGCAGACTGGTGGCCGCAAGACGCGGCAGGTCCCGCCATGCCATCTGTGGCGGCCCTTCTCGCCAGGCGGCGAACCCCAGCAGCAGCACGCCGGCTGCGATGAAACGCGTTCCGGCGAACAGCAAAGGCGGCACCGCCTCCACGCCGGCCTTGATACCGATCCAGGTGGTTCCCCAGATCACGCAAAGAGCCAGGAACAGCAGTGTGGTGCGGCTAGGCATGTGGAACCTCTGTCGACTTGTTGTAACGGTTATATATCATTATAAGCGTTACAGTGCACGCTTGAGTTTGGAGCCCAGGCGCTGGAAAGTGCGAGGATGAGCCAGACCAGGACCATTGCCACCGCCCGCCTCGTCGGCGGACATCCGGCCTTGGATTTCGTCAACACGGTCGACGCCTGGCGCGACCGCTGGGGGCCGGACCTGCTCGTCGCTTATGGCGACCTCGTCACCTGGGCCGAACGGGTCGATCTGATCGATTCGGCCCTTTCGGCCCGCCTGCGGCACCAGGCCGATACCAAGTCTGCCGAGGCGGAGGCAGCCCTGACGCGGGCCCGGGCCCTCCGCACGACGTTGAGAAATCTCTTCCTCGCCGAAACCATGGACGAAGCGGGATGCGAGGAGGACGGTGTTCGCCTCAATGCCATGCTGCAGAACGCCAACCATCAGCGCGAACTGCGCCTGGTCGCCGGCTCCTTCGAATGGGGGTGGCGCGAGAGCGATAGTCTCGACGCCATCCTTCATCGCATCGCCTTCGCCGCGGCGGACCTGCTCACCAGTCGCAGTGACCGCCGCAATGTGCGGGAATGCCATGGCATCAATTGCGGCTGGCTCTTCCTCGACACCTCGCGGGGCGGACGCCGCCAATGGTGTTCGGAAGAGGCTTGCGGCACTCATATGCGCGTGCGCCGCTTCCGCGAGAAAGGCGGCTCGGACACCTGACCGCCTGTGGTTTTCAAAATTGCCGCCAATGGGCTGGCCTCGCTGCGCCTCCATGGGTTAAGGGACATGGCAAGCCATTGCCTGCCGCCGCCTGGTACCTCACCAGACGGCGGGAGGGCAGATGCAAGGAACAAGCATGGAGCGTTTCCTCGAACGCGCCTTGCCTCGAGGGAGCCCGAAGACGCAATGCCTGACCGTGCCGATGCCCGCCGCCAGACTCTCGACGCCATTTTCACGGGGGCGGTCGCCGCGTCCCATCCGGCTACCTTCCTGCCACAGCATCTGCCCGCGCCACCCAGCACAGGGCGTCTAATCCTGCTCGCCGCTGGCAAGGCGGCCGGCAGCATGGCAGAGATCGCCGAAGCCCATTACACCGCCCTCGGCATCCCGGCCGATCGCATCGACGGCGTCGCCGTGGCCCGGCATGGCTATGGCCGCCCGCTCAAGACCCTGCCCATGATCGAGGCCGGCCACCCTGTGCCGGACCAAGGCAGCATCGACGGCGCCGAGCGCGCGCTGGCGCTTGCAACTGCAGCCGGCGAGGATGATCTGGTGCTGGTTCTGCTCTCCGGCGGCGCCTCCGCCAATTGGGTGGCACCCGCCGGTGCACTGACCCTGGACGACAAGCGCGCCATCACCCGCCATCTTCTGCGCTCGGGTGCCGCGATCGGCGAGATCAATGTGCTGCGCAAGCGCCTGTCGCGCATCAAGGGTGGGCGCCTCGCCCAGGCCGCCTATCCCGCGCGCCTGCTCACCCTGGCCGTCTCGGACGTACCGGGCGATGATCCTGCCGTGATCGGCTCCGGCCCCACCGTGCCGGACCCCGTCAGCAATGCCCAGGCCCTTGCCATTGCCGAGCGCTTCAACACGCCTCTCGGTGCGGCCAGGGCCCTCTTCGAGGATGCCGGCAACGAGACACCCAAGCCGGGCGATGCCGTCTTTGCCAACAGCGAGTTTCGCATCGTCGTCACGCCCGGCGACATGATCGCGGCCGCGACCCGCCTTGCCGAGCAGCATGGCTACGAGCCCGTCGTGCTCGGCGCCAATGTCGAGGGCGAAGCCCGACAGGTCGCCGCCGACCAGGCGAGGCAGGCCCGCGCGCTGAAGGCTGCCGGCCGCCGCGCCGCGCTGATCTCCGGCGGAGAGCTGACGGTGACCATCACCGGCAAGGGACGCGGTGGCCCCAACCAGGAATTCAGCCTGGCCCTGGCCCTCGCCCTCGACGGCGAGACCGGCATCAGCGCGCTCGCCGCCGATACGGATGGCACCGATGGCGGCGGCGGCCTCGCCACCGACCCGGCCGGCGCCATCGTCGACGAGACCACGCTCGCCCGTGCCCGCGCGGCGGGAATCGATCCGGCTGCCTATCTCGCCGATAACGACTCGACCGGTTTCTTCGAAGCCATCGGCGATCTCGTCGCCCCCGGCCCGACCTTCACCAATGTCAACGACCTCCGGGTCATCCTGGTGGATTGAGGCGTTTACGGGAAAGGAAGATGCGGACGTGCCGTCCGCATTTTTGAAATATCCGTCCGCCGCCAAGAAGGCTGGCGCGACTCGTAATTTGACCTGAAACTCCTGCTTTGGTGTCGCCGCTAGCGATTCCAGCATTGTTTCAAGGTCATATTTTCGATGTTTGCGCGCTTATTCCGATTTCTCGAAAGCCGCATAGACATATTCGCCGCTTTCGACGAACACGACACGCCGCCCACCGGAGTGTGGCGTTTCATGTGGCATCACCTCAAGCCCGTGAAGGGCTGGCTCGCCGCCATCATGGCGATCGAGCTGGCCTTCAGCGGCGTGGAGGCCGGCATCTATCTGATGGTCGGCTGGTTCGTGGACCTGCTCAACAAGGGCTCGCCGCAGACCCTGCTGCACGACCACGGACTGCTTCTGGCCGGTGCCCTGTTCGTGATTCTGTTCCTGAGGCCGATTCTGTTTTTCGTGACCCAGGCCGTCACCAATCTGATCGTCGTGCCGCCGCTGACCAACCAGATCCGTTGGCGCAACCACATCTACACGCTTGGCCATTCCCTCACCTATTTCCAGAACGACTTTGCCGGGCGCCTGTCGGCACGCGTGATCCAGGCCGGGCAGTCGATCCGCTCGGCGATCATCGCGGTGATCGGCGACCTCTGGTATGCGCTGGTCTTCGCCGGGGTCACCATCGGCTTCTTCGGCTCGGTCGATGCCTGGCTGGTGCTGCCCGTCGTCCTCTGGCTGGCGGCCTATGCTGCACTGCTCTCCTTTTTCGTGCCGCGGGCCCTCAAGCGCTCGGAAGCCAATTCCCTCGGCCGTTCGACCACCACCGGGCGCATCGTCGATTCCTATACCAACATCCTCACCGTGAAGCTGTTCGCCCGCTCCGACCTCGAACGCTCGGCGGTGAAGGAGGCGCTCAAGCGTTGGAACCAGAGCTTCCTGGACCTGATGCGCCTGATCCTCGGCGCCAGTTTCGCGCTGCAGGTGCTCAACAGCCTGCTGCTGGTGGTGATCGCCGGTATGATCCTCCTGCTGTGGAGCCAGGGCAACATGACGGCCGGCGCCGGTGCGGCAGCCCTCACTCTGGTGCTTCGACTGATCCAGCTCTCGGGCTGGCTGATGTATCTGATCCGCGACGTCTTCGAGAATATCGGCGCGGTGCAGGAAAGCATGCTCACCATCGCCAAGCCGCATGACCTGGTCGACGCTCCCGATGCAGCCACGCTTTCGGTGCCGCGCGGAGAAATCGTGTTCGAGCATGTGCGCTTCGGCTATGGCGGAACGCAGCCGGTGTTCACGGATCTTTCGCTTACCATCCACCCCGGCGAGAAGGTCGGCATCGTCGGCCCGTCTGGCGCCGGCAAGTCGACGCTCGTCAACCTGCTGCTGCGCCTCTATGCGATCCAGTCGGGCCGGATCCTGATCGACGGGCAGGACATTGCCGGCGTCAGCCAGGACAGCCTGCGCCGGCAGATCGGTGTGGTGACACAGGACAATTCCCTGCTGCACCGTTCCATCCACGACAACATCGCCTATGGCCGCATGGAAGCGAATCGGGACGCCATCGAGGACGCCGCCCGGCAGGCCGCCGCGCATGACTTCATCGTCACGCTGGGGGATCAGGACGGCCGCGCCGGCTACGAATCGCGCGTGGGCGAGCGCGGCGTGAAGCTCTCGGGCGGACAGCGCCAGCGCATCACCATCGCCCGCGTACTGCTCAAGAATGCCCCGATCCTGGTGCTCGACGAGGCAACCTCCGCCCTCGATTCCGAGGTGGAGGCAACAATCCAGAGCCAGCTTCGCCGCCTGATGCATGACAAGACGGTGCTCGCGATCGCCCATCGCCTCTCGACCATCGCCGAACTCGATCGCCTGATCGTGCTCGATGGCGGCCGTATCGTCGAGCAGGGACGGCATGAGGAGCTTATCGAACGCGACGGCCTCTATGCCAGGCTGTGGCGACGCCAGTCCGGCGGCTTCCTGGCTTTGGAAGACAGTTCGGCTGCCTGAGTAAGCATACAATTTAGTACCTGGGGGTAGGTTCGTGGGTCGAGCGAGAGGATAGGGGACCGTAAAGGCTCGACATTTGTGCCCCCTCGCCCCGCTTGCGGGGAGAGGATTGAGGTGAGGGGCTACACAGAACTCACATTGCTCGCGCAGCGCTGCCCCTCATCCTCACCTTCTCCCCGTAAGAACGGGGCGAAGGGGTGGCCAGCGTCGCATTTCTTGGCCAGAATTAGCAGTCTATGAGCGAGATGCCTTATGCTTCACTCCCGCACGCCACCTCAGCTCAAAATCAGCCGCCTTAGCGCTCGCGGGAAGGTGAATCAGGATGCCGCCCTCCTCCGTGGTTGCGACCGCCTCGCCGTCGAGGCTCGCCCGGGGCTTCATGCCGGCATGGAGATGCGGGAAGCGCAGGAAGCATGCCCGCTCGAGCGGCGGCAGCCGCAATGACAGCATGCCGTCCATCATCGAAAGCTGGGAGATCCGTCCGGCGACATCGGTGTCCAGCACAGTGCGCTCGCCCTGGATCAGACTCAGGCGGCCCTGTGAAATGGCGAGGCGGACCGGCCCCAGTGGGCTTGCGAAGGGTCCCAACTCGCCCTCCCCGCCCGGATTGGCGATTTCCCAGCCATGCCAGGGCGTGACATCGGTCGCGGCGGCAATACCGAGCTTCGCCATCAACGCCCCCCAGCTGTAGAAGCGCTCGGTGTCGGGCTGGTCGAGCGGCTCACCCGTCTCGGCATTGTAGTTTTCAGGGCAGATACGCCGGCTTTCCCAGGCGGAACGGAACAGCGCAAAACTGCGCTGGGCCAGGGCCGAGGCCCTCTCGTCCAGCCCGTAGCGACGCAGCCCGTGATAGACGAGATAGTTGAAAGGCGGCCAGATCCGGCCACGCCAATAGGAATTGTCGCCGAAGGCGGGATCGGCGCGGCTGACGCCGGGAATGACCGGATCGCCGCCGAAGGCCGAGGGATCGTCGAGATGCTGGCATAGCCGGTCGACCTGCGCGGGCGTCGCGGCACCGGCAAGCATGGGATAGAAACTCGTCGGTGCCAGGCTCCTCACGAAGCCGCCGCCGCGCCGGCGATTGGCGAAGATGCCGCGATCGCCGTCCCATAAAGTCTCGCCAATGAGGTCTTTCGTGGCCTCGGAACGAACGGCATGGGCGGCCGCCGCCTCCTCGAGCCCCAGCTCCGCTGCCATCAAGGCGAGCATCTCGGCATCAAGGGCCAGCAGGCTGTTGAGGCCGACATCCCAGAGATCGAGCGTGCGCGTCGCCTTGTCGTAGCGGGCCTCGTCGTGGACCGGCGAATTGTCCATCGCCGATTCATTGCGCGCCCCGAAATGAGTGCCCTTGTAGAGCCCGTCGCCCATATCCGAGGTGCCGAAGGAGGCAAGCCCCGTCCCGCCCGGATCGCGTTCGCGCCACCACCAGGCATGGTTGCGTGCCAGCGTGGCATAGGCGCCCTCGATCAGGTCGCGGGCGCGAAGGCGCAGATAGAGCTGCCAGACCACGAAGCCACCGATGGGGCTCTGGCTGCGATCGACCCAGGCATCGCTGGCCGTGAGCAGGCAGGGCAGATTGCCCTGCGGCGTCGCGCCCGAAAACACGGCGGCGAGATTGTCGCGCGCCAGGCCGGCATCGAGCTCGCCGGCCATCAGGGCGGCATAGAACTGGTCGTTCAGCCAGACGCCAAAGCCGCCGAACTTCCCGAGGTCCCAATTGCGGCTGATGGCGGTGTAGGGGCGCTGGTTGATGCCGTCCCATACCGTGTTCCAGGCAACGACGTCGCGTAGCGCCGCCAAAGCGGCGGCGGGCTCGCCAACCGGTTGGGGCGGCACCATTTCGAGCCGCGCCAGCAGGGCCCGCGCCTGGGCGATGGCGAGATCCTGCCTGTCGGCCATCGCGAGCGCGAAGCGATTGTCGCGCATCATTTCCAGGTTGAAGCGCAGCACGAGGACGGGCGCGGCCTCGGCCCGGGAGCGGGTATGGAAATAGCCGTGCGTTTCGTAGTCCTGCACCGCATCGGCGAGACTAGCATGTCCAGTCACCTGGACAGGCGGCTCCTCGCTGACGAGCGCCGCGAAGCGATGCCCGACACGGATGACGGCAGCGCCCTGCGTTTCGTCGAAACGAACTTCCTCACCGCTGTCCGACGACAGGCAGAGATTGATCCAGAAGCGCAAACCCCATTCGCCGGCCTTGGCCGTCTGCCAGCTGCCGGTGAGGCTGAATGGATCGGGCTTGGCGTAACGCCAGTCGAGGGTGGTTCCGGCGTGGGAGAGTTGGAGCTCCACCAGCGAGGCATCGAGGGCGTGCCGCCCCAACGTGACGGCATCGCCCGGTTCGAACAGGCAGGCCTTGCCCGTGCTGGCTGCGAAGGCAAGCGGCGTGAGCCGAAGGCCGAGCGGCAGGAACACCATTTCGGCCGGCCGCGATGACCAGCTGTTCCAGGCGCGTTCGAGCGGAATATTGACGCTGACCGGCATTATCAGGCCTGCAACAGAACAGTGTTGGCCGGCGACCAGGCCAGCGTGATGGCCTGCCCGGGCGCGACAGCCGAGACCTCCCGATTCTGCGATAGGACCTTGATGTCACTGCCATCAGGCCCTTCGGCGATGAAGGTCGAGACCGCACCGGCATAGATGATCTCGCGTATCCGCGTGGCGAAGACATTATCGCCGCCGGGGTTTTCTCCCGGCGCCAGAAGCCGCATCTTCTCGGGCCGCACCGCCGCCGTGACCTTGCTGCCGGAGCCCGGCAGCCCATCGCTCGTATGGATGACGCCGCCGTCGATCGCGATGCCGTCGCCGGTCATCGTGCCCTCGAAGAAATTGGCGTCTCCCAGGAAGGAGGCGGCAAAACGCGTGCGCGGGCGCTCATAGATATCGAGCGGCGCGCCCTCCTGCACGATGCGCCCGCCATCGAGGATGGCCACCGTGTCCGACAGGGTCAGCGCCTCCTCCTGGTCATGGGTGACGAAAATGGTGGTGAGCCCGCTCTCGCGCTGGATGCGGCGCAGTTCGATCTGCATGTCCTGGCGCAGGCGCCGGTCGAGTGCGGACAGGGGTTCGTCCAGGAGCAGAACCTTCGGCTTGGTCACGATGGCACGGGCCAGCGCCACGCGCTGCTGCTGCCCGCCGGAAAGCTGCTTGGGCTTGCGCTGCTCGAAGCCGGTGAGATGCACCATCTCCAGTACCCGCGCCACCTCCTTGCGCGCCGCCTCGCCGCGAATGCCCTGGCGATTGAGCCCGAAGATGACATTGTCGAACACGCTCATATGTGGGAACAGTGCATAGGACTGGAACACCATGCCGACCTTGCGCTGCCACAGGGCCACCCCCGTGACGTCCTCGCCCCCGAACAGGATGCGCCCCTCATCCGGATCGACGAAGCCGCCGATGATGCGCAGCAGCGTGGTCTTGCCGGAGCCCGAGGGGCCGAGCAGGCTGGTGAACTCGCCCGCCTTGAAGGCGGTGCTCACCTTGTCGAGCACCCGCAAGGATCCGTAGCCCTTGCTGATCGAAGCGACTTCAACGCCGATCACGACTGCCTCCCAGATTGGACAATTGGGCGAAGATCAGCACGAGAACGGCCGAGACGCCGAGGAAGATGGCGGAGATCGCATTGATCTCCGGCGTGAAGCCCTTGCGGATCGAGGTGTAGATCTCGACCGGCAAGGTGGAGACGCCCGGCGTCGCCAGGAAATAGGAGACCACGAACTGGTCGAGCGAAACCGCAAAGGCGAATAGCAGGGCCGCGATGATGCTCGGTGCCAGCAAGGGCAGCGTCACCGCAAAGAAGGCATGGATTGGCGTCGAGCCCAGACTCATCGCCGCCTCCTCGAGATCGGCCCGCAATGTCTGCATGCCGGTGCCGACGATCAGCACGACATAGGGGATGGCCAAAGCGACATGGCCGATCAGCATGGCATGCAGGCCGCGCCCGATGCCCGTCCAGAAGAAGAACACCAGCATGGCGGTGCCGGTGATCAGCCAGGGAATGGCGATCGGCGGCAGCAGCAGCACCTTGAGCAGCGACTGCCCCCGGAAGGTGCGGCGGTTGAGGGCAAGCGAGGCCAGGGTACCGACAGCCGTCGCGATGACCGAAGTCGCCAACGCGATCATCAGGCTATTGTAGGTGGCCGAGAGCAGCGGCCCGTTCTCGGCGAGGACGCCGAACCAGTGGAAGGTCGGCTCGATCGGCAGGGTGTAGAGGGGTGAGGCGTTGAAGGCCATCGCCACCATCACCGCGATGGGCAGATAGAGGAAGACCAAAGTGGCGGCGAGGAAGGTGCGCCCGAGTGCAATCATGGCGCCCTCCTACGGCGTCGCGGCGCGGCCGGATAGCACGCGCGAGGAGACGGCGAAGATCGCGAGCACCACCGCCAGCATGGTGAAGGACAGGGCCGCGCCCAGCGGCCAGTTGAAAGCCGCGGTGAACTGGTCCTCGATCACCGTGCCCATGGTGACGCCGATGCGTCCGCCCAGGATGCGCGGCTCCATGAAGCTGCCGATCACCGGCACGAAGATCAGGATCGATCCGGAAATCAGGCCGGGCATGCAGAGCGGCAACAGGATCTTCCAGAACACCACCGGCGTGCGGGCACCGAGACTGCGCGCCGCCTCGATGGTCGAATCCTCGATCGCCGTGGCGGAGAGGTAGCAGGTCAGGATCATATAGGGCAGGTAGGCATGGACCAGGCCGATGATGATGGCCGGAAAGCTGTAGAGCAGCGACACCGACGGCGCGGCCGGCACGATCCAGTGCAGGGCATAATCGAGGATGCCCCCTTCCCTCAGCACCATGGTCCAGGAGAACACGCGCACGAGGCCGTTGGTCCAGAAGGGCAGGATGATGAGGAGAAACAGGATGTGCCTGGAGCGCCCGGCCGTCGCCCGCGCCAGGGCGATCGCGGCGGGAAGGCCGATCAGCGCGCACAGGCCCGTGGTCCACAGCCCGATCTGGATCGAGGTCCAGGCGACGTTGAACAGATAGGGCCGCTTGATGAAGGCGAGGTAGTTGTCGACGGTGTAGACCAGTGCCCGCCCCGGAACCGGCGAGCTCTTCAGGAAGCTGAAGAACAGCATGGCGCAAAGCGGCAGGAAGACGGCCAGCAGCAGCCAGCCATAGGCCGGCGTCAACAGGGCCGCCGTGGCCCAGCCCTGCCCCAGGCGCCTGCGGGGGCCTGACTTGCCGCCATCGGCTTTCGACACGATCTCCACTCGTCCCTCCCCTTGTCGCCGGCATCGCTCAGCCTGAAAGCGGCGATGCAGCAAGCGCCATGGACCCTTCCTGCGATTGCAAGACGGTAGCGAACGGCCCTTGTCCGATGTGACAAGGGCCTGCCGATCTGATTCACGCCAAGCCGCCAAACCCTTGACGTGAAAGTCTTTTCCACGAGGTTCCCGGCGGAACGAGGCCCGCCGCAACCCTGCGGAACTGATTCATTCGGACTGGCTACTTCCTTGAATCAGCGTCGCTTTCTTGAAGCCCTGCTATTTGGCGTAGAAGGCCTTCACTTCTTCCCACAGGTCGTTGAAGGCCTGGCGGCGATCATCCGGCAGGGCGGCCATGAAGGTGAGCTTCGGCAGGTAGTCGGCCTTGTGGATCTGCCGGTTGAGATCATCGGCCGGCAGCTTGTTCATGGCTCCCTCATTGGCGGAAGCCGGTGCGCCCGCTTCCTTCGCCCAGGTCAGGTAGAAGGTGGGGTCGATCATGTAGTTGAGGAATTTGAGCGCATCCTCTTTCTTGGTGCTCGACGTCGGCACAGCCAGGCTGTCGAGCCAGCCGATCGCCCCTTCCTTGGGCACGATGAATTCCACCGGCAATTTGTGCTGGCGGATGGAGCGCACCGCCGCGCCGGACCAGTAGACGGAGATGTCGAAGGAATTGGCGGCGAAGGCCTTGTTCCATTCGTCCTCGCTGGACCACATCAGCTTGACGTTCGGCTTCATCGCCTTGAGCACCTCGGTGATCTTGGCGAGGTCCTTGGGATCGTTGGCATCCTGGCCGGTCAGCAGGGCGCCGATGCCGACCGAGGTGACCGCATCGTCGAACAAGGCCAGCTTGCCGGCATATTTGGGGTCGGAGAAGATCGTCCAGCTGTCGGCGCTGATGCCCTGGCGCACAGCGAGGGAATTCATGCCCCAGAGCCAGGCCAGACCATAGGTCTTGCCGTCGGCCTTGAGATTGGCGTGATCCTTCAGCGCCGGCGCCAGGTCCTTGGCATTGGCGATGGTGGCGAGATCGACCGGATCGATCAGGCCTTCGGCCTGTGCCTGCTGGGTGCGGGCGCTGTTGATCAGCACCACGTCATAGGCACCCGGATTGGTGCGCAGCTTGGTCAGCATCTCCGGTTCGGAGTTGAAATAGTCATGCTTGACCGTGATGCCGGTCTGCTCGGCGAAAGCCTTGAGCGCGAAGGCCTCGTCGGTGCCGTAGCCCTTCCAGTTGAGCACGGTGATTTCCTTGGCCTGGGCGGAACCCGGGCGCGCCCACAAGCCGGCGACGGCCGCGGCTCCCAGGGCGGTAAAATGGCGGCGCGTGATCCGATATGTCATCTTTCCAATTCCCTTCGTCGATGGCGACATGCTGCTCTCGATTTTCTTATCATTGGTTGGGCGTTCGTGCCTGCGGGGGCATCCACCCTATCTTGTTGTTGTCCTCTCGGCCTCCTGTTCGGCCAGGAAGGCGTTCAGTTCGTCCGTATGGGGCGCGGTTGCCGGCCCCTTGCGGGTGACGGCAAGGGCAGCGGCGGCATTGGCGCGCTTCGCGGCCTCGGCTGCGGGATAGCCGGCCGCGAGCGCGGCGAGGAACACGCCGGTATGGGCATCTCCCGCTCCGGTGGCGTCGACCATGCGTACGGACGGTGCCGGAACCTGCAGGCCGGGCTCGCCGATGTCGCCCCCAAGCAGGAAGCACCCGGCCGGGCCATCCCTCAGGATCACCAGGGCGCCCGTCGACAGGCGATCGCGAACCCGCCTCGCCGCCTCCGTCCTATCGTCGCTTCCGGTGAGCAGACCGGCCTCGCGCCGGTTCAGGGTCAAGATATCGGCCCGTGCCAGCACCGCGGCGATGATGTCGGCTGGAATATCGGCGACCAGGGGACCGGGATCGATCATCACGGTGACGCTCACCGGCAAGCCGCCGATCCAATCGGCGATCACGGAGCCGAGCTGCGGGTAGCAGAGGTCATAGCCCGAAGCGAACAGGGCGTCGGCTGGACCCAGCTGCAGGGCGGAGAGCGGTTCTTGCCCCGGCCGCGCCTCGACGCCAGGGCTGGTGACGAAGGTGCGCTCGCCGTCCGGCTCGACCATCACGATGCAAAAGCCGCTGTCGCCATCAGCGCTCATCGGCATCAGTGCCTCGATGCCTTCGGCTGCCAGTTCGGCACGAATACGCTCGCCATAGGGACCATCGCCGTGCTGGCCGGCAAAGGCGGCCTTGAGCCCGTTGCGGGAAGCCGCCGTGAGGATGTTGAAGCCGCCTCCCGCGCTGATCGTCGCCTCGGACCCCAGCACGTCGCCGCCGCGCTGCGGCAAGCAGGGTACGTCGAGGCGGACATCGGCCAGGATGCTGCCCACGGACAGGAGACGAGTGGGAGGCGGCCTGGTGCTCATGCCGTCGCGGGCCCTTTCCCGGTGGGCGGCAGGATCGATGCCCTGCCTCGCAGCGCCAGCAGGCGATCCGCCAGGCCGACAAGATCGAGATCCGGATTGGCGGCTTCCAGGGCAGAGATCACCGGGGCCGGAAAGCCTTCGACGCCGTGGCAGGCGCCGGCGACTGCGCCGGCGATGGCGGCGACGGTATCGCAATCGCCACCCAGGCTCGCCGAAAGGCGGCAGATACGCCAGGGATCTTCGGGCGCCAGCGAGATGATGGCCATCGCCGCCGGCACGGCCTCCTGGGTGGCCACGCCGGTTCCGACGATGTCATAGATGAGCTTGAGGGCCTCGGCCTCGCCCTTGCCTCGTACCAGTTCGATCGCCCAGCGGATCCGCGCGGCGATATCGCCGCCGGCGAAATAGAAGCCGCGTTTCGCCCCATGCCGTGCACCCTCCACGGCGGCCTGCAGCGCCTCGTCGATGCTTGCGCCGTCGACAGCCGCGCTGACGGCGGCGGCAACGGCCGAGGCGCCGGCAAGGCCGATGGTGGTGTTGTGGGTGACATGGCCGGATTGGAAGACCGCATCGACCAGCGCCTCGACGGGACGCGCGGGGAAGACGATGCCGACCGGGGCAACGCGCATGGCCGCACCATTGGTCGCGCCGGTGCGCCCGGTCTCATCCGTCGGCATGCCTTCGGCGATCAGTGTCAGCGCCTTGCGGGTGGAGGGGCCGAGGAGATCGGCAGAGCCCGCCGCGATCATGCGGGTTTCCCAGGCCAGAAGTTCGTCGGCGAAACGCCTGGGATCGACATAGCCTTTACCCTCGACCAGGAGTTCGCCGAGGATGACGGCCTGGTCGGTATCGTCGGTCACCCGACCCGCCGGCATGCCACGGCTGATCGGGTTGTCGTCGGGCGCCGGTTCGAAGCGCTCGAGGATGCCGTAGCGTGCCGAGACGACGGAGCGCGGCATATATTGCGTGGGCATACCCAGGGCATCGCCGATCGCCAGGCCGACCAGCGCCCCCCGGGCTCGGCTTTGAGCGGAAACAGCCATGGTTGCCCTTTCGAGGAAGTGCCAAAAATTCGTTTGTGTACAAACGATCTTCCCGTGCAATTCGCCCCCTGTCAAGGGGCATCCGATCAGAGCGTTTTGCGATTTGGCGGTTACGCCAAGAATCGCAAAACGCGTCGAACCAAAGAGCTAGAGCAAACAAGCGTCTCCGTCTCAACGCGCTTTGCTCTAGGTAGCCGGATACTGCTTTCTCCACACCGATTCCGGATCGGCGTCAAAGGAAAAGCCGGGATTTCTCCCGGCCTTCTGCTTGTTTGAACACTGGGCGACAATCCGATTCGGGAAAGACGCCTACAGCGTTGATGCGGTTCACATAAGTGCCTTCGAGATTGCACAACCTTTGTCATTGCCGGGCTTGACCCGGCAATCCAGCTTCCTGGTCGGCAACACGCGGCTCCTGGATAGCCGGGTCAAGCCCGGCTATGACAAAATGGGGCGTTTTCTCCCCCACGTGAACTGCTTTGGCTTACAGCCTTGATCCTTCGTCAGAAATCGAACTTGTCGATGTTCTCTTTCGTGAAGACGAAGGGCGAGCCAAGCAGGACTTCCGAACCGTTGATCACGTTGAGCTCGCCGAGCTTGCCGGCCTTGACCTTGGTGTCGCCGGGCTTGAGCGAACCATCGGCCGTGGCGCGCAGGACCTGCATGGCGGCATAGCCGAGATCGACCGGATTCCACAGCACCACGGATTTCACGCAATCCTTGGCGACATAGGGCTTCATGGCATTGGGCGTGGCCAGCCCGATCACCGCCACCTTGCCGCACTGGCCGGCCTGGGTCACCGCCTCGGCCGAAGCGGGCGTGGCGACGCTGGTCATGCCGAAGATGCCCTTGAGATCCGAGCCATATTTGTTGATCAGCGTGGTAGCCTGCGAGAAGGACAGCGCATTGTCCTCCTGCGCTTCCACCGTCTCCAGGAGCTTCAGCTTGGGATGGCATTTGGCGGCATAGGCTGCCATCTCGGCGATCCAGCGAGCCTGGTTGGGCGTGGTGAAGGTGGAGGTGACGATGGCAACGCCCGCATCCTCGCCGCTCTCCTTGACCATGTTGTCGACCATGGCCTTGGCGATGCCGTTGAACTCGGCCTGGTTCACGAACCACTGGCGGGAATCCGGGGTGGAATTGGCGTCATAGCCGACGACGTTGATGCCCTTGGACAGCGCCTTCTTCAGCACGGGTGCGATCGCGACCGGATCGTTGGCGGCATAGAGAATGCCGTCGACGCCGGAGGTGATGTAGTTGTCGATGAAGGTGATCTGCTCGTCGATATTGGCCTTGGTCGGGCCGTCGGTCTTGGCATCGACGTTGCCGAGTTCCTTGGCCGCATCGGCGATGCCCTTGGAGGTGGCGTTGAAATAGCCGATGCCGATGAGCTTGGGCACGTCGACCACCTTGATCGGCTTGCCCTTGCGGTCGGGTGCGCCGGTGACGGCACCGCCGTCATAGGGCTTGCTGGTCGCGCTGGCCGGCGTGGCGTCGCAGGCGAGCGGATTGGTGGGCAGGTCGTCGCCGCCGGTCCAGGCCGAGGCGGCATGCGCCAGGCCCACCAGGGACACGCTCAGGGCGAGAGCCAGGGATATACGGATCATGGTCTTCCTCCACAGTTCGCCGGTCTTGTACCGGCTGCCATTGCCGTCCCCGCTGCCGGAGAAACCGATTCCGCAACGAGGGCCAGATCGTTGAAATTGAACGCCTTACGCCAAAACATCCCCTTCGAGCGGGAGCACTGCCCCCGCCGAAAGATCTTCGTCATGCCGGCCGCCTGCGGCCGGCGATGCGGCTCAGCAGGGGAACCAGGTTGCTGAGCAGCACGGTGAGGATCAGGGCCGTACCGATCAGGATGATGGTGCTGTCACCCTTGTAGCCCTGCAGCAGCAGGCCGTTCTTCAAAGCCTGCATCAGAGCAAGGCCGAGCACGGTGCCGATGATGGTGCCGCGCCCGCCGAAGATGCTGGTGCCCCCCAGCACCACCGCCGTGATGGCATCGAGCTCCCAGCCCGACCCCATGTCCGAGCGCGTGGTGGTGACGCGGGAGACGAAAATCACGCCGGCCAGCGAAGCACACAGGCCCGAGGCGCCGTAGATCAGGATCTTGGTGCGGTCGACCGCGATGCCCGAGAAGCGCGCGGCAATCTCGTTGGAGCCGATCGCATAGGTAGCACGGCCGAACACGGTCAGGCCAAGCACGCAGGCCGCCACGATCGCCGCCAGCACGAGCAGCCAGACCTGCACCGGCACGTCGAGCACCTGCCCCTGCCCCAGCACCAGGAACCAGTCGGGATAGCCGCGCACGGACCGGGCCTGGCTGATGCCCTCCGCCAGGCCGCGATAGAGGGCGAGCGTGGCCAGTGTGGCAATCAGGGGCGGCACCTTGAAGCGGGTGATGATCAGCCCATTGACGACGCCGCACAACGTGCCGAGCGCCAGAGCCAGCACGATGGCGACCGGCAGCGGCAGGCCGAGATTCTGCCAGAGCACGCCGAGCACGATGGCGACCACGCCGACGATCGAGCCGACGGAGAGGTCGATGCCGCCGGTGACGATGACGAAGGTCATCGCCAAGGCAATCAGGCCGATCTCCGTCATCAGCCGGGCCTGGTTGAGGAGGTTGTCGACGGTGAGGAACCTGTCGGAGGATTGCGCCAGGAAGACGAGCACGACCACCAGCAGTAAAGCCAGGATGGCCTCGTGGCGGAGCAGAAGCGAGCGCCAGTTCATCATGCCCTCCCCTCAAACCATGCGATGGCGGCGGACCATGTCCACCAGCACCGTGACGAGGATGAGTACGCCGACGATCGCCTGCTTCCAGAACACCAGCACGTTGGAATAGGGCATGAAGGTCAAAGCCGAGGTGATGGTGGCGAACAGCATGGCCGCCAGGGTCGAGCCGATCACCGTGCCGGTGCCGCCGAGGATGGAGACGCCGCCGATCACGGCGGCGGTGATGACGGTGAGCTCGAGACCGGGCGGCACGGTCGACTGGATCACCTGCAGCTGCGTGGCGAAGAGCAGTGCCGCCAGACCCGCGAAGAAGCCGTGAATGGCGAAGACCGCAACGGTCACCGGCTTGGCGGGAATGCCGGCTGCGCGGGCGGCTTCGGGATTGCCGCCGACCGCATAAATCGAACGCCCGAAGGCCGAATAGCGCATCCAGAAGGCGACGGCCGCCGTCAGCACCACCATGATGACGATGGGCGAGCGCACGCCGAACCAGCTCATCTGCGCGATCAGGAAGTCGGGCGGCAGATTGTTGATCCAGTTGCCGCTGGTCGCCAGGATCAGCCCGCCCTTGAGGATCGAGAGCATGCCGAGCGTGACCACGATGGAGGGGATGCTGGCATAGGCGACCAGCAGGCCGACAAAGGCATTGATGGCGATGCCCACCAGCACCGGCACCAGCCAGGCGATCCACACGGGATAGCCCTTGGTCGCCAGCGTGCCGGCGATGGTGGCGAGCACGCCGATCAGCGAGCCGATGGAAACATCGATGTGGCCGGAGATGATCACCATGGCCATGCCGATGGCGGCCACGGCGATATAGGCATTGCCGGCGAAGATGGCGTTCAGGTTGCTGGCGCCGAGAAAGCGCGGATTGTAGAGGCCGATGGCTGCGATCAGCACAACGAGCGCGCCGAGCACCACCATCTCCTGTCCGAGCCCGCCAAAGAGGCGCGCCAGGGGGCTACGCGAGGGCACGAGGGCGGAAGAGGATGCAGTTTCGCCCATCAGGCGGCTCCCTGCAGGGGTTGGGCATTGGTCATGGCGGCGCCGACGGCATCGGGCGTCGCCCGGGCACGGTCGAATTCGGCAACGATGCGCCCGCCATTGATGACGAGGACGCGATCGCTCATGCCGAGCACCTCCGGCAGTTCGCTCGATATCATCAGGATGGCGACGCCCTGCTGCACCAGCCGCCCCATCAGCGCATAGATCTCGGCCTTGGCGCCGACATCGATGCCACGGGTCGGCTCGTCCATGATCAGGATACGCGGATTGGCCTCCAGCCACTTGGCCAGCACGACCTTCTGCTGGTTGCCGCCGGAGAGCTGGCCGACGACCTGCTCGGGGCCGCGGGTGCGGATGCCCAGGCGCTTGATCGCCTCGACCGAACGGCGAACTTCGTCGCCGAAACGGATGGCGAAGCCGTTCGACATCTTGTCGAGTACCGCCATCGAGACGTTCTCCCGGATGGTCATCGGCCGCACCAGGCCCTGGGAGCCGCGATCCTCGGGCACATAGGCGATACCAAGGTCGCGCGCCTTGCGCGGGCCGTCGATCACCACCTTGCTGCCATCGACCAGAATCTCGCCGGCGCCGGCCGGCGTGATGCCGAAGATGGTCAGCGCCAGTTCCGTGCGCCCTGAGCCGATCAGGCCGGCGAGGCCCAGGATCTCGCCGGCCCTGAGGCTCAGCGAGACGTTCTGCACCTTGCGGCCGTAGCTGACGTCGCGCAGTTCGAGCGCGACCTCGCCGAACGAGGCCTCCACTTTCGGGAAGAGCTGCTCGATCGAACGACCAACCATCATCGAGACGAGCGAGGCCTCGGTCACCTCGGAAATGTCGCGCGTACCGATATAGCTGCCGTCGCGCAGCACCGTGACCCGGTCCGCCAGCTCGAAGATCTCGGGCATGCGGTGGGAAACGTAGATGATTGCGACGCCGCGCTCGCGCAGCTTCTTGACCACGCTCATCAGGCGGCGGACGTCGGCCTCGACCAACGCGGCCGTCGGCTCGTCCATGATCAGCAGGCGGGCGTCCTGCGACAGCGCCTTGGCGATCTCGACCCGCTGGCGATTGGCCACGGAGAGGGTACCGACCTTGGCATCCACGTCGAGATCATGGCTGTCGAGGGAATCCAGGAGCTGCCGTGCCCTGAAGCGCATCGCGCTCCAATCCAGCCCGCCCCACTTTTGACGGGGGGCATTGCCCAGAAAAATGTTCTCCGCCACCGTCAATTCCGGGAACAGCAGCAATTCCTGATAGACGGTGGCGACACCATGGCGGCGCGCGTGGCGCGGAGAGGTGAAACGGACAATCTCGCCGCCGACCGTCAGCGTGCCCGTATCCGGCTGGTGCACGCCGGCGATCACCTTGATCAGGGTCGACTTGCCGGCGCCGTTCTCGCCGAGCAGGGCATGGACCTCGCCCGGGCGCACGTCGAAATTGACGTCGCGCAGCACCTTCACCCCGGAAAAGGATTTGGAGATGTCGCGGAGGCTGACGACGGCTGTCATGGCGCCCTCCGAACGACGGCCGCCCTGGAGCGACCCAGGCGTGATCGAAAGGCTTGCCCGGTGGTGATCGCCATCCGGCCGACCCACGTCTCCCCCATGTCAGCGCCTTTCCTCACGCTTTTTTGTAAGACATATCGCCCAACTAGATCAAAAATCATCTTTCAGCAAGCGGGATACAGCATCATGTGCAATAATTAACTCACGCATGATCTAGAATCGTCACTCTCGCAATAGCCGGATTTCAGAGAGAGACTAGCATTATCCGTTATATTTCAATATTTGGAGGCACCTCGGCAACGGGGCGGCGCCGCCTGGCGTCGCCAACACATGCAAAGGCCTGAGCGCCAATTCGATTGATCTTAATCATAAAGACCAGGACGCGGTCACGTCAGACCGCATCGGGCGAGAGAGAAACGATCCGGATCGTGATGCCGGCATTCTCGAGCATCTTGGCATCCCGATCCGACAAGCCATCATCGGTGATAAGCACGCCCACCCGGGAAAGCGGCAAGGCGACGCTGCGCGCACGGATGGCAAATTTCCGGCTGTCCGCCAGCACGACGACCTGATCGGCATTGGCGCTGAGATCGATGATGGTACGCACCAGCAGGGGATGGGATTCCAATAGCCCATCCCGTCCGATGCCCTGGGCACCGAGAAAGAACTTCGATGCATAGAACGGCGGCGCCGGCGCCGTGGGATGGATGATGCCGGGCTCGCGGTGCAATTCGCCTCCCGCAACCGTCAGGCTGCAGCTGCCGCGGTCGCTGAGAAAGGCGATCAGGGGCATGGAATTAGTATAGAGGCGCACATTGCGATGCGCGAGCTTCGCGCCGAGATAGAAACAGGTGGAGCCGCCATGGATGATGATGGAATCGCCATCGCGCACCAGCGTCGCCGCTTCCTCCGCGATCGCCTGCTTGGCTTCCACGGCGAGATCGCGATTTTCGTCATAAGGCTTGGCCGCATGACGGCCGGGCGCGGCCGACCCGTCGAGCGCCGCGATACCGCCATAGACCTTCTGGGCCTTGCCGGACTGGTCGAGCTTGTCGATATCCCGGCGGATGGTGGCAGCCGACACGCCCAATTGCCCCTGCAGGTCACGCACAGTGAGGAAGGGACGCTTGCCCAGAACCTCGATGATCCGGTTCTGACGGTTCAGTTCGCTCAAGGCTCGCTCCCATTGGACGTTTCGTGAGCAAACTAGATCATGGCGAACGCAGCTTCAATCGATCTTCCTCATACCTTCCTGCACCATCTCGGCGTAAACGAGATAACGCAGGGGGCCGCTGGCGACGGCATTGAACGGCCAGCAGGTTGCCAATACGAGGTGGCGGCCGGGCGCAGCGGGGTCGATGCCCGAACCATCCCAGCGGCGTATGTCGTGGCCGGTGACACGATAGCGAGCCGTGATGCCTTCGCGGTTGGTGATCTTGATCTCGTCGCCAAGCCGCATTTCGCCGAGGAAGGCGAAATGGGTATCGCGATGGGCGGCATAGACAGCGGTGCCCTCCTCCCCGGCCGCCGGCGTACCGGCGACATGAGCCGGCCCGAACGCCAAGGCCTGTCCGCTTGCTCCCTCCAATGCCACCGCGCTCTTGCCGAGGCGAGGTACCTCGATGCGGGCGGCCGGATAGGTATCCAGCCAGGACCAGGGCTTGACGATCGCGCCGCTGGCGACGGACTGGTCGAAGGCCCGGTCGAGCAGGATCTGGGCCAGGAAGGCCTTGGCGTGGATCCACGCCCCCTGCCCGGCCAGGACCAAGCCGGCGCAGAACAACCCACCCACGACCAGCATCCGCAGCTTGGCTGGCAAGGAAGCTCCCGCCGCTGCGGGCGGGAGCCTTTCGAGTTTGAGCGCGATCATGCCACAGCCCTACGCCGGCGGGTGAGGAAGCCGAAGCCAAGGCCGCCGGCGAGCAGCAGGCCGCCGATGATCAGGCGCAGTTCGGCGTCGGTGGCGGTCTGCGGCAGGCTGATCGCGCGCGAGGCATCGATCGTCTGCACCTTCCTGCCATCGAGATCGAGCAGGGCCTGGCGCTGCTCGCGGTCTGCAACCGTCTCGCCCTTGATGCCGAACACCTTGTCGAAGTCCCAGCCGGCCGGCAGGTTGAGCGGCACGTCGGAACGGGACAGGCGCACGCCGCGGGGGCGGACCGGGGTCTTGTCCACCGCCACCAGGCTGGTGAGGCGGGTGACGAGGTGATGATCGAGGGCGAGCGCCAGGATGCGCTTGTCGGCATCCTCGCGGCTGATCTGGCGCAGCGTCTGCGCCACTTCGGTGTCGTCGATCTTGCGGCGCGCCCACAGCTTGGAGATGCCGGCTCCCTCGGCGGCGCCGGCAACCGGCAGCGAGATGGACCAGCCCTTGCCGTCAATGAGGCCGCGCACCTCAACATTGCCCGCGAGTTGCTTGACTTTGGCCGCCAGCACCAGGGTCTCGCCATGATAGAGGTCGGGCAGGATGCGCGGCGTCACGTCAGCCGAACCGGCCGAGATGGCGACGTCGACATTGGTCATCGCCGGGCTTTCCAGCTTGTCGACCAGTTGCTTCATGCGCTCCTGCACCTGCTCGACCGAGCCGATCTGCATGAAGGCGCCGCCGCCGAGCTCAGCCGCGCGGGTCATCAGGTAGGCATTCGGCGCCGAGCCGATACCGACCATGAAGACACGGGAGCGACCGCGATGCGAGGCGATGGCATCGAACAGTTCCTGCTCGTTGTCGATGCCGCCGTCGGTGATGAACACCACTTGGCGCAGGAAGCCCTTTTTGTCGGCATGGTCGTCCTTGAGGGCCTCCAGCATGGGGGCAACCATCATGGTGCCGCCATTGGCCTGGAGCCGCGAGACATAGTCCTGGGCCCGCGCAATGTTCTCGGGCGTGGCCTGCAGTGTGCCACCGAAGAGATTGGTGAAGGTGTCGTCGAAGCGGATGACGTTGAAGCGGTCCGATGGTGTCAGGCGGCCGAGAGCATAGGCAAGGCTTGCCCGGGCCTGCTCGATCGAGGTGCCGCCCATCGAGCCGGAATTGTCGATCACGAAGGTGACGTCACGTGGACGCTGGTCGGCTTGCGCGCTCCTGAGGCTGGGCGGCGTGACATAGGCAATCAGATAATCGTCACTGCCGACCTTTTCACGGAACAGGCCGACGCCCGGCGTCTGGCTGGGCTGGGCAGACCAGGTCAATTCGAAATCTCGGTCAGCCGGCACCGATCCCGAGGCCAGTTCGATATGGCGGGCCTGGGGGCCCTTGTCGGTGATCTTAATGGGATGAAAGGCACTCTTCACGTCGCCCAGCGCAAAGCCGGCGTCGAGATCGATGCGGATCTGCACGGGATTGACCGGCGCATTCTCGCGCGGATCGAGAACGGGCGCCTGCGGCACCTGGCTCGAGGCCGGAGCCGGCGTGACGGCGCCCCAGCCCGACTTGTCCTGGAAGGTCACGGTCTGAGCGGAGCCGGCGCCGATCCCGCTCGGCGAGAAGCGCGGCGCCACCACCAGCGGCACGCGGAGGGAGAAGGTGTTGTCGGCCTGACGCACCGGTTCCTGATATTCGATCTGGATCACCACCGTGTCCCCGGGGCCGATATTGGCGATCGAGTTCATGAACATGTTCGGCCGTTGCTGCTCGACCAGCGCCGCCTTCTTGCCTTCGGCCTTGGCGCGCTCATAGACGAGCTTGGCCTGCTGCTTTTTCTTGATGTCCGCCACGACGACGCGCTGGCCGATCACCATCTTCATGGTGTCGACTGCGGCACCGTCGGGCAGCGGGAAGACATAGATGCCCTCGACCCAGGATTTGCTCGGATTGTGGAACATCTGGGTCAGCGTGGCGCGGATTGTGGGGCCGCTGACGTTGAGCTGGACATCGGTGGCCGTCCTGACGGCCTCGACATAGCTGCCGGGATCGTCCGTGCGCATGAGCAGGGATCCCGCCTTGACATCGTCGACGGTGATGCGCGGAGCGGCATAGGCGCCCACCACGAAGATGAGGAAGGTTGCAAGGACCAGCACCACCATGAGGAAACGTTCGGCCAACGCAATCAGCGCGGCGCGAGCGATGCCGGAATGAGGGTGCCGTCGTCTGCCGGTTTGGCGGCCGGCAACCGCTTGGTTCATGTGCATGTCGTCCTCGGTTGAACGCTTTCTGGCCTCAGTTGGCCTGGTTCCGTTCTGCTCCCGCGAGGACCGTGCGTACGAGCTTCATTAACTGCGTTTGTTAGGCATAAACCGTCACAAATCGCCTTGCCGGCTGTGGACTCCTGCGGCAATGTCCGGTTTTGTACGTGATTGTGCGCAGAGCTATGTCGGCGCCTCCGAGCAAAGCGCGCTCATGTCTGAACGCACTCTGCTCTAAAGCTTTGTTTTAACGCATTTTCCTCATCGAAAAGTCGATCGACTCTTCGATGAGGAAAATGCTTTTGCAGGACCGGTATCTTGACGTCCGACAGCGAGTTTTCCAGCGAACAAGCCCACCAGATCACGATCGCGGTGCGCGAGGCTCTGGCGCGTCGGCGCATTTCGCGCCAGAGCCTCGCCGAAAAGGCCAAGATCAGCCTGTCGACCCTGGAGAAGGCCCTTTCCGGGCGGCGCCCCTTCACGCTCGCCACCGTCATTCGCCTGGAGGAAGCCCTCGGCACCGACCTGCGCCATGCCGATTACGCTCCCGCCCCGGCTGCCATCCAGGGTGGCGGCACGGCGCCGGAACATCTGGGTTCCTACACCAAGGCGGCCGTGTCCTGGCTCACCGGCAATTACCTCACTCTGCGCCCCTCCTTCGGCGAGGCCGGAGCGGTGTTTGCCTATCGCACCGAGATCACCTGGAGCGACAGCGTCTCCCGCCTGATCTTCCGCGAGGCCGAGCGCCTCGACACCGGCTTCAACCAGCAGGGCGAGGTCTCGGTGCCGAACCAGTCCGGCCATGTCTATCTGGTGACGTCGATCAGCGGGCAATACCGGGTGGCAGTGGTCGGCCGCCCCATGAATACCGGTGAGATGTACGGCATCCTCACTTCGCTGCGTGCCGGGCGTGGCACGCAGCTCACGCCCGTATCAGCCGCCATTGCCCTGGTACCGATTCCTCCCGGCCGCGAGGCCGACCTCTCCTTCGGCAGGATCGGCCCGTCGCATCGTCACTATGGCGCGTATCGCGAGCATCTCGATCGCGTGACGGCGGAGGAGTTCGCGCTGTTCAAGCCAGGGCCGTAGAGCCGAGATTGACGCCCAATGAAGTTACCGGCTTGCAGGATATTTGACCGCCTCTTCCTGGGACCGCCAGCATCCTGCTGGCTCTTGGAAACGCGGCGCTTATTCGAAACAAAGAGCCAGCAGGATGCTGGCGGTCCCAGGAATGCCTTCACCCGTCCGCGAAAGCCAGGCCTTCGTCGGCCCAGCCCGTCAGGCCTCCGATCATGACCTTCACCGGACGGCCGAGCCGGGCAAGCTTGAGGGCCGCCTGGTCGGCCCCGTTGCAGTGCGGGCCAGCGCAGTAGACCACGAAAAGGGTACCGTCAGGCCACTGCGCCATGCGCCCGGCATCGATCTGGCGATGCGGCAGATGAAGGGCACCCGGAACGTGCCGGCGGCGGAAGGTCTCCGACGAACCGACGACATGCAGCAGCACAAAATCCTGCTCTCCGGAGGCAAGCGCCTGGGCCACGTCCGAGCAATCGGTCTCGACCGACAGCCGGCGCTCGAAATGGGCAATGGCAAGGTGGGATGGGGCCGCGGGAATGGCGCTGACCAGGCTCATGATCGTCTCCTCATGCTTGGATGCGATCCTGATAGGCCATGCCTGCCGCTGCAGGGAACTGGCGCGACTGCCAGTCTACGTCAAGATCTGGCCAAAGCCACCTCCGCCGCAACCAGAGCCAGCAAGCCGGGAAAGCGCGTCTCGATGTCCTGGCGGCGCAGGCTGGCGGCCCGGCTGTTGCCGCGATCGAAATGCCAGATCAGGCCCGCCTCGCGCAGCACGCGGAAATGATGGGTCAGCGTCGCCTTGCTGACCTCGAAGCCGAAGGAGGCGCAATGCCGCGCCGTACCGTCAGGTGCCTCAATCAGTTCGGCGATCACGCGGCGGCGCAGCGGGTCGGCCAGCGCCGCCAGCAATTTGCCGAACTGCATTTCTTCCGGCTCGGGATGGCCTTCGCGATCGGCCATGGATAACCTCCAAGGTAAGCCTTGCATCATACCTATGCGATCTGCTAGGTAAGGCTAATATCTTACCAAGGAGGCCATCATGATCAAGACCCTGTCGGGCAAGGTTGCCATCGTGACCGGAGGGAGCCGCGGGATCGGCGCCGCCATTGCCCTGCGGCTGGCGGAATCGGGCGCCGATATCGCGATCACCTATGCGAGCCGGGCCGACAGCGCCGAAGCGGTCGCGCAGCAAATCCGGGCCGCGGGCCAGCGTGCCCTGGCGATCAAGGCCGACAGCGCCGATGCAGCCGCCGTTCGCAGTGCCGTGGACCAGGCCGCCGCCGCGTTCGGCCGCCTCGACATCCTCGTCAACAATGCCGGCATCTTCACCGGCGGCACGGTGGAACAGGTCACCCTCGAAGATTTCGACCGCATCATCGCCGCCAATCTGCGCGGCGCCTTCGTCGCCTCCCAGGCGGCCGCCGCCCATATGGGGGAAGGCGGACGCATCGTCTCCATCGGCTCCAATCTGGTCGGCCGGGTCGGGCGCGCCGGCATCGGCCTCTACGTCATGAGCAAGGCGGCCCTGACCGGTCTCAGCCAGGCCATGGCCCGGGATCTCGGCCCGCGCGGCATCACCGTCAACATCGTCCATCCCGGCCCGACCGATACCGACATGAACCCTGCCACCACCGAACGCGCCGATCAGGCCCGGGCGGCGATGGCGATCCCCAAATATGGCGAGCCCGGGCAGATCGCCGGCCTGGTCGCCTGGCTGGCAAGTCCGGAAGCGCAATACGCCACGGGCGGCACCTATACCATCGATGGCGGCACCAATGCTTGAGATGCCTGGTGTCAATACGCACAGCGTGCTTCGGTCAAGTGTTGTTGAGAGGACACAGGCTTTGATTTTCGCGTGAAGACTAGCGATCGACAGTCGTCTGCCAGTTGAAGAATCCGAAGATCGAGGCTTTGTTCATTCAAGGGGGATCGAAGAATTTCGATCAAACCATTCGGGGCTTCAACATGCGTCGTCTTTTGACCGGCCTGGTCTTGGTGTCGAGCTTGGGCATTGCCTCAAGCTCGGCCAACGCCGCCAGTATTTTCGAGAAATTGTTCGGCACCTCGCGCCAGCCCGCCAATGCCGGCGCGGTTGCCGCCGTCTCGCCGATTCCGCGCGAGGTCGTGACCTATAGCGGCCGCGAAAGGCCCGGCACCATCGTGATCAATTCGCAGGAACGCCGGCTTTATCTCGTGCTCGACGACGGCACCGCCCTGCGCTACGGCGTCGGTGTCGGCCGCCGGGGCTTCGAATGGGGTGGTGTGCATCGCATCTCGCGCAAGGCGGAGTGGCCGGGCTGGACCCCGCCGCCGCAGATGCGCAAGCGCCGGCCGGACCTGCCCGCCTATATGGAGGGCGGCATCCAGAATCCGCTCGGAGCGCGTGCGATGTATCTGGGCTCGACCCTTTACCGCATCCACGGCTCCAATGAGCCGCAGACCATCGGCCAAGCGGTCTCGTCGGGCTGCATCCGCATGACCAACGACGACGTCACCGACCTCTATGACCGCGTGAAGGTCGGCACCCGGGTCGTGGTCGTCCGCGGCTGAGGCACGTGTCATCCCGGACGCGCTGCATCACGCAGTGATGCGGCGCAGATCCGCGACCGCGCTCGAACAGAACGCCTTTCTTGTCTTGCGGTCCCCGTCTGGGAAGGGTCGCTGCGGGCCGCATCTCGCACAGGATGACCTATCGCTATTGCGCCGTCCAGCCCCCGTCGACCGGCAGGGTGGTGCCGGTGATCTGCCTGGCGGCATCACTGCACAGGAAAACCGCGACGGCCGCAATTTCGTCGACCGTGACGAACTCCTTGGTCGGCTGCGCCGCCAGCAGCACATCATGCTTGACCTGTTCCTCGGTCAGTCCGCGCGCTTTCATCGTATCGGGAATCTGCTTTTCCACCAGCGGCGTCCAGACATAGCCGGGCGCGATGGCGTTGACCGTGATGCCGTGCTCGGCAACCTCGAGGGCCACCGTCTTGATCAGGCCGGTAACGCCGTGCTTGGCGGCGACATAGGCAGACTTGAACGGCGAGGCCACGAGCGCATGCGCCGAAGACGTATTGATGATGCGGCCCCATCTGCGCTGCTTCATGCCGGGAAGCGCTGCCTTGATGGCATAGAAGGAAGCGATCAGGTTGATGCGGGTGATGGCTTCCCACTTGTCGTCCGGAAACTCGTCGATCGGGGCGACGTGCTGGATGCCCGCATTGTTGACCAAGATGTCCAGAGTGCCGAAAACCTCCTCGGCCTCGTGGATCATGGCGGTGATTTCGGCCCCAACCATCATGTTCGCGCCGCTGTAGCGGCACTTCACGCCAAAATCCTTTTCGATGCCGGCCCGCTCGCGCTCGATGGCATCGGCGTCGCCGAAACCGTTGATGGTGACGTTGGCCCCTTCGGCCGCCAGGGCTCGGGCAACGGCGAGGCCGATGCCGCTGGTCGAGCCGGTGACCAGGGCATTGCGGGAGGAGAGTTGGGCCATGTTCATCTCGTCAGGCAGGAGGTGGGAAGGTGCGGCGGACAGGACCGCCGGCCCGGAAGCTGGCATGGCCAGATGTCGCCCTTATTACACCGGCCTTCGGCTCCCAGAGCGCCTTGCAACGAGACGGGATCACCCAGAATAGCAAAGACGCTCGGGGACGATGAGTGGGGGCGAACAGGCGTTCAGGCATGAACGCGCTTTGCTCCAGCGGACATGGACCTGTCATGCTGCCATGCAACATAAGCCGAGATCCTCCCCGCTTTTCATGAAGGACATCCCGTGGATCAAGCCGAAGTCGTCAAGCGCGCCTATGCGATGCCGCTGACCAATCCCTCCTTCCCGCCTGGCCCCTACCGCTTCTTCGACCGCGAATACATCATCATCACCTACCGCACGACGCGCGAGGCGCTGGAAGCGGTGGTGCCCGCCCCGCTCGAGATCGACGAGCCGCTGGTGAAATACGAATTCATCCGCATGCCCGATTCGACCGGCTTCGGCGATTATACCGAGACCGGACAGGTCATTCCGGTGCGATTCAAGGGCCAGCACGGCGCCTATGTCCATTCGATGTATCTAGACGACGATGCCCCCATCGCCGGTGGCCGCGAATTGTGGGGCTTTCCCAAGAAGCTGGCGACACCCAAGATCGTGCATGAGGGCGAAGTCATCGTCGGCACGCTTCATTACGGCAGCGTGCTCTGCGCCACCGGGACCATGGGCTACAAGCATCGCCTCGCCGACCGGCAGGCCGTGCTGGATTCGCTCGGCGCGCCCAACTTCCTCATCAAGATCATCCCGCATGTCGACGGGTCGCCGCGGATCTGCGAACTCGTGCGCTATCACCTCACCGACGTGACGCTCAAGGAAGCCTGGACGGCCCCGGCCGCGCTGGAGCTGCACGCCCATGTCATGGCCGATGTCAGCCGCCTGCCGGTGCTGGAGGTCGTCTCGGCCGTGCATTTCGTCGCCGACCTCACGCTCGGGCTCGGCGAGGTGGTGCACGACTATCTCGCCGCCCGCTGACCCAGCCTAGAGCAAAGCGCGTTCAAGCGTGAACGCTTTTTTACTCTAAGTCTTTGGTTCAACGCGTCTTTGCGATTCTTGGTGATTCCACCAAATCGCAAAACGCTATGCCTGACCGGAGTTTCCACCGTGCTCGAACGCAATAGAGACAAGGCCGCGCGCGCCACCATCGAGGAGATCTCGGCACAATATGATCGCATCGCCCTGGTGTTCCAGGGCGGCGGCGCGCTTGGTGCCTACCAGGCCGGCGTCTACGAGGCGCTGGCCAATGCCGGCTGCGAACCGAATTGGCTTTCGGGTGTGTCCATCGGCGCCATCAACGCCTCCATCATCGCCGGCAACGAGCCACGCCACCGGCTGCAGCGGCTGGAGCAGTTCTGGCAGACGATCTCCGGCCGCAAGATCTGGGCCTATACGCCGGAAGGCGATCTGTTTCGCGACATCCGCAACCGCACCAGCTCCTGGATCACCATGTCACAGGGCCAGCCCGGTTTCTTCAAGCCACGCCTGCCCAATCCCTGGCTGGAGCTTCCGGGCGCTGAAGGGGCCACCAGCTTCTACGACACCTCGGACCTGAAGCGGACGCTGGAAGAGGTTGTCGACTTCGACATCCTCAACGATGGCCGCAAGCGCCTGAGCGTCGGCGCCGTCAATGTGCGCACCGGCAATTTCGTCTATTTCGACACGGACGAGGTCCGCATCGGCCCCGAGCACATCATGGCCTCGGGCGCCCTGCCGCCAGCCTTTCCCGCCATCCGCATCGAGGGTGAATATTATTGGGACGGCGGCATCGTCTCCAACACACCGCTGCAATATCTGCTCGATCAGGAGGAGGAGCGCAGCTCGCTGGTGTTCCAGGTCGATCTCTTCAGCGCCCGCGGCACCCTGCCCCGCAGCATGCCGGACGTACTGTCGCGCCACAAGGACATCATGTATTCGAGCCGGACGCGCCAGAACACCGACAATTTCCGGCGCATCCACGGCATCAAGACCCATCTGATCGATGCGCTGAAGCGCGTGCCCAAGGATTTGCTGACGCGGGACGAACAGGCGCTCATCGACAGCCACGCCAAGCTCGGCCTCGTCAACATCGTGCACCTGATCTACCAGCACAAGAACTACGAGGGCCACGCCAAGGACTATGAATTCTCCGGCACCTCGATGCGCGAGCATTGGGACATGGGGCTGGAGGACACCCAGCGCACGCTACGCCATCGCCAATGGCTGCTGCCTCCCGTGGACGCCGAGGGCGGCATGGCCATTCACGACCTCCATCGCGAGGACCCAACCTGAGGGAAGCGGGGCTGCTCAGCGCTGCCCCGGCCTTTCGCGCGTCAGGCCCTTTTCCTTGAGGTCGGCAAGATAGGAGGCCCAGCGGCTCTCCTTCTCCCGGCCGAGTTCCGCCAGATAGGTCCAGGTATAGAGCCCGGTATTGTGCATGTCGTCGAAGGAAATGCGTACGGCATAATTGCCGACCGGATCGAGGCTGAGGATCGCCACGTTGATCTTGCCGCCCACCGTCTTGCGCTCGGCGGCACTGTGCCCCTGCACCTCGGCACTCGGCGACATCACGCGCAGCATCTCGGCACTGAACACATGGGACTGGCCGTCGTCGAAACTCACGGTCAGGGTCTTCTTGTCCTTGGACAGGCGCAATTCGGTCGGCCAGGCCTTCGCGACGTCTCCGCTCACGGCATCTTCCCTTTTCTGTTCTGATCGCCACATAAGGAGAAGGCGGATGCTGCGCAAGCCGCAAAGCCAAACCGATGCTGTTTGAGCATTCGGCTCGGACTCTGCGACATAATGGCAATTTGCCTAGACTATCATTGGTGTTTGGGGCCTCGTCGGCTTAGAAGAATACCAAAGGGGACATGCCCCTAAAGCGTCTTTCGATGCGGCGGTTCGTTGATCTCGCCGCAAAGACGCGTCGAAACAGAGAGCGGGGGTGGAGCGGCTTTGCTCAAGAACGCCTTGCCCCGGGAGTGTGGACGTGCTGGATGATCATGCAATGGCGGACATGCCGCCGATGATCGACCCTTTCGGGCGCGCGATCAATTATCTGCGTGTTTCCGTAACGGACCGCTGCGATTTTCGCTGCGTCTATTGCATGTCCGAGGACATGACCTTCCTGCCCAAGAAGGACCTGCTCACCCTCGAGGAACTCGACAGGCTGTGCAGCGCCTTCATCGCCAAGGGCGTGCGCAAGCTGCGCTTCACTGGCGGCGAACCGCTGGTGCGTCGCGATATCATGACGCTGTTCCGCTCGATCTCGCGCCATCTCGACAGCGGTCGGCTCGACGAGCTCACCGTGACCACCAACGGCTCGCAGCTCGCCCGCTATGCTGCTGAACTCAAGGATTGTGGCGTCAAGCGCATCAATGTCTCCCTCGATACGCTCGATCCGGCTGCCTTCAAGGCGATCACCCGCTGGGGCGATTTCGCCAAGGTCATGGATGGCATCGACAAGGCTCAGGAAGCGGGCCTTGCTGTGAAGATCAACGCCGTCGCGATCAAGGGCATGACGGAAAACGAAGCGGTCGGCCTGATCGAATGGGCCCATGGCCGCGGCATGGACCTCACCTTCATCGAAGTGATGCCGATGGGCGACGTCACCGGGCACCGGGTCGACCAGTATCTGCCGCTTTCGGTGCTGCGCGCCCAGCTCCTCGACAGCTACACGCTGGACGACATTCCCTATAATACGGGCGGCCCCGCCCGGTATGTGCGGGTGCGCGAGACCGGCGGGCGCCTCGGCTTCATCACGCCGATGACCCATAATTTCTGCGAGAGCTGCAACCGGGTGCGCGTCACCTGCACCGGCACGCTCTACATGTGCCTGGGCCAGGAAGACGCCGCCGACCTGCGGGCTCCCCTGCGCGCCTCCGAGGCCAACGATCTGCTCAACGCAGCCATCGACCGTGCCATCACTCGCAAGCCCAAGGGACATGACTTCGTCATCGATCGGCGCACCAGGCAGCCCGCGGTTAGCCGGCATATGAGCGTGACGGGGGGATGATGGAGCGCGGACATCTCAGCGACATGAAGACATGTCGCGATGTCCGCTCTTGGAAACGCTATGCCCGCAGGCGAGGAAGGGCGGACAGGATGTCCGCGCTCCCAGGGGTTGAAGACTCGGTCGGTTTGCCTTCCACTTGCCTCCCATAATGTCCAAGACCTTTGATGTGATCGTCGCCGGCATTGGCGGCATGGGATCGGCCGCCTGCTATCAGCTCGCCAAGCGGGGCGTGCGTGTGCTCGGCCTCGAGAAATTCGAAATCGGCCATGCGATGGGTTCCTCGCACGGGCTGACGCGCATCCTGCGCCTCGCCTATTTCGAGGGAGAGGCCTATGTGCCGCTGGTGCAACGGGCCCGCGAATTGTGGATCGAGACCGGCAAGCTCACCGGCGAGCCGCTTTTCTTCGAGGTCGGCGCACTCGATATCGCTCATGAAGGCAGCGGCATCGTCGAGAAGGCGCTCGAAGCCAGCCAGGCCCATGGCCTGGAGCACGAATTGCTCGATCGCGATGCCATCGAGGCGCGCTACCCCTTCACGCTCGATCGCAATCATGTCGGCCTCTACCAGCCCCAGTCCGGCTTCGTGGCCTCCGAGCGTGCCATCCTCGCCCATACGGCGCTCGCCTTGCACCACGGTGCCGAGATTCACGGCTGCGAAGCCATGCTGGGCTGGGAGCCGACAGCGGGCGGCGGCGTGCGCGTGACGACAGACCAGGGCAGCTACGAAGCCGGCAGGCTCATCCTGTCGCCCGGCGCCTGGATCGGGGAGCTCGTGCCCACGCTCAAGCCCTCGACCGAGGTGGTGCTGCAGACACTCGGCTGGTTTGCCCCTGCCCGGCCCTCCCTGTTCGACCTCTCCCATTTCCCGGTTTTCACGCTCGAAGCCGACGAGGGGCATTTCTACGGCTTCCCGCTCTGGCAGCATCCCGGATTCAAGCTCGGCTCGCCGCATTATGGCGGCGAAGCCTATGATCCCGATACGCCCAGCCGTGACCCCTCGCCCCGGCACCGCGAGCAATTGCGGGCCTGCCTCGCCAAGCACATTCCGGGCGCCAATGGCGACCTGCTCGGCCTCAAGGCCTGCATGTATACGATGACGCCCGACGAGCATTTCATCATCGATACCCTGCCCGGCCACGAACAAGTCATCGTCGCCTCCCCCTGCTCGGGCCATGGCTACAAATTCGCCAGCGCCATCGGCGAAGCTCTCGCCGAACTCGCTACCACGGGCAGCAGCCGCTTCGACCTCGGCATGTTCGGCCTCTCGCGCTTTTCTTGAGTTCTGCTCGGTTTGTCTTTGCCAAATCGTCAAGCAAAGTATAGGTAAGTATTATTCTCTTACCTTCCTGATTGCCCGCTGCCCGCCGGCGGCGATCTTTTGATTGCGCCTCCATGCCGCCCGCACAATCGCATTGGTCCGGAATCGTCGCGATGGTTCTCGCGACAGGGTTGTTCGTCGTCAGCGACAGCCTGATGAAGCTCACGGCGCAGGGTTTGCAGCCCTTCCAGGTCCTGTTCATGCGCGGTTTCTTCGGGCTGATGTCCTGCGGCCTCCTGCTGGTCGCGACCGGACAGCTTCGCCAGCTCGGCGGCGCCCTGCATTGGCGAGCCATCTTGCGCGCCCTGCTCGAAGCAACGGCCACCTTCTTCTACATGGCGGCGCTCTCCGCCATGCCGATCGCCGATGCGATCGCCATCGGCCAGACCGCACCGCTGCTGGTCATCATCGCCATGGCCGTCATCTTCCGCGAGCGCATCGGCGCCGTCCGCCTCGTCCTGGTCTGCACCGGTTTCCTCGGCGCCCTCTTGGTGGCACAGCCCGGCGGCTCGGGTCTCTCGCCCGCCGCGATCTACGCCTTCCTGACCGCCATGATGGTGGCGACACGGGACCTGCTCACCCGCGGTACGCCGTCCACCATTCCAACCTTCGTCGTCCTGACCACCACGACCGTCGTGCTGACGCTCGCCACCGGCTGTGCCACCCTGATCCATGAGAGCTGGATGCCACCTTCGTTCGATCAATGGCTGACCATGGCCGCATCCGGCTTCATCGTCACGCTCGGCCAGATGGCGATTTTCCTGAGCTACCGCCGAGCGCCGGCCGGGATCGTGGCGCCCTACTACTACAGCTTCACCGTCTGGGCGGTGATCGGCGGCTTCCTGGTCTGGGGCGAGGTGCCGAACGGGCTCGCCATCACCGGCATGGCGATGATCGTGGCCAGCGGGCTTGCTTTGCTCTTCGTCAGATCGAGGCGCAGGCAGGAAGCCATCGCCTGATGACCACGGTTGCGTTTACCCAGGCCGATCTCGGTCGCCAACGGGCCAATCAGCGCGGCATCGTCCTGATGATCGCTGCGATGGCCTGCTTCGTGGTGAACGATTCCGTCGCCAAGCTCGCCACGGCGCGCATGCCCGTCAGCGAGGTGATCGCCATTCGCGGCGTCTTTGCGACGGCCTTCGTGCTCACGCTCATCCTGGCCAGCGGCCTTCAGCGCCATTTCCGCCTGATCTGGCAATGGCGAGTCGCCGCGCGCGGCGGCATGGAGAGCGTGGTCGCCTTCGCCTCCATTCTCGGCCTCAGCCATGTCCCGCTCGGCATCGCCACCGCCATCGGCCAGATCGCGCCGATCCTGCTGCTGGCCTTGTCGGCGCTGCTGCTCAAGGAGAAGGTCGACGCTAGGCGGTGGGTGGCCGTGTTCGTCTGTTTCGCCGGCGTGATCCTGGTGGCCCGCCCGAGCACGCAAGGCCTGAATCTCTATGTCCTGGCCACCTTGGCCTGCGCCGTGCTGGCGGCGCTGCGCGATCTCGTCACCCACCGCATCGGCGCCAGCGTGCCGACCCTGCTGGTGACACTCGGCACAACGACCATCGTCTCCCTGGCCGGCTTTGCCGGTTCGGCGCTATCCGAATGGCAGCCGCTCCATCTTGCCGACCTCTCGCTCCTGATGCTGGGCGGCCTGAGCCTGGTCGGCGGGCATGCCCTGGTCATCGCCGCCTATCGCGGCACCGATGTCTCGGTCGTCAGCCCGTTCCGCTATTCGGCCATCGCGCTTTCGGTCCTGGCTGGGCTTGCGGTCTTCGGCGATTTACCCGATGTGTGGGCGGGCGCCGGCATGATATTGATCATCCTGAGCGGCCTTTATGCTGCCGGCCGCGAAATGCGGCGCCGGCGCGCCATCGAGGCGGCGCTGGAAAAAGGTGTTTGAACAGGGAGTACGGCATGAGCGAGCTGGTGGTGGAGAATGCGGGCTCGGTACGCACCCTGACGCTGAACCGGCCGGCAAAGCTCAATGCCTTCACGGCGAGCCTCCACGCCGAACTCCGCACGGCCCTTTCAGCGGCAATCACCGATGATGACGTCAAGGTGATCGTGCTCACCGGCGAAGGGCGCGCCTTTTCCTCGGGCCAGGACCTCACCGAGGACCTGCCGCGCGACAGCCGCGGCGGCATCGATCTCGGCCCTGCCCTGGAACGGGACTACAATCCTCTGATCAAGCAGATCGTCACCTCTCCCAAGCCGACCATTGCAGCCCTCAACGGGCCGGCTGTCGGCGCGTCCATGAACATCGCCCTGGCCTGCGACATCGTGCTGGCGTCGCGATCGGCGACCCTGCAGGAAGCCTTCGCCAAGATCGCCCTCATCCCCGATGCCGGCGGCACCTGGCTGCTGCCGCGCCTGATCGGTCCCAAGCGGGCTCTCGCCCTCATGCTGACGGCCGAACCGGTGCCGGCGGAGGAGGCCCTGCGCATGGGCCTCGTCTACAAGCTCTATGAGGATGTCAGCTTCCGCGACGACGTCGCGGCCTTTGCTGCCAAGCTCGCCCTGGGCCCGGCCCTGGCTTTCCGCATGATCCGCGAGGCGGTGCTGGCCAGCGCCGACAACGATCTCGATGCCCAACTGGCCCTGGAAGCCGCGTTGCAACGCAAGACCGGCGCCTCGCATGATTTTGCCGAAGGCGTCGCGGCCTTCCTGGCCAAGCGGGCGCCGCTGTTCCAGGGGCGCTGACGAGGCGTTCCGCGTTTCGGTGGAGCACGAAGGCGTGTCGAAACAAGGAATTTGAGCAAAGAAGTTCACGCATGAACGCACTTTGCTCTACAGCGTCGGACTCGATTTCGGAATCGAGTTCCACGCTGTAGGTTATTGTTGTCGCCTCGCCTTTGCCGAAAACCGGCGTCCACTTTTCGGCGCGATGCTCTAGAATTGCACTTTCTTAACGTGAAATCGTCGGCATTCCGGCCGAGAATGCAACAAGGCTAAGTTGAGGATCTGATTTGTTTCGTTCACGCTGGATCTGGCTGGTGCTGGCCGCCATACTCGGGATCGCCGCCATCTATGTCAGTAGCAATCCCGAAATGGCGAGCCGCTATGCCCAGGCGCAACGCGACGCGGCCTTGAGCGCCGATACCAAACAGACCGTGATGCTGCTGATTGCCCTGGCGGTCGGCGGCTATCTCGCCTGGTTCTTCCTCATTCGCAAGGAGTGAGCGCGCGGCACCCTGAGCCAAGGACGCACGAAAAACAGGCGCCACAAAAACGAAACCCCGCCATTGCTGACGGGGTTGCCTTGCGACAAAGACCAGGATCAAACCCGAAGGCGAAGCACCGGCCCATTCATTTCGATCGACCCATCCCCCAGTACATCCGTGGTAGGACTGTCTTTCGATCAGGCATGCGGCGCGTCCGCCGAATCACCCTTGAGTTCTTATATAGGGAGCCTTTGTGACGGGAACAAGACGGGCTGTAGTAAAAAGCTTCAGCTCGCAGATGCATTTCAAACGTCAGCCTCCACGAGCCCTCCAGATTTTGCGCTGGCAAGCAGGAGAACCAGGCCCGCCATGCCTGCGGCATAGGCGACCAACGGCCACGCGGTATCCCCGGGCAGAACCAGGACGACCAAGGTGCCGCCAATGCTGACCATCAGGCTCTGCACACAGAAATAGAGCGCAACCGCGGCGCCGGCGATGTCATCGAAGCCCTCGAGCGCGCCATTGGCCGCGACGCCACCGGCGAGGACGATGCCGACGGCGATCACCCACATCGGCGCAAGGAAGCTCCACCAGGACGGCACGCTCATGGTCTCGCCCACAGCGAGCAAGCCGGCGCCAGCCAGGATCGTCCCCATCGCCCGCTTGAGACAACCCAGGCGCCCCCAGCGCCCGATGCGGCCGGGCACGAAGCGCGTTGCGAGCATCATCGCCAGGGCGGCCGTGGCGAAGGCAAGGCTGAAGGCCAGGGGCGAATAGCCGGCCCTGTCGATCAGCACCCGCGGCGCGGTGGAGAAGAAGACGAAGAAGCTCCCCATCGCCGTGCCGAAGCCTGCCGTATAGGTCCAGAACGCATAACTGCCGAGAACCGTGATGGCAGGGCGCCGGGCGAGTTCCTGTGGCGTTTGCCGGGTCTCGGGCCAGCGCCATGCTGCATGGACGAGGGCGCCCGTCATCAGCAGCCCAAGCGTGACGAAGATCGCCCGCCAGCCAAAATGATCGGCGATGAGTGCCCCCGCGACCGGTCCCAGGGCCGGCACGAATGCCAGCATGGCGCTGAACAGGCTGTAGATTATGGCGCCCTCGGGACGTTCGGCATAGACATCCCGCACCGTGGCGAAGGTCGCCACCAGGCAGGCGGAAGCGCCGGCTGCCTGCAGGAAGCGCAGGGCCAGGAAGATGACGGCGTTCGAACTGGCTGCAAGTCCCAGAGAAGCGAAGAGGAACACGACCGCACCGCCGATCAGGATCGGCCGGCGGCCGACACGGTCGGACAAGGGCCCGAAGATGATCTGTCCCACCCCGAGCATCACCATATAGAGGCTGAGGGTCAGCTGGACCAGCGACGCGCTGGTACCCAGCGCTGCCGGCATGATGGGCACGATGGGCAGATAGATATCCATGGCCAGGGAAGCGAGGATATCGAAGGGGGCCATCAGCAGCAGGGCCGACGGCAGGCAATGACCCCAGACGGGGTTTTTGGCAGGCATGACAAAACATCCGCTCAAATGAAAACATTCGGCGGCGGTCTGCCTCTTCAGTGCAAAACCGGACGGGATCGGACAGAACGCCGCAACAACATCGACATGTCGTTGCGGCCTAGCGGTCCGACGATTTGAGGCCCTTCATGTCCGGCTCCTGTCAAACGGATGAAACGAGGCCTTTACCAAAATGCCGACGGACGAACAATCCTCGGCAGTCAGGATCCCTGTCAGGCCCCGCCCCCTCACTCAGGATTGCGTGCCTTCCAAATCGGAGACGAGGCGCAGATAACCGCCGCGATAGTCCCCGAAATCGGTCAGTTGCGCATCAACCGACTGGCTCGCAGTCTGGCATCGCCCCACCCAACTGCGTACGCCGGCGACATCCTCGGTCGTCGTCTCCAGCTCGGCGTCGATATGGCGCTGGAGGAAAGCGGTAAGGGCCGCGACGGCCTCGTCAAACCCCGATGCCGTTGCCAGCATCAGGCTTTCATACAGCTTGCGCTCTTCCTCGTCGGTCTCGGCATTGTAGTCCGGCTCGCCATCGAAACCCGGCGGCGAGCCCATATCCTCGAGGGTCTTCATTAGGTGCGGCTTTCCCATCATCGCCTGATTCAGCTGCGCGGCTTTTCGAGCCGGGCGACGAGGCTGCAAGTATCCCAGCGCCGGCCGCCCATGGCCTGGACCTCGGCATAGAACTGGTCGACCAGGGCCGTCACCGGCAACTGGGCACCGTTCGCCCGGGCCGTATCGAGGCAGATGCCCAGATCCTTGCGCATCCAGTCGACGGCGAAACCGAAATCGAACTTGCCTTCCTGCATCGGCTTCCAACGGTTCTCCATCTGCCAGGATTGCGCGGCCCCCTTCGAGATCACGCCGATCACCTTCTCGAGGTCGAGCCCAGCCTTGTTGGCGAAATGGACGCCCTCGGATAGGCCCTGCACCAGCCCGGCGATGCAGATCTGATTGACCATCTTGGTCAGCTGCCCGGCACCCGAAGGTCCCATGAGTTGGCAAGCTTTGGCATAGTGGGCAATCACCGGTTCGGCCCGGGCGTAGACATCGGCATCGCCGCCGCACATCACCCCGAGCGCACCGTTCTCGGCGCCGGCCTGCCCGCCGGAAACCGGGGCGTCGATGAAGCCGAGGCCGAGCTTGCCGGCCGCTTCATACAGTTCGCGCGCGACCTCGGCGGAAGCGGTGGTGTGGTCGACGAAGATGGCGCCCTTCTTCATGCCGGAAAAGGCGCCTTGCGGCCCAGTCGTCACCGAGCGCAAATCATCGTCATTGCCCACGCAGGCAAAGACGATGTCGGCATCCTTGGCTGCCTCGGCCGGGGTCGGCGCGGAGGCGTTGCCGTATTTCTCTACCCAGGCCTGCGCCTTGGCGGGCGTACGATTGTAGACGGTAACCTGATGGCCACCCTTTACGGTCAGATGGCCCGCCATCGGAAAGCCCATCACGCCGAGACCGAGAAACGCCACTTTCATCGCAAGAACTCCTTTATCCCAGCGCTTCTAGAGCAAAGCGCGTTCAAGCGTGAACGCTTATTTGCTCCGGCTCCGTGTTCCCAAGCCAATCCAAAGGATCGGCTAAGGCGTCTTTGCGACTCTGGGGCTTCCACCAAATCGCAAAACGCTTGAGCAGCTGCAGGGCTTAATAGATCGAGAAGGGGAAATATTTGTCGTTGATCGTCTTGTAGGTACCATCAGCAACGATATCGGCAATCGCCTTGTTGAGCTTTTCAGCAAGATCCACATCGCTCTTGCGCAAGGCAATCCCCTCGCCCTCCCCGAAGAACCTGGCATATTTCGCAAGGTCGACATCGGCCTTCAGTTCACAGCAGGTGCTTTCGGGCTTGCCCAGCCAGTCGGCCAGCATCAGCTTGTCGGCAAGCACGGCATCGAGGCGCCCGGTCACAAGATCGGCATTGGCCTCGCTTTGGCTGCCATAAAGCTTGATCTGGGCCCCTCCTGCCTGGATCTCCGCCTGCAGGAAGGAAGCCTGCACCGTATTGGCCACGACGCCGACCACCCTGTCCTTCAGTCCCGCCGCATCCCAGGTGGCGATCTTGCTGTCCTTGCGCGCCACAAAGCTCGTCGGCCGGTCGTAATAGCGGTTGGTGAAGGCGACCTGGCGTCGCCGCTCCGGCGTGATCGACATGGAGGAGACGATGGCGTCGACCTTGCCGGCGTTCAAGGATGGAATCAGGGCATCCCAATCGAGGACTTCGAAACTGCAGGTCGCATCCATTTTCCGGCAGAGCGCCCTGGCGATATCGACATCGAAGCCGATGGGCTGATCCTTGGCATCGAGCTGGTTGAAGGGCGGATAGCCGCCCTCGGTGGCGATGCGGATCGATTTCCACTCCCTTGCCGAGGCCGAGCCGCCGGTGAAGGCGGCGAAAGCTGCAGCCAAGATGAGAGCGCCGATCCGAATCATGCCATCTCCTCGATGCTTCCCCAAAGTGCCCGGCGATTTGGTGCAACCGCCCACAGGAAGTTCAGCCATTCAAATGTGGCATTCATACGCGATTGCGCCGCCCGGTCCGTCGCCGCGCCGCCATCAAGGCGTCGAAAGCATCGCGGGCGGCTTGCAAGGCCGGCGTTTGCGCAAACCGATCCGGCAATCTCGCCATCAGCACCAGGCGATCCTCCTCGCTCATCTCCACCCAGCGGCCGATTTCCAGGCTGGTGCGTCCGCAACCGATGCAGAAGCCGCTCGCCGCATCGATGCGGCAAATGGCGACGCAAGGTGTGGAGGTGATCTGCATGGCGTTCACAATCCGGCTAGCGAGGTATCAATAATTTAGACATGCCAGCCCAGAGGCGCCAGAGCACCTGCCAGGATTGCCATTTCGGCGAGCATCACGGCAGCACCGCAGACATCGCCGGTCTGCCCGCCAATCTGCCGCTCCGCCAGCCGCGTGACAGCATAGGCCGCCGCAAGCCCCGCCAGGGGTGCGAGAACCGACATGAAATGGCCGGTTCCGGCCCAGGCCAGCAAGGCAGTTACGGCCATGGCAGGGATGGCGCCGGAACGCCAGGCATGGCCGGTCAAGCGGCCTGCCGAGGCACCGGCACCATCCGGACGGGCCGGTCCCAGCAGAACCAGCGGCAACAGCCCCAGGATGCGGGAAGTGGCGACGGCAGCGGCCAGAACCAGGCCCGTACGCCAGACATCGCCGATCGCCGTCAGCAACGCGGCGAGCAGCGACACCCGGGCGGCGAGAGCCAGCATCAGCGCGGTCGCTCCATACGCACCGATGCGCGAATCACGCATGATCTCCAGCTTGCGCTCGAGCGTGCCGCCACCGCCGAAACCATCGGCGACATCGGCAAGCCCGTCCTCATGCATGGCACCGGTCATCACCGCCACGGCGGCTATCGCGAAAATCGCGGCAACCGTCGCTGGCAGACCGACAAGATGGGCGAGGACCAGCACGACGGCCGCCGCGAGACCAAGCACGGTGCCCGCCAGCGGTGTCACCGGCGCCAGCCTTTCCATGTCGGGCCGGCCATGCGGATCGACCTCGAAGGATAGGACGGGCACCGGCAGGCGCGACCAGAAGCGCAGAGCCTGCGGAACGCTGGCGAGAAAGGGCGAATGCATCATGACGACAACCTGCATGCCATGCTGGCCCCCATCAAATCAACGGTGCGACGGGCTCGCTCGCCCCTGCTCCTGCCTGCTCCCCCGTGTCGAGACCGGGGCATCAACCGTCGTCACGCGACCTTTCCGCCGCGCGGTCATCGGTCTATAAGCGCGGCAAATCATCTCTCCCACATTGGAAACATCCCAATGGCTTTTGCCGGCACCGCCCTGCCCTTCGACGACATCCGCGAGCTCGCCCGCAGCATGCCCGCCCTCGACGCCAACGCCGTGGCGGGGGTGAGGCAGCGCGACGGTCAATTGACCAAGCCGCCGGGCAGCCTCGGCCGGCTGGAGACCATCGTCGAATGGCTCGCCGCCGTCCAGGCCACGGCGTCTCCCACCGTCTCGCGCCCGCTGGTGGCGATCTTTGCCGGCAATCACGGCGTGGTCGCCCGCGGTGTTTCGCCCTATCCGCAGGAAGTCACGCGCCAGATGCTGGAGAATTTCGCCGCCGGGGGCGCCGCGATCAACCAGATCTGCTCGACCTTCGACATCGGCCTCAAGGTTTTCGACCTCGCCCTCGACATCCCCACCGGCGACATCACCTGCGAGGCAGCGCTCGACGAAAAGGCCTGTGCGGCCACCATGGCCTTCGGCATGGAGGCGGTCTCCGGCGGCATCGACCTGCTGGCCCTGGGGGAGATGGGCATCGGCAATACCACCATCGCCGCCGCCATCTATCATGCCCTCTATGGTGGGGAGGCTGCCCATTGGGTCGGTCGCGGCACGGGTGTCGACGATGCCGGCCTGGCTCGCAAGATCGCAGCCGTCTCGGCCGCGGTCGAATTCCACCGCAGCCATCTCAAGGACCCGCTTGAAGTGCTTCGGCGCCTGGGCGGCCGCGAAATCGCGGCGATGGCCGGCGCCATCCTGGCGGCCCGCAGCCAGCGCGTGCCCGTGGTGCTGGACGGTTATGTCGTCTGCGCCGCCGCGGCCATTCTCCACGCCATGGATCCTGCCTTGCTGGACCATTGCGTCGCCGGACATGTCTCCGCCGAGGGGGCTCATGGCGATGTACTGGTTCGCCTCGGCAAGAAGCCGCTGCTTGATCTCAACATGCGACTCGGCGAAGCATCCGGCGCGGCCCTGGCGATATCCCTCATCAAGGCGGCTCTTGCCTGCCATACCGGCATGGCGACCTTCGCGCAGGCGGGCGTCACCGACAAGGCTTGAGCTGCGCTCGTTGGTACAAACGGGGCGTTGCGACGACTGGATGTAACAAACCGTTATATCTCGTGTTCGAACCGCGAAAGCTTTGCCGCGAAGTGGTCACGATCGGGCGCTAGGCCTGACTCGCTGCCAAAGTCGGGTATGTTTCGGCAAAAATGCCTGCTTTGCTCTAACTTTTGTTTCGACGCGTCTTTACGATTTCCGGGTGATCCACCCGATCGCCAGGCGCTTTAGGAGCCTATTCATGTTCAGGACGATCAGTGCTGCCATCGCCGTGCTTGCCTTTACGGCGCCTGGCTTTGCCGGCGAGAAAACGGATCCCCGCTGCAGCCAATATGGCGAAGGGTTCGCTTATTCGGCCGATACCGGCATGTGCATCAGGGTCGGCGGCGAATTCAGGGCCGATTACGGGTTCAGGAAGCAGAGCGGCCTCGGCCAGCAGAGCGGCTTTGGCTCCACTGTCAAGGGCCATGTCGATGCGCGCGGCAACAGCGATCTCGGCCCGTTTCGCATCGTGGTCGAACCGACCGCCCGCAAGTTCTGAACCAGGCAGCTTTCCCGATCGAATCGCGAAGCTCGATCGGGCGGAAGCCGCAGGATCTCAGGTGCTTGCGATGCTTCACCCCCGTTCGCTTTGTGCGTTTTCGCACAGACAGTTTTGGCATTTCGTGAGCCGGCGGCTCCTGGCTCATTCTCGCCGGTTTTGCTTGCTTTCTTTGAGTTGAAGTTCCGGGACTTTTCGGTTCATACCGGTGGGTGACTTGACGCACATCATCCGGTTGAAGCCTCGCCGATCCTGCGAGGCTTGTTATCGAAATAGAACAGACTTCGGCATGAGGCAGATCCTTTTCCGCTCCCTCCAATTCGCGGCGCCCCGGCGGCAGGAGGCCCTGCCATGCGCGTGACGGTGGTCGGCTGTGGCGATGCCTTCGGATCGGGAGGACGGTTCAACACCGCCAGTTTGGTCGAGATCGAGGATCCGCAGGAGGGCCGTACCGTCTGCCTGCTGGATTGCGGTGCGACGACGATGACGGCGCTCGGCGCCATGGGCATCGATCCCGACCAGATCGACCTGATCATGCTGACTCACCTGCATGGCGATCATTTCGGCGGCATCCCCTTCCTGCTGCTCGATGCCCAATGGGTGCGCAAGCGCACTCGTTCGCTGCGCATCATCGGCCCTCCCGGCACGATCGAGCGCCTCTCCACCACCATCGAGGCACTGTTCGCCGGCGCCACCATGGAGACGCCCTGGAGCTTTGCCTGGAGCGTGGAGGAAATGGCACCGGGGACGCAGCGCGACGCCCAGGGCTTCACCATCCGTACCGTCGAGGTGGTCCATCCCTGCGGCGCGCCGGCCACGGCGGTGCGGCTGGAAGGCGGCGGCAAGGTCTTCGTGCATTCCGGCGACACCGAATGGACCGAGGTCCTGCCCGAGATCGCCGACGGCGCCGACCTGCTCTTCCTCGAATGCTTCGCCATCGAGGAGACGCCGCCCCATCTCGACTATAATCGCCTGCTCGCCCGCCGCGGCGACTTCAACGCCAAACGCGTGGTGCTCACCCATATGGGCCCGACCATGCTGGCCTATCGCGACAAGGTCGACCGCAGCCTGTTCGACCTTGCCGAGGACGGCATGGTGATCGAGGTCTAGCGGCTCCTCCCGGAGCGCGGACATCTTGTCCGCTCTTGTAGAGACATTGTCGGTTGGCAAGAAGAGCGGACATCGCGACATGTCTTCATGGCGCTGAGATGTCCGCGCTCCTACTGTCGTCACATCGGCGGCGCAGCACCGTTCTGCCCGGTGGCCACGCTGTTGGTCCGCCAATCCTTGCCATCGGGCTGAGCGACAACGAAAACGGCGATCCCCGGCTTGATGATCGTCCGCTCGGCCGCGTTGAACTGCACGATGGGGACCTCAGGCGGGATCACGATCTTGCGGCTGCCGCCGGGAAAGGTGAGCGTGACCTCCCGTCCCGCCGCGGTCGAGACGACCTCGCCGCCCACCGTGCCGTTGGTCATGCGCGCGCCCGGCTGGGAATCCCAGTCCCGCTCGCCCTCGCCGCTCTTGACGCCCGGCGGGAAGACATGGACCTCCAGCGACTTGCCCGAGCCGTCCGCCTGGGGGATCTGCGCCGTGCCGATGAAGCTGCCGGCATGGATGGCTTCGACGCTGATGGGCGCGACCAGTCGGGCCTTCCAGTCAGGTGTGAGATGGATCGCAACGCTCTGGCCGTCCGAGGTCTTGAGGCTGAGCCCCTTGCCGTCCAGCGCCTCGATCGTGCCGCGGAAGATCTTGCGCGGCGCCTCCTGCGCCTGGGCCGGGAGGATGAAGGCGAGCGCCAGCAAGCCGGCAAGCCGATAGGGTTTCGTCATGATGCAAACTCCGCGCCCCCGCGACGCAACAGCGTCCCCGATGACGCAGCATAGCGCTCGGGCGGGACGAGGCGATTCACTTTGGCGGGAGCGGTACGCGATCGGCCGGATCAGGCCGCCTTGGCCTCGATGGCACGGCGGACATGGGCAGCTGCCTCGAACAGCACCTCGAGCCCGGCGCCGGGCTTGACCGCCTCGGTGGCGAGATGGCGCCGGTAGAGCCGCGCGCCCGGCCGGCCCGGGAAGAGGCCGATCATGTGGCGGGTGATCGAGCTCAACCGCACGCCCTCAGCCAGCCTCGCTTCGATATAGGGCGCCATCGCCTCGATCGCCTCGAAACCGTCGGTGACGGGCGCGGCCACGCCGAACAAGGTCGGATCGACGGCCAGCAGGATCTCGGGGTTCTGATAGGCCTCGCGCCCGACCATGACGCCATCGAGACGGGCCCGATGCGTGCCCCACTCCTCGACGGCCTTGATGCCACCATTGATGGAGATGTTGAGATCAGGGTTGGCTTCCTTCAGCCGGTAGACGCGGCCATAATCGAGCGGCGGCACGTCGCGGTTTTCCTTGGGGCTCAGCCCCTTCAGCCACGCCTTGCGCGCATGCACGATCAAAGCGTCGACGCCAGCGGCCCGGACGGCCACGGTGATGCGATCGAGCGCCGCCTCGGGATCCTGCTCGTCGATGCCGATGCGGCACTTGACGGTGACGGGCAGGTCGACCGCGGCCTTCATGGCGGCGACGCACTCACCCACCAGTTCCGGCTCCGCCATCAGGCAGGCGCCGAACCGCCCTTCCTGCACGCGGTCGGACGGGCAGCCGACATTGAGGTTGATCTCGTCATAGCCGAAATCGGCGCAGATGCGGGCCGCGGTGGCCAGGTCCTTCGGGTTGGAGCCGCCAAGCTGCACGGCAATGGGATGTTCCTCGCCGGAGAACCCGAGCAGACGCTGCCGGTCGCCATGGATCACGGCACCAGTGGTCACCATCTCGGTATAAAGCAAGGCCTTCGCCGAGAGAATGCGATGGAAGAACCGGCAATGACGATCCGTCCAGTCCATCATAGGCGCAACAGCAAAAGCGTGATCGGGTAAAACGCCCAAAATGCTATACTCCATCGACAGTTACGGAAAAACGCCGCTGCCGATCCCTGTAAGATTTGTTGCCATTTCCGGCCATTCGGGGTATCCGGTACAACAGATGTTGTCCCAAATTCTCCCATGTTGTACCACCTATGGCAACCATCGTTCCTCGGAAACGCAAGGATGGCTCCATCGCCTACCTTGCGCAGATATCCCTAAAGAAAAACGGGAAATTTATCCACCGGGAGGCGCGGACTTTTGACCGCAAGCCGGCCGCGAAGGCTTGGATCGAGAAACGCGAGAAGGAACTCGCCGAGCCGGGTGGAGTGGAACGCGCCAAGATCAAAGAGCATACGCTCGGAGACGCCATCGACAAATACACGGCTGAGAGTCTGAAAGCCATCGGCCGCACAAAGGCGCAAGTGCTGAGAGCAATCAAGGATTTCGACATCGGGGCCTTAGCGTGCTCCGAGATCAAGAGCACCGACATCGTCGAGCTGGCGACGCAGCTCAAGGCCGGGCGCAGCCCTCAGACCGTTGCCAACTACCTCTCTCACCTGTCCGCCGTCTTCGCCATCGCCAAGCCTGCTTGGGGGTACGATCTCGACCACCAGGCGGTGAAGGATGCCTTCAAGGTAACAAAGCGCCTTGGCATCACCTCGAAGTCTCGCGAGCGGGATCGCCGGCCGACGCTCGACGAGCTGAACAAGCTCATGCGCCACTTCACCGATCGCAGCGCCAGGCGCACGACATCGGCTCCGATGACACGGATTATCGCATTCGCGATCTTCTCCACCCGGCGCCAGGAAGAAATCGCGACCATTCGTTGGGCCGACCTCGACGAGGCAGGGAAGCGCATTCTTGTGCGCGACATGAAAAACCCGGGCGAGAAGATCGGCAACGACACCTGGTGCGATCTGCCCGATCCTGCTCTCGATATTATCAAGGCGATGCCCCGCTCCGCCGAGGAGATCTTTCCGTATAAGGCAGATGCTATCAGCGCCGGCTTCACCAGGGCATGCAAGTTTCTAGGGATCGAAGATCTGCATTTCCACGACCTGCGCCACGATGGCGTCAGCCGGCTCTTCGAGTTGGGCATGAATATTCCGCACGCGGCCGCTGTCTCCGGCCATCGATCATGGAGTTCGCTGCAACGCTATACCCACATCCGGCAAACCGGGGACAAATATGCCGATTGGACCTGGATTGCCACTGTTGTCGCCGAGGTGAAGCCGCCCTAGTAGTGAGTATATTGCACTGCAACTCCGAGCGCGTCGCCAACACAGTGTCTGCTCAAGAGTTTAAAACATAACATTCAGCCGCGATTGCCTTCGTTGGCAGCTTTTGCGAACTCCGCCAAGCCCTTAGGAATTGCAGAACGGGCCGCCATCGTTCCGATATTGATTTGCGAGAATCTGGTGCGGGTTACAGGCGACAAACTCGCGGTGAGGGCAGTCAGCCGATCAATGCGCTCACGAGCCAGAAGCTCGAGCCATCTGAAAAAAAACATCAGTGAAAACTTGCCCCGAAACCGCATAGGCGGATCCATCAACTCGAAATCTGCACGGAGGCCGTCACTGAACTGTGCATGTGATTTGATAGCTGCCTCTATCGCCTTTTCGACCGGCGGATCCAATTCCGCGACGCCATCTAACGATACCGCTACAATCTTATTGATTTTGTCAGGAACAGAGTTCGCCAAATCGGACCCCAATTTCTTGCCACAATACAAATAGAAATTAAGATCGCACGTTACCGAAAGAAATTCTCTGTATACTTTAGAAAATTGCCTTATAATTTCCTCTCTCGCCTCAGGGAATCCGTGGCATTGCAGCTCGTCCTTAAGAAGTTCTTCGAGCACTTCTTCATTAACGAGGTAGTTCTCAATCGAGTAAGCTTCGCACATAAAAATATCGGTACCTAATTCGGCACCCGCACTATCGTCAAAATCACGATCTATATAGAAATATACTCCATCAGCAAGATCGTCTGTATCGCGCTGTACAGATGACCGCAAGCTTAATACATTTCTCTTGCCGTTACAGACGAAAGGTTCAAATGAGATCTTGGAGTCTATTCGCTTTATCCAGTGCATATATGCTGTTACATCGTCCTTTCCCTCGAAGACGAATATTAGTCGTTGAGGTATTTTTTGACGCAAATTAATCAACTGGATTTTTAAAGCTGCCGACGTTTCGCGGGCCTTTTTCGCGCGCTCGACCAAGTCGTCCGGAACATTCGATTTAGAAGATATTTTACTCATCCAAGTCCGGCTCTTCTTCGTTCGTATCGTAGCGAGTGGCGGTCGAGCTAAGCTCGGATTTCATCGAACGCGCATAGGGTTCAAGTTCATTATCAAATATGAAAGGAGAGTGCGTAATTGCAATCACCTGCCTACAACGTGGAGCACTTAAAAAATCCACGATTAACTGCCGCTGCCAGTCGATTGACAGCGAAAGCTCCGGCTCATCGATTAGGACAACTTTCTCCTTCTCATACAAGAACAGCTTCGCAAATAAAGAGATCATTTGCTTCTCACCAGAAGAGAGTGAGTTCAGCGGAATCTTTCGATTCAGATGCATATGCTCGACATATACCGATAGATTGGTCCTATTCAAGAAAAGCATTTTAGCATCAGGGTCGATTATGAGATCCTTTGCATAATCTTCTCCATCCGAACTCACCTCTATCCTAGCCAGATACTTGTTACAAATATTAACAAATTCCTCGACCATAACCTCGATATTTCTGGTCGCCTGAATAGAGACGTTCAATTTACTTAGAAAGTAAGTTAGGAATTTATTTGCATCTCTGGATATACCTTTCCCACTATATATCTTCTCGATATTCGGAATTGATACTTCATAGGGGCCGATGCGCCTCCCTCCCGCCTTTAAACGCGAGAAATATAGCTCCAGCTCGTCGGATGAAGGAATTCGCTGATGTGAAACCTGAAAATGTTCGAATGTACCATCGAGCATCTCATTTATTATGTCGGCACTAATCTGCCTGTAGCTCAGGCTTGAGCTGGCAAGCAGGATCTGATTCAGCTCAGAGAGGCGCTCGCCAATATCGGACAAACCGAAATGCACATCACCTGAAAAAAGCCCGGAATCATTGAAGGTGAGGCGCGTACGACGGTTTCGAGCATGCAATGACCGAGACCGTATGCCTAATTGTTCTTCCTTCTCGCTAAGCGGCAATTCGATTCTTCTGTACGTCGGAAGATATACTAAGTCGATATCCGCCATAGCGGTTGATATAATTTGCCGCAATATACTTATATTAGGGCTCATTTCGTAGTATATTTTACGAAGACGCTCGCACTCCGCAATTGCAGCACGCCTATTATAGTCATTTTTCTTAACTATCGAGTTAAATACCTGATAGTCTTCCCACGCGTCATTTGCATCCCGGTCCGTGTCCGAAATTTTCTCTATAAAGGAAACCAATTTAGCGGGATCAGTCTCACATAGTCTCGCAAAATGAACAATCTCAGAGTTGTCAATTGCGTAGGCTAATTGCTCTACGTCTACATGTGTGAGGACGAGTTCATCTTCCACGTTTCTTAGGCGACATCGAATTATTTCGAAATCCAGATCCCGTAGCCTTGCGAACTGGCATCGCAAAAATGCATCCAGTGCAGCCATTAGGGTTGTTTTTCCCGACCCATTTCTCGCAATGACGATTGTGGCGGCATGTTCGGAGGCAAGGCTTATTGTCCGATACCCGTATAAGCCTTCGATAGTGAAGGCGCGTATCAGCGATTCCCTCCCTCCACGACCCGTTACCTTTCGTGCTGCCATCGTGTTCGTCGCCTTTAGTAATTTAGGCAGACATGCTGCCGAGACCGTATCGATTTATATAGTAGTGTTACGTCGGCGGAGTTATACTTACAAGTCGCTTGTCTCTTGAGCGGCTTCAATGCCCGTTCCGACAAACCAGTGTGGAAAGCCCTCTTGAAACTGCTATGGTTTTCGCCCGTGTCGGAACACTAAACTTTGTGTTTAGGAGGGCGGAATGGCCGACCAGCAGCGACCACCGATGCCAGGACCAGGGCGAGAGCTTGATATCTCCGATCGCATACCGGAATGCGAAGAGGCTATGGAGCCGGCCTTTCTGGCCGTGATCGATGAAGCCGTCGCTGCCGGCTGGTCAAAGGTCGAGGCCGCCATCGCCTTGAGCAGCCTCGCCGATCACTGCATGCTGGGCGTGAAATGCAACGAGGAGCTCGAGGCGCAGCTCGATCAGCTGATACCCGGCCGCAAGCGCCCGCCCCGCGAAATTCCATTCTGAGGAGCAGCCATGTGCGGCCGCGTACACCAATCCGGGCCGGAGCTGCCCGGCCTCTTCTCCGAAATGGGCGCCACCGAGGAGACGATCGCTGCCGCCTGGCGTGCGCACTACAACGGGTCGCCGCGCCAGTTCCTATGGGTGATCCGCCGCGAGCCCGGCACCAATCGCTATGTCCATGACTTGTTGCAATGGGGGCTGATGCCAAGCTGGGTGAAGGACCCCAACGACTGGCCTTACCCCATCAATGCGCGCGGCGAGGATCTGACGGCCAAACCGAGCTTCCGAGGCGCCTACAAGAGCCGGCGCTGCCTGATCCCGGTCGACGCCTTCTTTGAGTGGATGAAGATCCTCGAGGATGGCAAGCCGATCAAGAAGGGCACGAAGAAACAGCCCTACGCCATCGCCATGAAGGATCGCTCCAAATTCGCCCTTGGCGGCCTTTGGGAGAGCTGGACGGACAAGGCCACGCAGGAGATTCGGCGCACCTTTACTATCGTCACCTGCGCGCCGAACAGCCTGGTCGGCCAGATCCATGATCGGATGCCGCTCATCCTGCACCCGAAGGACTATGATCGCTGGCTCGCCAACATCGAGCCCGATCCGCGCGACCTGATCGTGCCCTTCCCGGCCGAGCTGATGGATATGTGGCCGATCTCCACCAAGGTGAATTCACCGGCCTATAACGAGCCCGATATCCTCGATCCAATCTAGCCATCGCGCGACTTGCGGATCACCCTTGTTCCCTGCTGCAGGGTGATGTTCAAACGCGGGTTCTCGCTTATGGCCTCGTCGAAGGCGAAACTCGCCACGGAGAATTTCTTGGCTGCGGCCAGAGTCTGAACGATGCTCATGCCGCGATCATCCCACTCCTGCACGCAGAAGTGCATGCCTTCGGGATTGCAAATGAAGGAGAGGGCCATCAGTGCGCCCTCCCCGCCTCGCCCGACCGGAACTCCTTCACCGCCTTGCCGATCGCCCGGATGACATCCGGCGTCGGATAGGGGCGCATCTTGATCGCGTCACCGGTCGGATCCTTGGCCGGGCCATTCGAAAGCACGGGCAGGATGCAGAATTCGCCATCCCCGATGAGGCCGGCATGGTCGGCCCCGACACCGAAACGATAGGCCGGAAACGACCGGTTGAGGAAGTCTTCCAGCTGCTCCCGGCATGACTTCACCTGGCCGTGCCGCAGCACGATGAGGAAATCCATATCCATCTTGAATGCCTCGGTTTGCATCGCCTGTTCTCCCTTTATGATGAGAACAAAAAATGAACGAATTGAGGCGACGCGTCAATTTCCACGGTGCCGGCATTTCGAGGGGGCCGCGGGGACAGTTTGCGGCAGATGACGTATCACGTTCGAATTACGCCCTACCTCCACAGTTCACTTCGTGGCGCAATGATGCGTCGCAGGCAACCCCTTGGCCCGGCGTCCGACAGCGCCGGGTTTTTCTCGGCGCTCGCAGAAGTTGGGGAACAAACCGTTCACATCTTCGTTGACAACTATTGACATACGCGACAGCCCGACTTCCCGGCGCGCCGCCGTAGGCAATTATTCCGGGAGAATGACGTAAGGTCAGTATCGACAACCACCGCCTAATCTGTAGGTTGGTTTGGAGAGTCACGTCGCGTCAGGGCGTGCGCGCCCGCTCGGTGCCAGCATAGGGCCGATCACACCCGAGGATAACGCCCATGCTTCCTGTCTTTTGCAGGTTCAATCGAGCCTACGACAATCACGTGATCGCAATCAACGTCTCGCAAATTTGCTTTCTTGAGTCCGACGGCAATTCGACCACGATCTTCTTCAGCGATAGCCATTTTGTCGTGGTCGCTGGCGATCTTGATCGCGTGCAGAGCAAGATCGAGGATAGTACCCGATCTGCGGTAATATCGTCTTTGGCGGCATAAGCCTCATCCGGTGCGACTTTAGGTTGCATCGCATGGGAACGCCGGTATTTTTAGGCGCGGCGTAGCTCTACGCTGCGGCAACCAACTTGCCCGGCCACCTCCATGCGGCCGGGCCTTCTCTTTGTTTCAGCGAGGCCCGGCACTACGACCCGGCTGCTTGTCATCGATCAGGCGATCGAGCTTGGCCTCGATCCGTCGCGTCGTCTCGACAAAGGCGAGCATGGTCGTCTCGGCCTTCGCGAACCGCTCGCGGATCTCCCCGCCATTGTCCTTCAGCTTGCCGATCTCGATCTCGAGCTTGATGTTACGCTCCTCGATCATGTTGACGCGGCTGTTAAGCTGGCTCGACCACCAGACGACGCCACCCGTCTGGACAAGCAGGGTGATCACGAGGGCAACCGGAATTTTCTTGTCCACGACCCAATGCTCTTTCTCGCTCGCAGATTGGTCATTCATGGCCTTGCCTCCTTCGCACAGGCGGGATCGGCCGGCGCCGCGTAGCAGTGCCGAAGCTGCTCATACCAGCGTCGCGACCGTGTCAGTCGGTCGTTTGCGGCTGCCGTCGAGCCAAGCGCCTGCGCTGCCAGCAAGCGGGCATCCTGGCCTTCATGGATCGCCGGCACCGGGACTGGCGCCATCAGCAACGGCGCCGGCGGGAGCCCTCGCTCAAGGGGCGGGGTTGAGCGCGCGCAGGCGGCGCACATCATCAGCGTCGAGAGCGCAGCGAGCATCCGGCCGAGCGGCCAAGGCCTTCTGATAATCATCGATCCTGTCCCGGTTTTCGGCGACGGCCCGCTCGGCCGCGCGGGTTTCATCCTCGGCGATGCCGGCCAGGGCGGAGGCGATGGCCAGATCCGTCTTGGTGGTGGCAAGCTCGGCCTTCAGGGCGGCGACATTGTCGAGCCTCGCCTGCTCGTGACGGCCGCTGCTGTAGCCGTAGAAATAGGCGGCGATCACGATACCGATCGCCGCGACGGCTCGGCCGAGGCCGGTCGAGAGGAAGGCCAGGGCCATGCTCATGGCTGCAGCCCCGACACGCAGAGTTCGGCCTCGCCGATTCGGGAGGCGTCGCCCATCTCGCGCCGGTTCACCAGGCCGATCACCATGCGCCCGCCCGCCTTGTTGTAGGCGGTTGCCGCGATGCAGCTGGCCTGATACTGCCCCGCCCGGCCGAGGCGTGCCGCCGTCGAGTTGCAGGCCGTGCCGACGCCGGCATTCCAGCCGAGCGAGATCATCATCGCCTGCCAGGCCAGCGGCCGCTTCTCGAAACCGTCGATACAGACCTTGAGGCCGGGATAGAACTCGTCGCCGAGCCGGCGCTTCAGGCGCCGGTCGCAGCCGGCCGGCGTCTCGACCATGCCGGCCCTGACGTTCTGCGTGTCGCCGTCGCAGATCGTCCAGCGCGGCGGCCGGGCAATGCGATCGAAATAGGCGCGCAGCTCGCGCCCCTCCCAGGGCTTGATCAGCGTATCGGCCGCCAGCGCCACGGCGGCGGGCGCGGCATCCCCGCCCGGCTGCTTCACATAGAGGACGCCGCCAATCGTGGTCGCCGTGGCCAGCACGGCGGCGATGGCAGCGGAGGCGCGCTTAGTCGGCCTGATCTTTTGGACCGGCATCGGAAACTCCCTTTTGTGCGAGGAAACGGGCAAACAGGGCCGCGCCGACCGTGAGGCCGGTCAGCGCGGCGAAGAGGCGATCGGGGATCGGCAGATAGGGCGCGAGTAGCGGCAGGGCCGCCTCGAGGCCGGAGAGCACGGCGGCGAGCAGCAGCAGGCGCACGCTCCAGGCATGGCGCAGCACTGCGCGCCAATTGGGGACGAGCTTCATGTCGGGAGATCTCGGAGTGTTGCGAGGAGAAGGGCCGTCAGGCCAGCGGGAACGACACGGCGACCAGGGCGCGACCGCTTGCCGTCTTCGACGGCGTCGAGGTGATCGTCTTGGAGCCGGTCGCGTTGAAGGTCCCGCGCGCTCCCGAATGCAGAGCGACAGACGACGCATCCTCGGTCGCGTCGAAGTCCTCGGTCACATTGGCAGTCCAGGTGACGCTGCCGGCGCCCGCCGTGGTGAAGCCCTGAAAAACATAGGCCACGGCAACATCATTGGCGGTGGTGGTCAAAGCCACACTAAGACCGCCGGCGGCCCCGTTGGAGTTCGCGCCGGCAGTGTCCGTCGGCGTGGTCGACGCGATATCCGGCAGGATCCATGCCGCGACCGCCTTGTTCTGTCCGCCTGACCCGCTGCTATAGTTGCAGATAACATCCGCCGTGGTCGGGCTGCCGCGCGGCGGCACCGCGATCAGAAACAGCGCGCCCCTGAAGGAATTACTGGAAATCGTCTGCACCAGAGACGTTCCGGCGATACCGTTCCACGTCACCGAGCTGAAGCTTTGGCTACTGGAGGTAATGCTGACGCCTGCCCCGACCAGCAGATACAGCGTCTTGCTGGACGCCGGCACCGTGATCGGCAGCGAGTAGGTCGTCACGGCCGGCGAGTCGAACTTGCCGCCATGCGCCAGCAGCTGGGCCGGCACGGGCGGCAGGGCGGAATTCGCCTTCACGAAACCGAGCCCGAACCTCATGCCGCCAGATCCCCGACCAGCACCCACTCGTCGGAGCCACGCTTGTAGAGCGTCGCCCCGGAATATTGCCCCGTGAGCTTCAGCTTGCCGCCCGCCGAACGGATGGTGACGCCGGCATCGGCGGCGATCGTCGTCTGGCCGGCGCCGAACTGCGACAGGTCGATCCGGCTGTTGACGGGGAAGGCGACGGTCGCATTCGCCGGGATGGTCAGCGTATTGGGGCCCGCATTGTTCATCTCGACGATCTTGCCCTTGTCGGCGAGTGCCAGGGTGTAGGCCGTGCCGGTCTGCGTGTTGATGCCGACTTGCTCGCCCGCCTTCTCATAAGCCGAGAGCGCGGCCGGCTGCACGGCCGTGTCGGCCTTGGCGCCCTGCGCTGCCGTGGCGAAATCGGTCGAAGCCGACAGGGCGGCCGTGCCGAGCGTCGCCCATTCCGTCGCCGTCGCGCCGGCATTGGTGCGCAGCACCTGCAGGGCCGCGCCGACCGCAGTCAGGCCGGTGCCGCCATTCGCGACGGCGAGCGTGCCGGTGATATGCGTGGTCAGCCCGACCTTGCCCCAGGACGGCGCCACGCCGACGCCGCCGGAGCGCAGCACGTTGCCGCCCGCCACGTCGGCGAGCTTGGCGAGCGTGGTGGTGCTGTCGGCGTAGAGCAGGTCGCCGATGGCAAAGCCGGCGCTCAATCCCGAGAGCGCCTTGGGAGGAATGCTCACGGCGTTGGAAAGCAGCCAGCTGCCGCCGCAGACATCCCATTCCGTCCCGCCGCGATTGATGAGTTCGACATCCTCGCCAGGCCGCAGCGTCAGCGAGGTGTTGGCGCTGCCCAGGCCGGCAGGCGGGCAATAGATGAAGTCGCTACCCTGCCGCACGAGCGTGACGTTCGCCGTGCCGTGGTTGAACACCCGGATGGTCGGGCCGGCCACGCCGGCCCCCCAGGCGCCGCCGACCGGCAGCATGATGTTGAAGGCCGTGGTGGCGCTGGCCTGCACCGCCTTGCCGTGATCGGCCGCCGTAAGGGTGAGGTTCGCGTTGGCAAAGACGAAGCCCGCGAAATTGCCGAGCGCCGGCACGCCATTGAGCTGATAGGCCCGACCGCTGGGAATGTTGAGGCCGCTGGTGTCAAATCGCCCGAACAGCGTCGCCCCGTTCATGGTGCAGAACTCATGGGCCGGCGCCTGATAGGCGATGCGGTCCATGGCGCCGCCGGCGAGGATCTGCCCCCAGACAGCGGTCGCGCTGGTCGCTGCCGGATAATTGATCGTAGAGATTCGAAGGAACGAATTTGCCCGACCGGTGCGCAGTTGCGCCATCGACGAACCACTGTCGCCGGTATCGTTGTTCTGGAAGTTGATGCCGGACAGGCCGGCGAACACGGCGGTCAGGGTCAGGCCGCCACCGACGGGATCCCACGTCGCCGTACCGCCCGGGCGCTTGATCAGCTTGCCGGTCGCGCCGTCGAATACAACGATTTCGCCGGCAGCCGCTCCCGCCGGTCCGACCACGTCACCGGCCCCGGTGCCGTCGGCGCCCTTCTGCGCGAACAACTCCCAATAGGTCGTGTTGGTAACGGCCTGGTTCGTATGGGCCACCTTGCAGCGATAGGAGGAACCTCCGCTCGTCACGAGGTCGTTGACGACATAGGCCGTCGCGCTCGACCACGCGCCCTTCGGCGTCAGGCCGGCCGGGCCGGTGCTGCCCGTGTCGCCCTTCGGCAAGGTCAGGTTGAGCGTCTGGTTCGGCGCCGTTCCGGTGATGGTGGCGCCGGCACTGGCGCCGCTCGCCACGGTGCCGATCGCCAGCGTGTTGGCGGGGCCGGTATCGCCCTTGGGGATCGTCAGGTTGAGCGTCTGGTTCGGCGAGGCGCCCGTGATGGTGGCCGCCGCCGGCCCCGTCGACACCGTGCCGATCGCGAGCGTGTTGGCCGGCCCGGCATTGCCCTGCGGCCCCTTGATGTTGCCCTGGGGAGCGCCCCAGGCTCCGGCCGACTTCTTGTAGAGGTCGCCATTGCTGGTGTTGATATAGGCCGCGCCATCGACGCCAAGGCCGACGGCTGGCGCCCCCGCCCCCATCAGGATCTGATCGCCGGAGCGCGCCACCAGCTGCCACTGCGCGGCCGCCGTCGTCGGCGTGTTGCCGGTGTTGGCGTCGACCCGGGACAGCCAGGACGAACCGTTATAGGTGACCAGATCCTGCTTGGCATAGGTGGTGCCGGCCGCCCAATCGCCGCGCGCGTTCCACGGCAGCACGGTCGCGGCCGGCGAGATGCCCCAGGCGCCATTGTCGCGCCGATACTCGATCGGCGGGCTTTCGTCATAGTCGCGGTAGAGATCGCCATCGACGCCGATATCGTTCGACGGCGGCCCGTTGCCGGTGAACCAGACCGAGGCCGGCGTGAAGCGGGCGCGGATCGCCTGCACCGCCTGCATGGTGGCGATGGCGACGCTGTCCTTGTCCGGATCGACGGCGACCCAGCCCTGAACGCCGGTCACGGCAGCCGGCAGCGGGTGCAGCAGCGTCAGGGCATTGTCGACGGTCGCATCGGCCGCAACCGGCACCTGCGCGAAGATGCCGCCGCCCATGTCGACGATCAGCCAGGCGCCTTCCGTGACCGTCGGCGCCAGGCCGTCGCCCTTCATCGGGTTGCCGGCGATCGCCGCGGCCGTGGAGCCGGCCGTGCAGGTGACGGTGACGGCGAGAATGAGATTGCTCATCGCGAAATTCCCAGATCGGACAGGACGGTTTCGAGGGCGGCAGGTGTCGCAGCCGCGCGGACCAGGCTCTTGGCGGCAAGGCGCTGTTGCTCCACCTCTGCGAGCGCCTCGGCGTTTGCGGCGGACTTGGCCAGGATCGTCTCGGCGATGAAGTCGACGAAATCGCCTCGCGCATCGGCCTCGGCGCAGATCAGCGGGCCAGGCCCCTTACCCGCGATCACGTCTCGCGCCTCCTCGACCTTGCGGCGATAGAGATCGCCGAACTGGCAGAGCCGGCCGATCTCCGGCCCGAAATGCCGGTCGACGAGACCTTCCGCCTCGGTCCGCCTCGCAGCCATGTCAGGGAAAAGGGTGAGCTTCATGATGGCTCCATGAAAAAACCGCCCCGAAGGGCGGCGAGGAAATCGGCTAAAAAATTAGCGATTACAATGTGTTAAGCGGTGATTTCAAGCTGGAGGAAATCAGTCCGCCGCGACAGCGAGGACCTGCCCCCGCCAAGGCTGGTAGGGCCATGGCCCCACAGCCTCGATCGCATAGGCGTGCGGCTCGCTGGACACGATCTCGATGTCGGTTCCGTCCGCAATGCCGAAGGCGCTGCCGTCCATGCGGATTTCCCAGCCGGCCGGAACGCCCTGCAGCATCGCCGTGTCGACGCCGTCGGCGACGATCTGGCCGGCCGTCAGCGCGATCTGCGCGATCGGCCGATCCTTGACCTGGCCATCGTCGACATAGCGCTTGTCCGGATCGGCCGATGTCTCGCTGACCTCGATGAAGGCGGCGCCATTGGCGCGCATATGGTCGACCAGTTCTGGCCGATAGACCATGATGACGTGCGTGATCATGCCCGGTGCAAAGCCAAGCGGCCCCATATATTCAATGATCATGGATTTTACCCTGCTGGAATGCCGAACACCGCATAGGTGAGCTGGCCGGAGAAGGAGAAGCAGCTGCGAGCCTGCAGGCCCGTGCGCGTCACGGTCGCGTCGACCGAGTTGATGTCGTTGTAGGTCGCCATATAGGTGCAGGCCATGATGGCCTCGCCTGCCCAGGTCGGCCCATAGGGGCCGATCGGCGGATCGGACTGGTAGAAGCGATAGCCGTTGGCGCTATAGGCCGCGATCAGGGCGAAGGGGATATATCCCATGTCCGGCCAGGTCAGCAGAGTCTGGAAGTTCCGCCCCTGCGCGCCGCTATAGGCGACCGATCCGCTATAGGCGAGCCGCGTGACAGCATAGTCGGCGTCGAACACGATCTGCGCCCAGGTCGCCGCGTCGATATCGACGCCCGGCAACACGATGCGGAATTGCGGCTTGCCGTCACTGGGCCGGAAGCCGAAACGCGCCCTTTGCACCATGGATCCTCAGCTCGGCATGTTCACGGCGACGACGACATAGGTCAGCCAGACCGTCGTGCCGGTATTCTTGAAGGTGAGATTGGTGGTGGATGGCTTGCAGGTCACCAGTGCCTGCGCGTAGCCCCATTTGCGGAAAGGCACGAGGCTGTAACCGGCGCCCTCCGAACTCTGCATGTCGACCGCCGGCACCGCCTCGAGGGTGACGCCGAACGGCACGACGATCGTACCGCTGAGCTGCAGCCGCCCGGCCATGATCACCTTGGCGGTGACATTGTCGGTATCGATCAGCATGTCGTCGGTGGCGCCGGTACCGGCATCGAAGCCGGGCTTCGACACCCGAAACCGCGCAGGATTGGTCGACATCAGGACGCGCAGCATCAGGCCGGCACCGCAACGGGGATCTTCCAGATGAAATAGACCGCGCTCGCCGGCACGGCCGGTGATGCCGCCGATTGACTGGAGCCAACCGGGAAGCCCACGCGAAAGAAATCGAGACCGACATGAACGCGAAGCGGCGTGAAATAAGCCTGCTCCACATAGTTTCCCTTGCACCAGGGATCATCCTGCATCGTGCCGATGGCGCTCTCGTAGCGCACGGAAACGAAGGGGATGTAGGGTAAGGCCGGAAAGTCGACGCGCTTCTGCAGGCTTGAGGATGGGCCGAGACCTGTCACGCGGCCGACCTGGTGCAAGTTCTCGATGCGCGACCAGTCCGAGCGGAACGCCCATTTGAGATTGTCGGCGGGATCGGCCGTGCGGGCATCGAAGCCCGGCAGCGTCACGAACACACCATAGGCGCCGTTGCCGTCGGCGCCCAGGATCATGCGGCAGACGTCAGTCATAGATCTCGATCCGGGGATTGGAGCCGGGACGGAAGAAGATCTTGTTGCCGATGTTCATGTCGCCGGAGACGTTGAGCGCCCCGGTGTTGATGCTGAGATCAGCCAGCGCGTTGATGATGATGTGATCGGCCGTGAGCTGGAACGACGAGACCGTGCCGTCATTATAGGCCTTCAGGCCGGCGATCTTGCCGTCGACATCGAGCGTCACCATCCATGTCGCCGAGAGCTTGCCGTCGACGCTCGCCACGGCCTGCGACACGGTCTGGATCGCAGCCGTGTTGCCGTTCGCCGTGGCGCTCACCGTATCGATGCGCTGCGACAGGGCGCCGTCGGCATTGGCGCGGGCCGTCGCTTCCTGCGCGATCTGCGCCTGGATATCCTCGCCGACCTGCGCCTCGAGGATATCGACCTTCGTCGCCAGGGCTTCCGTCGCGCTCACCTGCAGCCGGATCTGGCTGGTGAAGGAGGCGCGGGCATTGGTATCCTGCACGTGGTTCGAGGTTTCCTGCGTGAAGGACTGCGTCGCCTCCTCGATCGTCGCCAGCGCCAGATAGCGGATCGGCACGATCGGCTTGAAGGCATCCTTGGCCGACTGGGCCAGGTCGTCGAAATTGATCGAGCCGGGCGGCAGCTGCGACTGGCCGACCTGCACGCCCACCCATGTGGTCCACGTGGTCGGCCGCACGGGCGTGGTGGCGATCGTGGCGCGGAACTCGTATTGATCCCCTGCCCCGACCGTGTCGAAGACGTAGGCGCCATCTTCCGGGCTGTCGTCGCGCAGGCGCGTCGCCGCCACGGCATTGATGCGCCGATATTCGATGATCACCGCGTCGACGGTCGGATCGGCAACCGGCGTCCATGTCAGCTTGACGGCCGGCCGCTGCGCACCCGATTCCGCGTCGATCATGATCGCCTCGGCCGAGAAGCTCGACACGGTCGACATATAGCCGGGATCGCCGGGCGCGCCGCCCGGGATCTCGATCGGCTTCTCATCCGAGGAAGACCAGGCATAGATCTGGTAGTTTACTTCGCGCAGGGCGACCGTGATGCTGTCGTCGAGATTGAGCTGGCGCGTCATCACCCGGAACAGCTTCGTCCAGCCATAGCGGGCCGACTGCCAGGTGATCCAGTCGCCGGGATCGAGGAACAGCAGGTGATTGCCGAGGGTGAAGGTGCCGTTCGCCTGCGCCCTGGTTTCGCGCAGCCGCGCCGTCCCGATGCGCTGCGCCTGCGTGCCGCTGGGCACCGCAGCGAGATCGAGCGAGACGCGCAGGGGCTCGCCATCCTCCGCCCGGGCCGAGGCCGAAATGATCGGCGGATAGGAATTGGCCTGGTAGCCGGCGGCCGGATCGACAAACTGGCCGTACACCTCGTTGGTCCGCTCCGTGCGCGACAGGCCCAGGCTGAAGCGCTGTTCCGGCCCGACCCGGAAATCGGCATCGGTGATGGTGACGACGCTGACCTGTGCCGCGCCGGCCAGAAGCCCGAACGCACCCTGATACTCGATCAGGTACCCGGCCATGGTCTGGATCACCGGCTCGATCAGCGAGCGGAAATCGGCATCCTCTGCCACCAGCACATAGGCGCAGCGATAACGCGGCTCGGTACCGCCTGCCGTCAGGGCCACCGTCTCGTCGCAGACATTGGCGGCCGCGATCCATGTCGAGGCGATCAAATCATAAGACGGAATGCCCGGGCCCAGAACGACCTGCCCCTCGGCCACGATGCCGGAAAGGAAGTTGTAGCCATGGATGGCGCCGTTCTCGGTCCATTGCCAGGTGGCGGGATCATTGAGCCGATGCAGGCCGGTGCCGCCCGCCGTGCTATCCTTGCGCACGTCGTAGCAGCGATAGCCACGCATCTGCCAGGTGAACTCCGGCGGGCCGGAGGCGAACTGGTCCGGATCATAGATCAGCGTCACCGCGGCGTAGCACATGCCGGCGAAGCGATCGTTCATCGTCAGCCGGCTCGCCGAATTGGCGACGGTAATCGCATCCGCCGCCTGGCCCGGCCGTCCGTCATGGAAGCGCACCCGAGCAAAGCCGCCATAGCCCTCGATCGAATAGGTGGTCATGCCGTTACCGTCGGTCGACAGCTGCGTCAGCGTCTTCTTCTTGCCGCCGATCCAGACCGCCTCCAGCCCGTCGCACCAGCCTTCCGACAGGATGTAGACCAGCTCCAGCCGCTTGTTTTCCTCGCCCGAGGTCTGGAAGAAGGCCAGATGCCCGCGCGTGGCGATGCGGCCGAACACGACCTGCCGGCCGACATCGGAGCCCAGTTGCAGATTTAGCTGCACGCCGGACGGCGTCGCCTTGGGCTTCGGCGCCAGCAGCTTCTGCAGGGCCGACAGGCCGAGCGAAAGGCCGATTCCGAGCAACGCCCGGCCGATCGAGAAGCCGCCGACACTGAGCGAGCCGATGAAGCCTATGACGGCCGAGACGGCTGAAGCGATGAACCCCATCAGCCGACCCGCCAGGCGTGCAGCGCCGTCCAGAGCGGATTGATCTGGATGCCTGCCGGCGCCTTGCAGAGGATGCCGTCGCCGACCACCACGCCGAGCGCGATGCCGTCATCGGCCACGATGCTGACGATGTCGCCGCGCTGGGCCATCGCCGGGATCACCCGCTCGCAGATTGCATCCATGGCGCCCTCGAGGTCGCGGAAGCCCTTGCCGCGGATGCGCTTCATGGCGCCGGCCGCCGTCTTGTAGCGGCCGCGGTGCTCGCCATAGGGATCTTCCCCGGTGACGGCCCGCATGGCGTCCATCGCCATCAGGAAACAATCCGAGGCGCCCCATGCGAAAGGCGCGGCCATATGCGGGGCGAGCGCCGCGTACAGGGCGCTTTCCCAGCCTTCCAGACGTGTCATGAAGGAATTCCCTTGAAGGGCGTCAGCGTGCCCGGGTGCGAGCTATCGCGCCCGGCGAGGCGTGACGCGGCCCCACCAGATTTCGGCGGTGGCGGTCGATTGCAGGTAACGCAGCGAACCGTCATTCGGATCGAGCGTGCGCTGATCGGCATCGGAGCGACGCCGCCAGCCGGAGCGGCCCATGTCCAGCGCGCGGCTTTCGACATGGGCCTCGAGATAGGCTTCGCCGGGGCTGGCGTCGCCGATCGCGCCCTCGCCCTTGCTCTCGACGTGGTCGATCGTGTCGATATAGCCGCGATACACGGTTTCCACCGACAGCAGCGCGTAGCTGTCCGGATCGAGATAGGCCCGGGCCATGGTGACGGGACGGCCGCGATAGATCTCGTTCTCGATCGAGGCGAGCATGTTCATCGGCAGCTCGGCCGAGGCGTTGAGGCGGATATTCATCGGCACGGCCGTGCCGTCCGAAACGCCGCCGATCGCGTCGACCTGAAACAGCGAACCGGCGCCCTTATAGGTGACGCCGTTATAGGTGAACGTCCCCTCGCCGGAGAAAAAGCCGTACAGGCCCGACGGGAAGTCGAACAGCAGGAGATCGGCCCTGGCGACGCGCCCGGCCTTGAGCGCGTCGAGCAGCGCCTGCGAAATGACGCGGGCCATCAGTACAGCCTCTGAATGCCGGTGAAGGTCACGGGCTTGCGCGACAGCTCGGCCGAGGCATCGGGCGCCGTGGCGGGATCGAGGATCATTTCACAGACCGGCCTGGCGAAGTTCACCGTGGCGCCGATCGAGAACAGGCTCGTGTTCACGGCCGGCGACAAGGTGACCGACGCCGTGCCGTTGCCGGCTGCGACGACAGGCTCCATGATCCGGTAGAGCCCATATTTGCCGTTCTGCACCAGGCCGAGCAGATCGCCCGCCCCCATCACGAAGCCGGCCGGCAGGCCGATGATCGAGATCCCGGTCGCCGACACGGCCGAAGCCTGCGCGGTCCCGTCGAAGGCGCCGCCCGAAGCCCGGCTCATGCCCGCGAAGCCGCCCGGATAGGCGCCCGGACAGACCTGCAGCGGACTATGGCCGAGGAATGTGCGCAGCGCGCCGTTGAGGCTGTCCAGCCAGGCGCGCCACGGCCGCCGCTCGGCCATGCTGAGCGGCTTCGTCGTGTAGTCGCAGCGCCACCGCGGCGGCGCCAGCTGGATCGCCTGCGTAGCGCCGGAATTGAGCATCGCAGCCGCCTCCGTCCGGATCAGGCGCATGGTATCGGTCGCCTGGCAGCCGGCCGGCATTGCACGGGGATAGGTGATTGCCATCAGAGAGACCCCCGCTTGCGGGCATTGAGGACCAGGCTCGGAACCTCCTGCCGGATCTGCTGGCGCATCACCTGCATTTCCCGGCGCAAGGCCGGGATGGCGTCGGCGGAGGCGCCGCGAGCGTCGAAGCTCATCGGCATATTCAGGACGAGACCGGGCGCTGCCGCAGCGCCGACCGCGGACACCTTGAAGCTCGTCGGCAAGCCGGCGCCCACAAAACCGCCATTGGCGAAGCCAGGGAGGCCACGCCGCAAACGCTCAAGGTTCGCAACGCCGATCCGCTTGGTTGCCTGCTGATCGAAAACATACTCATCCCGGTGAACGATGCCTGCAGGCTGGTACTTGCCACCTGCCCCGGTGTAGCCGCCGCCAGAAAAGCCCCCCAGAAGCCCCCCAAACAAACCGCCGAGCAGTCCGCCGCTTTTGCTGCTTCCGCCAAACAGCCCAGCGAGCGGCCCCTCACCCAACAGGGCAGCCTGGAGCACAAGGCGGATGAGGCTTTTCAACACATCCTCCAGGGCTCCCTTCAGATCCTTGGAGCCGTCGATCAGGCCGGTGAGACCATCCACTGCCAGATTTGCGAACTCCCGCTGGGCGTCGATCATTTCATCGAATTTCTTTTGAGCCGCCTCTCGCGCAACAGCAGATTCAGCATATTTTCGAGCTTCAGCCTCCAGCGACGCCACCACCTGCGGCGTCAGGGCAATTCCGGATTGCGTTGCTTCGTTGAGCAACTCCTGGCGCTTGGCGAGATACTCAGTCTGGTAGGCTGTCTGAGTAAGTGCCGCCCCCTTTAGTTTCAGGCCATCGATATCCTGCTGGTTCTTCTTGATGATCTCATCCAGCGTCTGCTTACGCCGTTCGTCCGCCGTCAGGTCGCCCGCCGCGACACGCGTGTCATTGGCGCGGCGCCGAGCGTACGCGATCGCATCGTCGACCGTGCGGCCGCCCCCAAGGATCGAAGGGTTGGCATTGATCGATTTCTGACTGATCAGTCCCTGCAAGGGCGTGCCGGGCGCCGCCTTCAGCACCTTCGCAGCGTCGCCGGCTCCGAGGAAATGCGACAGCTGCAAAGCCGCCTCATTGACCGATACGCCAGCCTTCTGGAGAACAGCGGCATTTTCAGCTGCATACTTCTCGATAAGGTCTCGCGAGATGTTGCCATCCTTGCGGAGATCGAGAATGGCGTCGCGCCCCATGCTTTCCGCTTGCTGCGGGTAGTATTTGCGGAACAGGGCGATCCAGGTGCTTTCGATGAACTGCCCGACGCCGGTTGCCGTGCTATTTGGGTTCTTCGCACGCGGATCGCCGCCGCTCTCGGCTTTCACCACCCGATCGACGTAGGATTTAACGATCGCCTCGGTGGCCTGTACGCCAGCGCGAAGCGAGTATTCGCGCTCAGCCTGCGCCCGGGCAGCATCCTGAAGAGCGAAGCCCGTCAGCTTCGTCCCCGCCTTCTTCATCGCCTCGACGATGTCGTCGGTCGCTTTGGCGATCTCCGCTTCCTTGGTGGACAGGCCGGCATCGCGGGAGCGCTTGTCAAGCATGTCCTGCACCGGATTGGCATGCCCGCTGGTGCCTCGGGTGCGTGCCGCCTCGCGCAGCAACTCCTGCTGCAGATCGGTGATCTTCTGGACGGTGGCCAGCTCTTCCTTCTTGACGCTGGCAACCTTCTCGGCCTCCTTCAGCCGATCCCGTTCGGCCTGCAAGGCGCTGCGCAGGCCAGCGAGGAAATCCTCGCTGGCGCCGGCAGCCTGTTCCGCCTGAATTTGCTTCTCGATCTCAGCGATATTGTCGCGGATGAGCTGCGGCGCCTTCAGGGTCGCCTCGTCGTCGAAAGCCTGGCGCTTCTTCTGCGCATCCTCATAGGCCTGGGAGACGCCGTCGATTTTCTTGGCGAGATCGGCCATCGCAGCGGCAACGCTGTTGGCGGCCTCCTCGCCACCCACCATGGTCGCCACCCATTTGGTGGTGGCCGTGTCGAGATCGGTCCAAGCCTGCGACAAGGTCGGCACCGTGCCGTCGGCAAGCGCTTCGATCTCGGGCTTGGCAGCGACGATAGCCTTGAACACGCGATCGGACGTCAATTGTCCTGCCGCTGCCAAGCCGCGCAGTTCGTTGGCGGAAACGCCGAACTCTCGTGCAATCGACCGGATCAGCGGGCTCTGTGTACCGAGCGATTCCATGATGGAGTTGAATTCGTCGCCACGCAGCACGCCGGAGCCGAGGGCCTGGCCGAGCTGCGTGATTGTCCCCTTTGCCGCGTCCGCGCTGACGCCGGCAAGAGACAGTGCCTGCGCGACAGCCTGCGTCGCATCGGCCGCAGAGCTGTTCGCCTGCCCCAGGGACTGGGAAACGCCAAGCATTTTCACGTAGAGATCGGAAGTCGCCTCAAGCTCGGAATGCGCCTTGAGTGCAACCGACGAGACCCTGCTCTGCTCGTCGCCAATGTTGCGAACCGCAATGCCGGCCGTCTTCAACCGGTTGCCGATGGCGTTCCAGCGATCGCCGTAGTTCACCACGCCGGCGCCGGCAGCCGCGACGGCGGCCGTGATGATACCGACCAGCCCTGTCGTGCTACGAAGGCTCTGCGCCAGCCCGCTGAACGATCGCGACATGCCCGACGCGTCGAAGCCGCGCGCCATGGATTTGTTGCCACGCTCCATGCTGCTATCGATCTGCTGCGACAACTTCTTGAAGCGCTGATCGATGGCTGAAGCCTGCCGGTCGGTCTGCGACTTGGCCTTGGCGAGCGCATTTTCATATTTCTTCGTGCTCGCCTCAAGTGTAACGATGAGGCGTTCAACATCTGTAGGCATCGCTGGGGGACCATGACTAGGAGAATTGCGCTAATTGCGATGATGCTCGCGCTTGCGGCATGCACTAAGGAAGTCAAACCCGAGGAAGCTATTTCGTCGGTTGGGCCAATGCCCCTTGATTACAAGGCCCAGATAATTGCGAACGCGAAGAGCAATTATTTCGACCCTTATTCGATACGAAGCGCCGAGATCAGCAAGCCTGTTCCGGCGAAGAACGAATTATATGGGAAGTACGCTTGGGTGGTTTGCGTCAAAGCAAATGCCAAGAACCGCTTCGGCGCCTATGTCGGCCAGCAACTGGATGGCTACGTCTTTCAAGACGGGAAGATCACGCAGAAATCCGGCCACCCTGAAACCTATTGCGATGGCAAACCTTTCGAGGCATTCCCCGAACTTGAGAGCATCAAGTAATACTCGACACTCCGGCGGCCCTCGATCAGGGGTCGCTCTCGGTGCAACTGCATCTAGATCATTGAGGCAGCGGCCTCAAATTCAGCATCGCTCATATCCGCGACACCCTCCTCCCCGGTTTTCGACGCGATGAAGGCCGACCAGCAGCAATTGAACTGCCATAGGCTCATCGCACCAACTTCCGCCGGGGAAAAACCCATCACGGCTCCGGCGCCGTAGAATTCGGAGAAGCGGAGCTTTCCGTTTCGGCGAGGCCGGGCTCCGCCGTCCCGTCCGCCTGGTCTTTTCCCGGCTGGTCATCCTCGACGCCCCAAAGGGCGGCAGCAAGAATGGACTGGGCCGGCAGCAGGCCTTCCATCAGAGGGCGAGCCGGATAGACATAGCGCTCCACCATCCGAAGGGCCGCAGTGGGCTCAAGGCCGCCGCCGATCAGGCCGAGGCGGATGGTTTGCCGGAGATCCGCCTCGCGCCAGGTGCCGTTCCGCATCCTCTGCAACAAGGCCAGCGGGCCGCAGTCCGCCTTTTCCTGCAGCTCCTCGAGCTGGCCGAGCGGAAGGGCAAAGGTGTATCGCCCGTCCGCCCAAGTGAATGTCGTCTTGCAATCCATGGATCACCAGCGATCAGGGGGCAATCTGGATGCTGCTCGGCACCAATTCACCGTTCCCTTGCAGGTCGATGGTGACCTGGAAGAGCTCGCCCCTCTGCGCCTGGAACTGCATTTTCACATGCGCACTGCCGGCGTACCGCTTGTCGGGGGTGCCCGCCCCCGTGCCAGCGCCGACGATTTCGAAGCGGATGTTGACGGGTGCCGAAGAGAAGGTGACTTTCTCATAAAGCTCCAAGCTTTCCTTCGCCAGCACACCCTGAAACTGCATCGACCACGACATCGTCGTGACCCCGGTCTCATCCCAGATGGCCGCATCGGGGTCATTGCAATCCGGCACGGCCGTCGAATTGGTCGACTTGTCGATGGTCAAGCTCGCCTGCGTGAACCCGCAGGGCGCGACAAATACCTCCGGCGTCGCGCCATCGCCAATCATGAGGCGGCCCTTGCCATAGGAGTACGTTTGGGGACGAGCCATCATGGCCTCCTTTGAAAAGCCGGCTCGGCCGGCGTTGCGAAGTGGATAGGATCAGCGCGCGCCGATCAGCGCGCGGAAGGTAATCACCGCGTGCGTGGTGACGCCGTCGGGATCAGCAAGATAATTGGTGCTGCGATGCTCGATCAGGTGGAAATACCAGGCCGGCCCTAGATCGAGCTCGGCGCCGTGGAGGCTGGAATGAACCTCGCTGGCGATCCGCTTCGCCTCGACCTGGCCAACAGCCCGCGACCAGACATGCAGGGTAATGAAGGCCTCGACACCGTCGATGCAATCGGCGCTGTCGTCGACTATCTGGACTTCGCCCAGGCCAATATAGGGGAAGGCGACGTCCTGTGGTGGCCGGTCATAGACCCGGTTGGCGACCGAGGGGCAATCGACCTTGAGGCGGTTGTAGACAACGCCCTGCAAGGCGAGGGAAGGATCAGCCATTCGCCCCCTCCTTTATGGCCTTGGACGCGGCGCGCGAGACGCGGGATTTCGCCCGCTTCCGCAGGGCGCGGTAGGCGGGATAGAAGAAGGGTTGCGCCGGCGTGCCCGGGTTTTGCGCTCCCTCGAACATCCCGCCCGCTTCATGCGGCGAAGTGCCGAACTCGACGAATGCCGCGTAATACGCATCCTTGTCGCCGGCATGGACTACGACGGTGAGATCGGGATCGCCGCCCTGCCCGCTGCCGACGCCGCGCACATTGGCATTGTCGGGCGTATGGCCCCCGAAGCTGTAACCGATGCTATTGGCGAGGGCTCCCGTCCGCTTCGGCGCCAGGCGTTTCTGCAGCGCGACGATCTCCTCTGCGCTTTGCTGCAGCGCCTTTCGCATCGCGGCCCGGGGCTTGCCCTGGATCGCCTGCAGCTTCTTCAGCAACCTGTCGCGGTTTTGCATGGCCATCGGCGAGAACTCCGGCCGCGCGAGCGGCGGCGGCATGGGCGTGAGGGATCAGAAGCGAGTGGCCGGCCTTGTAGGCGACGCAGGCGCGCGGGTTCGGCCGATAGTCGAAATCGGCGATGAAGACGACGCGAGGCATCAGATCGCCACTCCCATTTCGAGATCAAACTCGATCTCGGCATTGTCGGTGCGCGGCCGTGCCGCGCGGATCTGCGCGACCTGGCCCTTGTAGGGGCCGGCGACGAACACGGCGCGATCGGCCTCCGTGACCGCTGTCGTGACGCTGTCGCGCAGCACGGTGATGACGGCCCGCTGGCTGGCCTGCGGCCGCCCAGCCTCGACCGGCTCCGCCCCGAACCGCGGCGGCAGCAACAGCCCGCACCAGCGCGAGCCGAGGTCGAGAGGATCATCCCAGCCCTGCGTGACATTGCCGTACCCATCGTCATGCGCCGCCTGGCGCTCGAAACGGATGCGGTGATTTCTCTTGCCGGCGCCGAGCATCAGACCGTCCAGACGCGATAGGGCGAGAGGAGATTCGAGACGGCGAACGGCAGCTCGGTCTGGTCGTTCTTTCCGACAGCCTCACGCGCGACATACCATTGCCCAACGAGCAGCAGCACGGCCTGCCGGATCGGCGCCGGGATCTCCGAATAACCCGCCGTGAAGCGGACGCGCACGGTTTCCGGGCCATCGAGCGTGACCGGCCATGACTTTCCAGGGGCCGGGCGCAGCTCGGTATCGGCGAAACGGTAATCGGCCGGCGCGAGCGCCTGTTCGTTGCCGCTGTCGTCGAGATAGAGCACCGCCGTGACGGCCGAGACCGGACGCAATGGCAGGGACAGCCATGGCACCCGATAGCCGCCGAGACGCTGGCAGAAGCCGGCGAAGCGAGCTTCAAAACCCTGTTCGCGCACGGCCCGGCCGAGCCAGCCGTCGGGCGCATCGATCCAGACGAAAGCCGCCTCGATCAGCCCCGCGATATAGGCGTCATCCTCGGTGTGCTCGACGCGAAGATGCTTCTTCGCGTCGTCAACCGTGATGCCCGGCTCCACTGCCGGCGTCACGACGGAAAGCCGCATGATCAGGCTCCGGCCTTCTGGCCTTTGTTGGCGAGCGGCGCCTCGGCCTTGTTTTTCGGCGCGGGCTTGGCCTTGGACAGGACGCCGCTGCGGAGCAGATGCGCAACATCGGCCGGGTCGGCCTCGCGCTCATCTCCTGGCATGTAGAACTTGTCGCCCTGGTGTTGACGCTTGACTGTGAACTTCATGGCTTCCTCCTTCGGCTCATAGAGCGGGCGGCTTCAGCCGCCCGCCTTGATCAGCCGACCCGATCAGGGACCAGCAGGCGGAGCGACGTTGCCGAACACGAAGGACTCCGGCCGGTACACAGCCAGAGCCAGACGCTCCTCGGCGAGGATCGTCACCAAGTTCTTGATGAAGTCGTCATTGACGTAGCCGGTCTCCACGCGAGCATCCCAGCGATCGAAGAGCTGGGCACCGAGCTTGAATGCGCCGGTCAGGAACTTGCCGACGGTCATCGCCTGGGTCGTCACCACGGGCAGGCCCCACAGCGTCGGGGAGAGCGTCCCCTGCGGATTGCCGATGATGTAGCGCCCCTCGCCGTCCTTCGTGAGCTCGATGCTCGTCCAGTCGATGGGGTTCAGGACATGGCCGGTCGCGGGATATTCGGCCAGCACTGCCTGCAGCATGGCGATACGCAGGATATCGATGCTGGTCGGCGTGGCGGGCATCGTGGCCCCGCCCGGCACGGCGAATGCCGTCGCCTGCGGAATGATGCCGTTCAAGTTCTGGCCAGTGCCATCGCCATTGAGGAGCTGGTTTTCCTCGACGAAGCCAAGGCCATAGAACAGGCGCTGATCGATGATCGAGCGGATCTGGCTGATGTCGTCGAGCACCTGCTTCGACGCCTTCATCCAGTGCGCGATCACCTTGGCGCTGGTGGTGCTCAACGCGAACTTGATGTCCGATTCCGGCTTGGTCGCGCCTTCAGCGACCGGCGCCGCGCTGTTGGTGAAGCCGGTCTCCTTCACATACTCCAGCGTGTTGCCGTCCATGCGGCCGGGAGAGATCAGATCGCGCACGGTCAGGCGGCGCTGCGGCAGCGCGAGGATTCCCGGAAGCCGGGTCGGCTCGATCGCGGCGCCGACGGAGCCCGCAGCATTGCTGATCGCCGAGGTGAGGGTCGCCTTGATCCTCATGTCGGCGCCGCGGGCCTGCTTGGAGAAGCCGCTCTCCTGAAACGCCTTGAAACCATCGCTCTCGACGAACTGCTCGCCGATGGACTTCTCGGCATCGCTCCCGCCGAGATCGGCCGCATCGAGCTTCTGCTCCATCTGAGCGACACGCTCGGTCAAGCCGTTCATCTTGATGAGCGCCTCGTCGGCCTTCTCCTTGAGGGAGTTCGCCAGCGTTTCGCCCGTCTTGGCCTTGCCGATGGCCTCCTCGGCAATCGCCTTCACGGCATCGATCGCTTGCTTGTGCTCGGTCTTGATCTCGGCAGCGAGTTCGGCGACCGACTTCCCGCTGAGATCGGGCGCCTCGAAAAAGATGCGCGGGCCGTACCCGGATGCCAGGCGCGCAATGCTGCCGGCACCGATAGCGACCATGGGCAGAAGGCCAGCCCAGTGGGCAGGCTGGACGGCGCCAACGGATGCATATGCACCGGTCGACACGAAGATGCAGGCAGCAGCCGACATCGCCACCGCAAGCAGCGTGAGAATATTCCTATACATGAGATTGTCCTCTGATAAGGGAGATTAGCCGCGCAGAGCCCGAAGGAACGCGGCCGCATCGTTCGCCTTCTCGCCCTCGGACTCTCTCCGAATGGCCTTGGCATAGCCGACAGAGGCGATCTGTACGGCCATGCTCTTCGGGACGCCTGCCTCGCGCAGGATGTCCTCGAAATCCTTCACCGGCATGGGATCTCCATCCCGCAGACGGCGGGCGAATTCGTCCATGCGTTCCGATTTGATGCTCTCGATGCGCGCCCGGCGATTGGCCGGAAACGACACGGGCGAGATCTCGTAGAGATCGAGTTTCTTGAGGAGGCGCACATTGCCCTCCTGATCGGTGTCCTGTTCGCGGTATCCGATCGAGAGGCCGCCGATCGCCTTGGCTTTCATGAGAGCATGGACCTCGCGGGCCTTCTGCACGTCAAGGATCAGCCGCCCCTTGCCCCAAAGGCCCTTGGCATCCTCGGCAAGATCCTCCCAAACACCAATCGGCTGATCGGGATTGTGCTGCCAAAGCATCAGGACGCTCGACCCCTCGCGCTTATGGCGCGCCAGGCTCTCGACGAACGCGCCCGGCAGCACCTTCTCGCCATAGCTGTCGACGTTGCCGAAAATCGAGCCGTACCCCTCGAAGGTACCATCCTCGCCAAGATCCTTGACCTTCAGCGCGAAATCTTTGGTCTTCATTGGGCGGCCCCTTCTTCTCTTAAAGCCTGGCGCAGTGCTTCCCGGTCGATTTCCGCAATCGGAACGTTCTGCATCTGCATGCGCGGGACGTCGCCACCTTCGACAGCGGGAAGATTTTCGAGGGCGCGCACCTCGTTGATGGTCATGGCGCCGATCGCGGTCATTTGCTGGTAGAAGCGCGCCCGACCAGAGCTGTCACCCCGGAGAAGGCCCTCGATGTTGAATTCGATGCTGACCCCAGCCGCGCGATCATCCGGCGACAGAAGTTGCTGCATCAAGGCCGCCTCGATCCGGCGAAGCCGGCGCCGCAATGTGAATTTGACGAAGCCAAGCACCTGCTGCTCAAGCCCCGTTCCCCAACTGGTCGATTTCTCCGTATGTCCGACCATGAAGGGCGGCACGCCGAACCAGCGGCAGATATCCTCGACGCCGAAACCGCGAGACTGCAGCATCTGCGCATCTTCGGGATCGATAGCGAGAGACTGCCATTCCGAGCCGCCTTCCAGCACGAACGGCCGGCCTGCGTTGATGGCACCGGCAAATTTTTCTGCGAGCTTTTCCTCGACGACCGTGCGCTGCGGATCTGTCAGGAACTTCGCAAATTTCAGCACGCCGGAGGGGCGCAGGCCGTTCTTGAATGTAGAGGATGCCGCCCGATCGATTGCCAATGCCAGACCGAGGGACTGGCGTGCATAGGTCAGGGTCGATAAGCCGCCTTGCGGCGAGCCTCCGAAGCCGCGAATGTGCAGGATATCGGCACCAGCCGAAACGCCGCTCTTTCCGTCAAGCGACCAGCTATATTCGAGCTTGCCAGCGGAGGCTCTACGAACCGAGACGGCATCCGGTTGCATCGGCATGAGAGAGCTGACGGCGCCAGCCGATCGCATGATCCTGGCATAGGCATTCCCGCGCAGTTCGACACTCGCGCTCATGAACTCCCAAAAATCGAGCGCCGTTTGATAGGTATTCGGCGCGTCGTGCAGAACACGATAGAGAGGATGGTCCTTCGCAACTATCCGGTTACCGGCCGCATCCGTCCGATAGACGTTGAGAGGAAGAGACCCGATCGAACCTGCAAGTAAGTTGACGCAGGCCCAAACTGCCGACAGGCCGAGCGCCGATGCCGTGCCAACCCGTTCGCCCGAATAGGAGGAAGGCAGATCCCAAGTTTCTGGCTGCGTCAGCCGCGGCCGCTCGACAATATCATCCTTGCGGCGCAGCCAGTTGAGTAGCTTCACGGTGTCACCCCAAGCTCGCGATGAAACTGTCGATGTTCCCGCTGGAGGCTTCCGGATTGCGGGCCATCAGCGTAAATGCGTTGAACGTGGCGATCAGCGGGTCGATCTTGGCCTTGCCTGCCGTCTCTTTGGTTATGAGGACAGCATTACCCTTCTGCTCGACCTTCGCGTTCGCCACGCACCAGGTCATGAGATCCTGCCCGCAATGCCAAAGCGTGCCGTCCTTCAGCTTTCGCTCCATGCCCCACACGGCAGACGAAAGCCTGAAGCCCTGGCTGACGGCAACAACCGGGCCGCCATGCTCGGCTGTATGAACGCCGCGCGCAGCCAACGCGTCGACCATCGCCGCGACGCCGAACGGATCGAAGCCGACGCCGTTCGCTTCCGGTAGGAGCCCCGACTGATGCAGGCGCTCGATGACGTCAGCGACCTCGAGGATATCCTGCGTGGCATGCTCACAGAGCGTGAAGGTTCCCTCTTTTTCGAGATCCCGCAGCTTGGGAACGATTTCCTCGCGCAGATCATAGACCTCGCTATGTCCCCAGGCGTGGTTCCACAGCAGCCAGTCGCGCGTTTCACGATCGCGGCCGATGACAGCAAGGCCGAGGAGATCGTCGAGGCCTCCGCCGTCGATGCCCGCGACCACTACCTCGCTGCGGGCGAGTAGCTCGTCGAGTGTCAGGCCCTCGATCGCAGCGCCAAGCCAGTAATCGACACCACGCCAACGATCGCCGTGCTGGCCGATGCCGATCTCCACGTTGAAATGCTGCGAGGCCAGCAGAGCGAGCTTTTCGGCCCCTCCAGTCTTGGCCTTGGTCAGTTCGTCGCGGAGGAAGGCCTCATCAACCGACCGGTTGAGATTCGGATTGACCATCCCCCAGGTTTTCGGGTCCTGCCAGCCGCCATCCTTGGTGAGCCCCACCGGCAGCTCATAGAGCACCGGCAGCAACGGGAGATCGAGTTCACCGGCCCTGACCTGTCGGGCGATCGACAGCTCATCCTTGAACACGCCAGAAGGCGGGTCCTTCGACTGCGTCGTGATCTGCAGCATGAAGCCGTCAGGACGCGCCGCCAAGGAACCACGGATCTCGACGAAGATGTCGGCCGCCTTCGACTTCTTGGCGAACACATGCGTTTCGTCGATCAGGATGTAGGTCGCCTTCGAACCCGTGATGACGTCGGCATCGGCGGCCTTGATCGCGATCACCGCCAGCGAGATCCGATGCGTGATCGTGCGCTGATGGGTTTGAGGGTGGAAGATCTTCGACAGCTCCGGATCGAGCCGGATGATCCCGGAGGCCTGCTTGAAGGCGATTTCGGCGATCTTCTTCGTCGGCGCGATCAGCAGGAGTTCGGCTTCAGGCCTCCGATTCATGATCGCGGCCGTCACCATGAGCGCGGCCGCGATGCTGGATTTCCCGTTCTTCTTGGGGATCATCAAGAAGAATTCGCGGATCATCCGCCGCTGCGCGGCCTGGTCGTAGGAGCCGAACAGCGCCCGGACGAAATCAAAGACCCATTTGCCGCAGGCCTCGCCATAGGTCGGCGTGCCGATGATGTCGGGAACGCGCAGGCGCTTGAAGATGCGCAGCGCCTTCGCCGCCTGGTCTTCGAAGAGAGGAAGATCCGGGACGAGAGGCAGGCCGGCGACGATCCGATCTTCCCAGTCCGGGCAGGCCGTGCGCCATGCCATCAGTTCAGCCTGAGATCGTCACCCCAGCCGGTATCCTGGCCGGCCGTCTCGGCGTCGAGCGCAGCCTGCTCCTTCTTCCCGAGCTTGGGAGCCTTCTTCTTCTGCTCCGGTTGCGGATGGTAGAACTGATGCTGACCGAGCAGCAGATCGTTGCGCTCCATCAGCTTCCGGAATTCCTTCATGGCCGATACGCTGCCGCCCATGGCCTTGGTCCAGAGGCGATCCGCCAGCGTGCCATCGAGGCGGGCGCGGGCATCATCCCGAACCTTCAGCTCCCGAAAATAATTCTTGCGCAGCGTGGGCGCCGTGATGCCGAGAGCCTGGGCAATGCGCTCATTGCTCCAGCCCATAGCCAGTAACATCATGACTTTGCTACGGTTTTTCTGCGTGGCGATATGCTGCGGGCGGCCCCGCTTGCCCCAGTTGTCAGGAATGGGGTCGCCAAGCAGATCGAAATTCTCTGCCACGAGAAAAAAATCTCCAAATGAGAGGGACGGCGGTACGGGGCTTGGCGGCCTTCCAGACTTTCGATACCCCCCTGCCGTTGCGTCAGGGGTCGACCCCGATCGATCCGATTGACCGGTCGACCAGGCGCCTTTTATGAATTGAAGATTGAGGCCGGCTGGGGAGCCAACATGCAAACGTCGAACTTCTGGATTGTGATAGCTGTCGCCTCACCCCTCTCGGCATGCGGGTTATCGCATAAATCCGCTAGTCCAGAAGAGATCGCAGCCTACATGGAGTGGAACAATTGCACGCGGATGGCAGCGGCATCCCGAATACATGCCAAGGGAACCAACGAGAAGATCGCGGCCGAAGCCATTTCCTCTTGTGCCAAGCAGGAAGCCAAGTACCTTGCCGCTTCCAACACACCATCAAACTCAGACCTGCTCGCTCAGCTCAAGAAGATACGTCAAAGCGACTTGGCCGAAATTGTTAAAGACCTGAGAGCCGGTCGCCCTAACCGCTGACGAGTATCAGACCTGTCCTCTTGCCCTGGCCTTGCGTGCGGCTGCCGTCTTGGCCTGGTGGCAGGCGAAGCAGAGAAGCCGCACGTTGTTGCGGTCGAGATCGGCGCCGCCATCGCGACGCTCGTGGATGTGGTCACCGATGATCCGATTACCGGAGCGGCAGACCTGGCCGCTGGGCAGCACGGCCTCGCAGTATGGGCCACGCTCCCGCTTGATCGAGGCTACGAGGTCGCGCCACTCCTTCGTCAGGTAGAACCTGTCGGCGAGCTTGGGCGGCGTGGAGAGCAGCGGAGGCGGCGAGCGAAGCGAGGGCTTCAGAGCTGTAAGCTTGGCCATGGCCTTCCTTCTGGAGCCCGAGCAAACTCGGCGAACTCATGCTATTGTGCGGCGCTCTTCGTTGCATCGGTGGCGCAAATGTTACGTCCAAGCACCAAGGATATCGTGATCTACTCAGCGATCGTTACGATCGGAACGAACGTATGGGACTTGGTTTCGCAATGGGACCAACTCAAAGATCACATCCTGCGGCACGTGATAGAAACCACCGTTTCGTGCGCCGTTGGGCTCGGCATCGTACTTTTGCTATTGAACGTGATCGTCGGTCGACCAAGCCGGCAGAAGTAGCCATGCCCTATGACATGAAAAAGCCCGGCAGCTTGCGCTCCGGGCCATAAACATCCATCGGGGTGAAGCGGCTATCCCGTCACCTGGGGCCATAACACGCGGCATACGCACAGCGGTAGAGGGCTCGTCCTGTATCGAGGGCTAGCTTGCGGCCTTGAGTTTGTCAAGAGGCACTCGCTCGAAATACTCGCGTCCGAACAGCTCGATCGCCACAGTGACCTTGTCGCCCTCCTTCACGCTCTGTTTTTCCACAATCTTCCCCGGCAAGGTCCCGATGATCTGGACATGCTGGCCGGCGTTGAACACCGTTTCCCTGCCGATCAGTTGATCGAACAGACCAGCGTCAACGGCCATCATCAGATCCTCGATCTGCTCGGGCAGGAACACGGCCGGTGCGCCGTCGCTATAGAGGATCGCGTCAACATCCTCGACCTGCCTGATATCCCAACACGACAGCTTCCCGCTCATGCCGACGAAGAGATACCGCGGGAAGAGATCGCGCCAACTGCCGACCTTAACCTCTTCGGTAACACGGCCCTTGGGTGTCAGGACGCGGCGACGCTTCATGCGCTCCAGCCTGAACTGAGGGCGGAAGGTCGCGAAGCCTCGCCGCTGCAGCGCTGCCTCCACCATCGTTCGCCGCTTGGCATCGGGCTGATGATCCTCGCCATCCCGCAATGGGGCCAAGCCGCCACCGCCGACCGCGACATAGACGACATGCCAGTGGGTTACAGCCTGCCCGCTCATGCCGCATCCTCGGTGTTGCCGCGCTGCTTCGGCGGGAAAAGGCTGTCGAAATAGGCGCCGTGGGCCTTGTGCAGCGCCGAGAAGACCGAGAAGCGCCGCTCCGGGTCTTTCCCTTCGAACCGGCACCAGGCGAGCCAGGCATCGGTCTCTTTGCGGACGAAGAACTTCCCGCCTGTCCGCTCCGTCGGCTTCATCGTCGCCTGCCGGGCAACAGCCTCCCAACGCCGCTCCGTCAGGTAGGTCGCGATGCTCGGCCGCTTGCGCCGTTCGGCATCGATCGCCGCGAAGAAGGCTGGCGCATGCTTCACCGCCTGCTCGATCTCATCGGCAGACAAGGCCCCAAGCGCCAGGCGACCCCGCTGCAGGCTCTCGGTCGGGCCAGGGTTCGCGATCTTCACAATCTTTTGGAAAATCGTTTCGAGTGCGCGCGCTTCTTCTTCTTCCTTCCCTGATGGATCAAATTGACGGTTCAGTGATAACGGGGGGCTCACGGTGAGCCCCCTATGGGGTTCACACAGAGCCCCATCAGGCTCAGCCTGAGCCCCCTGATGGGGTTCACTGTGAACCCCATCAGCAATGTCCTCCTCGCTTTCGGAAGCGCCGATCTCATCCACGATGATGATCGAGCACGTTGTGCCAGAGATGGTCATCTCCGGCTCCGGCGGGCCCATCCAGGCGATATCCAGCGCATAGATGTTGGACTTCTGGCGCCTGCCCTCGCCCGCCCGCTCATGCTTCGTCATGGCGCCGAGCTTGACGAGATCGGCAAGGCGACGCTTCACCGTGGCCTCGGACAGGCCGGTATCGGCGCAGATCGTCGAGACGGACGGCCAGCACAGGCCGGCCGCATCGGCGAAGTTCGACAGGCTGATCAGCACCATCTTGGCGGCCGTATCGATGCCGCGCACCCTGCGGAGCGCCCAAGTGACATGCTCGATACCCATCAGGCCGCACCCTTCCTAGCCATGAGGCAGGCCTCATAGGCCGCGTCGACCCAGCACTCCAAGGGCGCTCCGTCTCCGATTGCTGCCTCGATCGCATCGATCATCGGCGCGAGCTTTCCCACATGATGAAGAACCGTGGTGTGGTCGCGCCCGTCGAGCCTCCGGCCGATCTCTGGCAGCGATTGCATGGTCAGATGATGTGCCAGAGCCATGACGACGGCGCGCGGCTCGACCACCTTCGTGAGACGGCGCCTCCCGAGAATGTCGGCCTGGCGCACGCCCCAGCGCATGGCGACCGCACGCAGGATATCCGCGATAAGAATGCGGGCCGGCGCGGCGCCGGGTTGCCGTACCGGGACCTCCCTATACTGCGAGACCGCATCAGGACCGGCCTCAAGCGCGGCCGGTGTGAGCGATTGCAAGCCCGCGATCAGCAGGAGCCGCTCCGGCGCGCGCAGCGACATCGGTCGAGCCAGCTTCGACACAACGGCAGACGGGCGGTCCGCATGAAGCTCGACAACCGCCTTACGGCCCGCCATCAAGCGAGCGCGGATGGCGCGATGATCGGTGATCTTGATCTCGGATGGATCAATGGCGAGCGCAGTCATTATTCCGCCGCCTCCTGTACAATGCGAAGATCGGCGCAATTGGCCGAGACAAGCGCCGCCGCGACGGGCGGGCAGACGGAATTGCCGCAACAGCGGACAACGATTTTTGCAGTGAAGGGCCGGCCGTCGGCATCGGCCTCGATCTGATAGCTGTCGGGGAAACCTTGAGCCCGGAACAGCTCCCGTCCCGAGAACATGCGCATGCCGATATCGGCGATCTCGTAGGCCTCGCCGGCAACCATCACGAGGCCGAAGCGATCCTCGGCCGTTGCCGTGTGCAGGGGAATGTTGACGGGCTGCCCGATCGCCGTTCGATAGTACTTGATCAGGAAGGCCCGCACCTCGGCCAGGTGCCCGCCGCCGGCACAGATGGTCGGCGTCGGCTTGTCCAGACTCTGGCCGCGCCGGTCGCTGCCATGGAGCGAGATCAGATGAGCAGCGGTGAGCGCCTGCGTGCATCCCTTCCCCACGATCGTGGAAAGTGGCGTCCGCACATCGTGGCCGACCATGCCGGTGTTGTGCTGGTTGAGGAAGGCGGCAACCAACGCCGTCTTGCCGCCACCACCCGCCATGATCGTCCCGACAGGCGCCGAGGCCGGGGAACCGACCGAAGCCCCGAACTGGCGCTGCAGGTGCACAGCGAGCATGGCGTTCTGGTCTTTGGTCGAGGCGCAGATGGTATGCATCGGCCTGGTGGCACTGCGATTGCCGCCGCCCTGCTGGGCATAGGAGACGATCGGGGTGACGAACCCGTCTGCCATTTCGACGACGTAGGCATTTTCGTCATTGATGGCATAGCGCCATGTCCCCTTGCCGATCCGCGCCATCGTGTCATCGGCCAGGGGCCGCTTGCAGCCGAGCTTCCTGGCTTCCTCCTTCGTCAGGAAGATCGATGGACACGGCCGCCACCAGTCGATGATCTCAGCCGCCGTTCGCCACGGCAGGAGCTTGCCGGCCTTCACCGGCAGGCTTTCCGGGTCGCCATGCGTCGGCTGCGGCCAAACGATCTTGCGGCCGTCACGCCTGGCGATCAGGAACAGGCGTTTCCGCGTCGTCGGCGTGCCGTAGTCGCAGGCTCGCAATTCGCGATGCTCGACCTTGTAGCCGAGCCGGCGAAGCTCGCCGGTCCAGCGCGCGAAGGTCTGCCCCTTGCGATCCGGGCACGGCCGGCCTTCGGCCGTAAGCGGCCCCCAGTCGCGGAATTCCTCGACGTTTTCGAGCATGATCACGCGCGGCCGGGCGCGCTTGGCCCAATGCACCACCACCCAGGCGAGATCCCGGATATTGCGCTTGAGCGGCTTGCCCCCCTTGGCCTTGGAATGGTGCTTGCAGTCGGGCGAGGCCCAGAGCAGGCCGACGCGGCGATGCCCGACATGGTCGAGCGGGTCGACCTGCCAGACATTGCGCTGCAGATGCAGCGTGCGCGGATGGTTCACCGCATGCATGCGGATGGCATCGGCATCATGGTTGACGGCGATGTCGGGCGAGCGGCCGAGCGCCATCTCGATGCCGAGCGACGCGCCGCCGCCGCCCGCGAACAGGTCGACGATCAGCTCGTCGGCGTCGAATTCCAGGGGCGCGGCCGTGCCGAGGCCGGAGAGGAGATCGACCAGCATCAGGCCGCCCTCCCCGTCTTCACGATCTGCGCCCGGCCCAGATCCGTGATCCGGATCCGGTTCGGCCCGGCGGGCTCGACCATGCCGAGCGTCATCAGGCGCGCCCAGGTCGCGCTGCCGATCGCCTCGACGAGCTGATCGCCGTAATAGGTGCCGACGATCTCGCCGGCTGCGAGCACGGTGCCGGTCTTCGTGAAGGCGCCCGAGCCGGTGCGATCGGCGAGGCCCTTGAGCGCATAGCGCTGCGTCTTGCTGAGAGAGACCGCCATCACGCGACCCTCTCGAACATGTCGGCCGGCGCCCTGACGACAGCCTCGGCGATGTTCTTCACGGCCTGACGGAAATAGCTGGGCTTCAGCTCGAAACCGATGCCGCGGCGGCCCATCTTCACCGCGCTGTAGACTTCGCTGCCGATGCCGAGGAACGGCGTCAGCACCACGTCGCCGGGGTTCGACCACAGATCGATGCAGCGCTCGATCACGTCGAGCTGCAGCGGCGAGATATGCTGTTCGTCCTTCTCGTCGCGGGCCGTGCGGTACTGCAGGGTGTTGGTCTGGTCGATATCCATCCAGACCGGCGAGGCGTAGCGCTGCCACACCCGAACCGATACCCATTGCTCGAACGGCCAGGGCTGGCCGCCATCGGCCCGCAACTCTGCCGAATGCCGGTCATAGGCCTCGCGCGAGATATCGAGATCCGTGCCGCTGAAGGTCTCGAACCCGCCCGAGATCGGCTCCGGATTGTCGCCGGGCTTGCGGAAGGAGACGATGTAGTCGGCTAGCCCCTGCCCGCTGATCGCGCTGTCCTTCACCACCTGCTTGTGCAGCAGGCGGATCGACTTCGTGCGCTGCTGGGCGATGACGGGATCTTTCCAGATGCAGACCTCGGAATGGAAGATCCAGCCGGCATCCTCATAGGCCCGGATGATCTCGCCCCGGAAATCCCGCATGCCGATGGCGCCGTGCCGGATCTTCGACATCGGCAGCTGCATGCAATGCACCGAATGCAGCCGGCCTGGCATCGTCACCCGATAGAGCTGCTGGATCAGGAAGGCATAGTGCTCCCAGAACGTCGCACCCTCGCTGTTGGAAAGGTCGCGGTCGAAATTCGAGAACTTGTAGAGCCCCTCGAAGGGCGGCGAATGCACGCCGAAATGCACGCTGTCGGCCGGGATCGCCCGGATCAGCTCGCACGAGTCGCCCTGGTAAATCGCATAGTCGGATGTAACGACCTGCTCGACGGCGCAAATGGATGCGGCCTGTTTCATGCTGCTGCTCCCAGCCAGGAAGGGAGCGCAACGGGCGTCGCCGGATTGTAGGCCGGCACGGCACGGGTCGTTCCCCTGATTTCGGTGGAGGAAAGGTCGGCCATGTGGCGGACCATGGCGGCGGCCATGCGCTCGGCATCGGCCTCCTTGCGGCGGAAATTGGCGACGACGGCCCCTTCGGTCTCCGCCGCGATGAAATGCGCCGTCACGGGCTTGTCCTGCCCGAAGCGCCAGAAGCGGCGCACGGCCTGGTAGATCTGCTCGTAGCTGTCATTCAGCCCCACGAAGCCGGTATCGGCGCAGTGCTGCCAGTTCATGCCGAAACCGGCGACGCCAGGCTTCGTCACCAGCACCCGGATCCGGCCCTCGCTGAAGTCGAGAAGCTTGCGCTCCTTCACCTCGTCGAGGTCGGAACCCTTGGTTTCGACCGCGCCGGGAATGGCCGCCGTCAGGGCGGCGCTCTCGGCATTGAGGTTGCACCACCACACGAAAGGCCGGTCGCGCGGCGTCAGCGAAGCCGCCAGGGCAACGCGATCGGCGACCGTTGCCCGGCGGGCGGCGAGCCGCTCCTGCAGGGTGTTCGCCTGCATGGGGAAGAGCGTCCCCATCTCCATGCACGGAGCCCAGGCCGCTGCGACAGTGTGCTGGATCTGCTCAAGGGGCGGCAGCCGATAACCGTCATCGGCATAGCCGAGGTCGGACGGCTTGCGTATCAGCACGGCCCAGGAGGCCATCCACTGCCAGAATGCGGCCTCGGCATGGCCCTTCAGGCGCCATTTCTGGGTGTCGCCGCCGTCATGCGTGAAGAAGGTCGCCAGCATGTCGGTGTAGGACATCACCCCCAGGAATTCGGCATGGTTGCCGAGTTCCATGAAATCGTTGGGAGCCGGTGTCGCCGTCGCCGCAAGCCGGAACGGGATCTGCGCGCAGGCCGCGATCAGCCGGTTGCGGAAATGCCCGTCGGTCGATTTGAGGATCGAGCTTTCGTCGAGGATCACCCCGCCGAAATGCGAGAAGTCGAAATGCTCGATCTTCTGGTAGTTGGTGATCGACGTCCCGGCCGTGACCTCCGCCTGCGAGCGGACATGGCGACCGCCAAGCCCGAATTTCCGGCCCTCGCGCACCATCTGGGCCGTGACGGCCAGGGGCGCGAGATGGAGCACATCCCGTCCGGTGAACCGGTGCACGGCATCGGCCCAGGCCAGTTCCATCAGGCTCTTGCCGAGGCCCGTGCCGGCGAACAGCGCGGCTCGGCCGCGGCGAAGCAGCCAGCGCGTGATGTCCCGCTGGAAGGCGAACATCACGGCGGGAAGCTCGGCCGGGTCGGCGATGCCGGTCGCCGGATCGCGGACGCGCTTGGCCTCGAGGAAGCGGTGATAGCCTGCGAGGTCGTTCATTGGCGCCCCCGCCAGGCTTCCCAGCAGCCGTAGAGAATGGCGGCGAGGGGCGCGGCGATGATCAGCGCCAGTATCAGGGCGGTGAACACGAGAAAACCGCAGGCGACGAGCCAGAGCAGGAAAAGCAGCGTTGCGATCATGACCGCCTCCGCTTGCGCAGGGCGCGATTGACAGCGCCCTCTGCGGCCCAGACGACGGCGCAGGCCAGGGTGAAGGCGATCGGCAGCGCGAAGGGCAGCACGATGAGGAAGATCTGATCGCCTTCCCTCATGCCGCACCGCCTGCCACCACGGAGAGGCGGCGCTTGGCGACGGTCAGCTCGCGTTCCAGCGTGGCGATATTGGCAAGGCCGCCCTTCGCCTCCCCGGGCGTCACCTTGCCGTCGGCAAGCGCGTCGCTCATGCCGGCCGTGACCTTGCTGGCGGCGCCGGCCACGCTGACGAGATCGCCGACGAAGTCGCGTGATCCCGGCTCGTCGCCGCCCTCCTCGGCGATCGGCGTGAGCCGGTGGCCGGTCAAGCCCGCCATCATCCGCGTGAAGGCCGGCTGTTGGCAGTTGAATTCCAGCACGCCGACAGCCCAGGCCGGGATCACGTCGGGATAGGCGTCGCCCTGCCAGCGGCTGATCTGGCCATCGGAGGCGCCGGTAAGGCTCTTCACCGTGGCCGCCCCGCCGCAGGCCAATACGAGGGCCCGGGTGGCGGCCTTGATCATGGCCATCAGGCCATCAGGCAAAGCGATAGTGGTCACGAAAAACACTCCTGTGTTTTTTCGGTGCGAAAACAGGTGGCTGATGAGAAAAGCTGAGGCGTCAGATCAACGGAGGCGCCCGGACATGGCGAAGGCGAAACAGACGCGGATCGAACGGAATTTCTTCCGCATGTTCGATGCCGCCATGGCGAGGATCGAGGAGAGCCGGCATCAGGCGGCCCTCTCGGAAACGGAAAGAGCCGCCGAGGCGGAGGCGGACGCCTCGGCGGCAGCCCGGCCCTGTGTGTCAACGACAGGGGTCGGGGAGAAAGGTCGGGAGACGCTGTCGGGCCAAGGAACGCCCTCAGGCCAATTATCCGCGAACCACAACATCGCGCGCTCATAGCGGCCGGTTGTGAGATCGCTGCCTGCGCGCAGTCGATCGATGATCTTGCCATCTCCGAACACAAGCGTTGCCACTCGCGAACCACTCAGCCCGCGAGCGCTTGCATAGGCGTCCGAAACACACAGTATGGATTGGATCAGCGTCATGGACGCGAATATGCGATATGTTTACCGCACCGTCAACGGTAAACTTACCGATGAGCATCCGCAGGAAATGCGGTTACAATACCGCATCATGCTAGATACGCTCGCTGACCGCATTCGACATCGCCTTGACCGACTTGGCAAAACTGCCAGGGCCGCCTCCCTTGAGGCGGGGCTTAGCGATGCGTTTATCCGCAATATCCTTACGCACAAGTCGACCAATCCGCGAAGCGATACCATCGGCCAGATAGCAGCGGTGCTAAAGACCACCGTGCCATGGCTTCAACACGGGGAAGGCCCAGAGGAACTCGACCAAGAGGAAGCGACGACGATTGGCGTTCCCATGATGGGGTATATTGGCGCCGGCGCAGAAATCTTGCCAGATTTCGAGCAAGTCCCTCCTGAAGGCCTCTACACCGTCGATCTCCCGTTTGCGGTCCCTCCCGGCCTTATTGGCTTTGAAATCAAGGGAGATTCCATGCTCCCGCGATACGATGAGGGCGACGTCATTCTTGTCTATGCGCAGCAGCAAAGAGCCGCCGACAACTTTCTAGGCGAGGAGGTTGCGGTACGCACTGGCGACGAGCGGCGGTATCTCAAGCGCCTCATGCGCGGGCAACTCCCCGGCCATTTCAATCTTGAAAGCTGGAACGCCCGAACGATCGAGAATGTGCGCCTGCATTGGATTGGAGAAATCTACCTGACGGTTAGATCGGGACAGCTTCGCCGCATCGCACAGCGGGAACGTGCCAATGCAACCAGGCAAAGGAACATTCGCGCTGCCGAAACCAGGGGTATGGATGAGCTACCGCTTGACGTCGCATCTAAGCGAAAACCCATGTAAGGTATTTTTATCTCATTCCTTGTTGACGCGGTAAGTTTATCGCGGTATTTAAACTCCATCGCAACCGGCGATACCGCCCTCCCATGCGATGGAGAACCCCAATGCCTGCAGTTGCTACCGGCGCCGCCGTGCGCCCTGCCTCCCGCACCCTCGACGCCAAGCGCGCCACCCATGACGGCTATATCTGGCCCCGCGCCCGCCACCACATGACCGACGGCATCGCCATCCGCGACCGGATGGCCGAGGATGCCCGCGCCTTTGAAGAACTGCGCGGCGATTTCGAAGGCATCAGCGAGCGCTATTTCTGGTCGAAGGGCTGGACCCCCGAGCAGGTCGAGGAACACGGCGCCGCCGTGATCGAGGAAGTCACCTCCGCCCCCATCAGCCGTACCAGCCCGCTCTTTCCCAGCGAGCGCTCCCGCGCGGCCTGAGCCCAGGCCGATGCACCAGACGGCCTATGAGATCGCGCTCTATGTCGTGCTCAAAGGCAGCGACGACATGGAGCGCCTGCGCAGCACCCTGCGCCGCGCCACCTTCACCAGCGACGAGATCGAGCGCCACCTCCCGGCCGCCCTCGCCGCTGCCCCTTCCCTCAAGGCGAGGATGAACCGGCCATGACATTCAAAGGCCCCGCGCCCTCGCCCGAGGAAATCGAGCGCTTCTTCTCTGCGCTTAGGGACCCGAAGCCCATCTATGACGAACTCACCAAGCGCGGCATCGTCTTTACCGTCTTGGAAGGCGGCCAGGTCGTCGCAGGCCAGGATCTATCCTGGCTCTATGAGTGCGACTGTGATGGCGATGATCCGAGCGATCGGGCCATCACCTCGTATTTCCACTTCGAAGAGGCCGCCGCCCGCCTGAACCGCGGCGAAGCCCTCGAAGCCCTCATTCACATCGAACGCGCCATCCCGGCCCTCGACGGGCTGCACGATGCCGTTCGCAAGCTCCAAAGGTAACCGACCATGCCCGGTATCGTTTCCGTCGCCCCCGACCAGCTGAAATCCATCATCGAGCGCATCGAGCGCCTCGAGGAAGACAAGAAGGCCATCGCCGACGACATCAAGGAAGTCTATGGCGAGGCCAAGGCCACCGGTTTCGACCCCGGCATCCTTCGCAAGATCGTTAGCCTGCGCAAGAAGCCAGCCGCGGAGCGCTCCGAGGAAGACGCCATTCTCGAACTCTACCTCCAAGCCCTCGGCATGGAGTGATCGATGACGCGCCTTGTCGAGTTTTTCCGGACCGAAGACGGCGAGCCCTGGGGCTTGTTCGTCTACGGCCATGTCGACCCGGCCTCCGTTGCCAACGAGCTTCAGCAGACTTTCCAGCAGCATCGAGACCTCGGCGAGGTCGACGAGGAATGGGACGGCTGGGCCGTCGATCCCGGCGAGATCCGCCAATACTGGATGTACCAGAGGGAAGACGCCCCCGAAGACGCCTCTTTCTATTGGTGCGAAGCCGGCATGGCCGGCGCCATCTCCGTCACAGGAATTCGCTTCTAATGCCAGCCACCATCACCATGGAGCGGGGAAGCCTTTGGGCTGCCCTGCAGGCGGTCTCACGCATCATCGACCGCAAGAACACCATCCCGATCCTCGGCAACGTGCTGATCGTCGCCGACATCGGATCCGTCACGATCACCTCGACCAATCTCGACATGCGGATCGAGGCGACCGTGCCGGCCGATGGCGATGCCTTCGCGCTGACGGTGCCGGCCGGCGCCATCAGCGATATCGTGCGTAAGTTCGACGACGGCGCGCAGGTCAGCATGACGGCCGAGGATACCCGCGTCATCGTCCGCTCCGGCCGCAGCCGCTTCACCCTGCTCACCCTGCCGGCGCTCGACTATCCCTCCATGCAGCCGCAGGAGTGGCGCCGCGAATTCTCAATGCCGGCCGCCGCGCTTCAGCAGCTGCTGACGACCGTCGATTTCGCGATCTCGACCGAGGAAACGCGCTACTACCTCAACGGCATCTATCTCCACGCCGTAGACGATGCCGGCACCGCCGTGCTGCGCGCCGTGGCGACCGACGGGCATCGCCTGGCGCGCGATCAGGTCGAGGCTCCGGCCGATGCCGTCGGCATGCCGGGCATCATCGTCCCCACCGGCTTCGTCGCCGAGGCCTCCAGATTCCTGTCGTCGCTGAAGACGGCCGGCGACGTGAGGCTCGAAATCGCCGAGACGATGATCCGGCTTTCGGCCGCCAATACCGTCCTGCAATCCAAGCTGGTTGACGGCACGTTTCCCGATTATGCCCGCGTCATCCCTCGCGACAACGGCCTGACGCTCGCGGCGGCGCGCGCCGAACTGGCGGCCGCCGTCGATCGGGTCTCCGCCATCGGCTCCGCCGCGAAGAGCCGCGAGATCGAACTGGCGCTGGAGGCGGACAAGGTGAACCTCTCGTGCCGCTCGATCGATGTCGGCGACGGCGGCGACGAGCTGGATGCGACCTTCGACGGCGCCGAGCCGATGAGGATCTACGTCAATTCCCGCTACCTGCTCGACATCCTGGCCCATTGCCCCGGCGACCAGGTGCTGATGCGCGTCAGCGATCCGATGTCCCCCTTCCTGTTCGAACCCTCGGCCGGCGCCGCCGCGCAGTTCGTGCTCATGCCGATGAGGAAGACCAATGGCTAGCAACTACATCGTCCAGGCGGTCGGCTCGACCGTCATGCTCACCGTCACGGCGCCCGGGCCGGCCTGGCCGCCACGGTATGAGCAGTTCTACCTCTCCGTCGCCCAAGCGCGCAACATCGCGGCCGACATGATCGAGGCCGCCGATAAGGCAGACGCCAACCCTGATCGCGCCGCCACCCTGCGCAGCGAAATTACCCGCCTTGTCGACGAACTCAACAGCCTCGAAGGCTCCGGCAGCAAGACATGCGTCGTGGGCATCGATTTCGGCAAGGAGCCCTGACATGTCTGACATCACCGTCACCGCGCGCGCCCTGGTCGAGATCCTCGAAGCCGCTGATCGCGAGAACGGCGAGCCTATGGCCAGCACCCTGCCGCTCGCGCCCGGCTTGGAACCGGACTGGAAACTGCCCGTTCCGATCCGCCTCCTCCGCGAGTTGCAGGTCGCCCTGCGCAATGGCGGCCAGGGGCCGCGCTGGCGTCACCTCAAGCGAGGATCGATCTGTGTCGAGATCGGCAACGGCACCGTGCAGGCGGCCCGCCCCCTGATCGAGGGCGATCGCGTCAAGGTCTACCGCGAAGAGGCCGACGGACGGATCTGGGTTCGCCACTTCCTCGAATTCACCGACGGCCGTTTCGAGCGGCTGCCGGCCGATGCTTCGCTGCCGGAGGCGGCGCCATGACCTCATTGCATCACATACATGCCGGCCTCGTCGCAGGCCTCGACAAAGGCCGCGCGAGCCATCTCAGCAGGTATTTCTCCCTCAAGCGCATCCAGGCAGGCCTGACGCGCGGCGAAGTAGGCTTCGCCCTCGTCGACAGGCCAGTTCATCAGCAGGACGCGCGCCGCCTCCTGCGTCGTCGCCACAATGCGGAATTGGCCGATGCCGGTCTCGAACCTCACCGGGCTGCTGAAGGGTTTGGGGTCCATGGCACACCTCCGGCGCTCAAACTGCGCTGGGGCTTGGCGGTTCCGGCGATCGGCGGGAGGGCGAAATGACCTCCCGCCGCGACCGCATCCGCGAGAAGATCCTCGCCCGTACGGTCGAGGCACCGCCGCCGCCAGGGCTCGGCCTCACCACGTCCTGCAGACTCTGGACGGGGCCGACTTCCGGCGACAGCGGTCGCGGCGCCGGCTATGGCCGCATGAGCCTAGACGGCGGAACCGTCGCGCCGCATATCGCCTACTTCGTCGTGGAACACGGGCCGATCCCGCCGCGCAAGCAACTCGACCATCTCTGCCGGCGACGCCTCTGCGTCATCCATACCGAGATGGTGACACACAAGCTCAACCAGAAACGCCGCGACGCCGCCCGTCGCGCAATTACCTGCGATCCTGCGGAGGCCGCCTAAGATGAACACTGCATTTCTTCTGCTGGCCCAATACGATGGCCTTGCCGTGATCCCGGCCGAGCGAGTGTGCCGGGATTACTTCTCCCACCTGACGCCCGACAAGTTCCTACGGAAGGTCAGCGCAGGCGAGATCAAGATCCCTCTCGTCCGGATCGAGGCAAGCCAGAAGTCCGCAAAGGGTGTTCACCTGCAGGATTTGGCCGATTATCTCGATGCCAGACGCAAGGCAGCGCAGCGCGAGGCTGATCAACTTCACCGATAATTCCGGGACAACAAAAGTTCAACATCGAAGCCGAGGCGCCGCTAACTAGCTGGCGCCTTTCTCTTTTTCGCTTCAGTCGGTCAAATCCATCATCGGGGCGATGGAAAAGTCTCTGTCCAACATGCTGCTTTCGTTGCTCTTTTGCGCTCGCAACGCCCATCAGGAGGGCATCGGGCCGCAGAGCGCCTGAGGCTCTTACAGCATTTTCCTGTCTTTTCAAAGAGTTGATCGGCCCATCGTCAGCCGACGCGCTCGACATAATAGCGAGGAACCCGCCCCTTTTCCCGGTCGCGATAGAAATCAGCGCAGAAATCGGCAAAGGCCCGGAAGCGGCGCGAGACGTGCCGGCGCCGGGAATAGATCAGGTTGATCGCCGTCTCCGGCGAACGCCAGTGCGGCAGCACGGGCGCAAGCAGGCCGTGCTCGCATTCGGTTTCGACGAAGAAGCCGGGCAGATAGGCAATGCCCTCGCCGGCCACCGCGAAATATTTGAGGGTCCAGTAGTCGTTGGTCATGCAGCTCACCGGCGGCAGGATGTCGGTCTCCGCGCCTTGCGCGTCGGCAAGGTACCAGGATTGCGGGCGGGTGGGCTGGCGGAAGATCAGGCCGCGATGGCGGGCGAGATCCTCGGTCGTTTCAGGCAGGCCGTGGCGCTCGAGATAATCGGGGCTGGCATAGAGCCCGTAGGAGGCCGTCGCCAGGCGGCGGCTGACATAGTCGATCTCGGACGGCTCACCCCAATGAAAGATGCCGTCGAGGGCGAGTTCGGTGACATCCGAGAAGGGCTGGCGCGAGGTGAGGAACATCACGTCGAGCACCACCTGCGGATAGTTCTGGCGGAAGGCGAACAGCAGTTCGGAGGTGATGGTGGTGCCGAACTCGCCGGTGGAGCCGACCCGCAGCGTGCCGGCCACCTCGTGGCGCATCTCGGCCATGGCCGTCGCCGCATCCTCGCAGCTCGCCTGGATGCGGCGGGCATGGCGCAGCAATTCGGAGCCGGCATCGGTGACATGCAGGTGATGGCCCTCGCGCACGAAGAGCTCGACGCCGAACTCGTCCTCGAGCTGGCGGATGCGATGGCTGAGCGTCGATTTGGGCAGGCGGTGCAGCCGGGCGGCGGCGGAGATCGAGCGGGCATCCGCGACTTTCACGAAGCAATCGATGATGGAAAGATCCATGCCGGCCTCAATTTCGTTCAAAGAATTGGACGATCAGTTCATCGGATAGCCTAATTCGGCCAGTTGTGTAAACGATGCTCTGCCGGAATACTCCCCCCAATCCAGGGAGGTTTCAGTGACGGATATACGGGAATTCATTCGCGCCGCGTCGGGCCACGGCGCCAAGGCGAGCCTGGCGGTTCGCGGCGGCCGGCTGGTCAATGTGGTGTCGGAGGAGATCTACAAGGCCGACATCGCCATTCTCGGCGACCGCATCATCGCCGTCGGCGACATCGCCGATCATATCGGCTCCGAGACCGAGATCGTCGATGCCAGCGGCAAATATCTCTGCCCGGGCATGATCGACGGCCATCTGCATGTCGAATGCTCCAAGCTCTCGATCACCAGCTTCGCCAAGGCCGTCGTGCCGCTCGGCACCACCTCGATCGTCACCGGCCTCGACCAGATCATCGTGGTGGGCGGCCCCGCCGCCGCCCGCGAATTCCTCGACGAGGCGCGCCAGACGCCGCTGAAAGTGTTCTGGGGCGCGCCCTGCAAGACGCCCTACACCATGCCCCGCTCCACCGTCGGGCATTATTTCGGCCCGCAGGACCACCTCGCCACCCATCACTGGCCCGAATGCGTCGGCATCTGGGAGACGGTGCGCGAATTCATCCAGGAAGAGGATGCCGACGTGCTCAAGGCGATCGAGATCGCCGAGGCCAGCCGCCTGCCTTTGCTCGGCTGCTGCCCGATGACGCGCGGCGCCCGGCTCGACGCTTATCAGCAGGCCCGCGTGCGCGCCGACCATGAGAGCTATACGCCCGAGGAGATGCTGGAGAAGCTGCGCGCCGGCATGCATGTGGTGGTGCGCGAATCCTCGATCTCGCATTTCCTCTCCGACAATCTGCGCATCGTCACCGAAATGGGCGTGAAGGCCCTGCGCCGCATCAGCTTCTGCACCGACGACGTCGTCGCCAGCGACATCCTGGCGCGCGGCCATCTCGACAACATGGTGCGCATGGCGATCGCCATGGGCATCTCGCCGATGGCGGCGATCCAGATGGCGACGATCAACGGCGCCGATGCCCTGAGGATCGACGACAAGGTCGGCTCGATCTCGCCGGGGCGGGCCGCCGACATCCTGCTGGTCAACGATTTGCGCGACTTCAAGATCGAAGCGGTGATCGCCAAGGGCGCCCTGGCGGCACGCGACGGCAGGATGGCCGTCGATCTCGCGCCGCCGCCGCGTAGCGAGGCGCTGCTGCACTCGATCAAGCTCGAACCGGTCAAGCCCGAGGAGATCGTGGTGCCCATCACCGGCGCCGGCGACAGTGCCGACGTGCTGGCGATCGCGGTCACGCCCGAGAAGATCTTCGTGCGCACGCGGCGCGACGTGACGCTGCCGGTGAGGGACGGGCGTGTGCAAGCCGATATCGGCCAGGACGTGCAGTACATCATCGTGGTCGAGCGCTACGGCAAGACGCGCAACCGCCCCGTTGCCTTCACTTCGGGCTTCGGCCTGAAGGCCGGCGCCATGGCCAGCTCCACCGCGCCCGACGACAACAACATCATCTGCATCGGCACCAATCCAGAAGACATGGCCGTTGCCATCAACCATCTCATCGCCAACCAGGGCGGCCAGGTGGTGGTGCGCGACGGCAAGGTGCTCGAATTCCTGCATCTGCCGATCGGCGGCATCGTGGCGGATATCGAGCCTCAGGCAATGGCCGAGAAGGAATTGCGGCTCGACGACGCGGTGCGGAGCCTGGGCTGCGACCTGCCCTGGCCGTTCATGTACATGTTCGTGCTGCAGATCACGGCGATTCCCGATTACGCGATCACCGATCTCGGCGTGGTCGATTGCGTGAATTTGAAGGTGATCTCACCAATGATCCAAGCGACGGGCAACGACATCGGGGCAGCGGCATAGACGGCCCCTGCCCAGCTCCATAACGACAATAATCCTGAGGGGAAGAGAAATGGGCTATCAAACCGATGTCGAGGCAAGGGGAGCGGGCCAGGGCCAATCCTGGCTCGCCGCCGCGCTCGACCGCTATTTCCGGATATCGCACTTCGGATCGACGGTTCGCACCGAGATCCTGGCCGGGCTGACGACCTTCCTGGCGGCTTCCTACGTCATCGTCGTCAATCCCGCGATCCTGCTGCCGGCCGGCATTCCGTTCTCGGCCGGCGTCACCGCCACCGTGCTGGTCAGCTTCATCGGCAGCTGCGCCATGGGCCTCTATGCCCGCAGCCCGATCCTGGTGGCGCCCGGCATGGGCATCAACGCGCTCTTTACCTATACGATGGTGCTCGGCGCCAAGGTGCCGCTGGAGATCGCGCTCGGCTGCGTGTTGTGGGCTGGCGTGCTCTTCACCATCATGGCGATCCTCGACCTGCGCACGGCGGTGATCGAGGCGATACCGGCCGACTTGCGCTATGGCATCGCCTGCGGCATCGGCCTGTTCATCGCCCTGATCGGCCTGGTCAACGCCAAGTTCATCGTCTCGAATGCCGACACCATCGTCGGGCTCACCCATTTCTCGCCGGTGACGCTCACCTTCATCGCCGGTTTCATCGTCACGGTGGCGCTGGTGGTGCGCCGCCTGCCCGGCGCCATGATGCTCGGCATGATCATCACCACCCTTCTCGCCATCCCGATCGGGCGCTGGTGGGGCGATGGCGCCGCCTTCAATGCCGGCACGCCGGACCTGCACACGCTGGTCAACTGGAGCGGGCTGACCGCCGCCCCCGATTTCAGCTTCGTCGGCAAGATCGATCTTCTCGGTGCCCTGCAATTTGCCTATGCGCCCTTCATCTTCGTGTTCCTGTTCACGAATTTCGTCGAGGCGCTGTCGACCTTCCTCGGCCTGGCCGAAGCCGCCGACCTCAAGGACGAGAACGGCATGCCGCGCAACGTCAAGCAGTCGATGCATGTCGACGCGGTCGCCGCCCTGATCTCGGCGCCGCTCGGCACCAGCCCGGCCACGGTCTATCTGGAATCGGGCGCCGGCATCGCCCAGGGCGGCCGTACGGGCCTGGTCGCGCTGGTCTCGGGCCTGCTCTTCCTGCCCTTCCTGTTCCTGTCGCCGCTGCTGTCGCTGGTGCCGGCGATCGCCACGGCGCCGGTGCTGATCCTCACCGGCCTGTTCATGTCCGAACCGATGGGCCGCATCCAATGGTCGAGCATGGAGGACGCCATCCCGGCCTTCCTCGCCATCGTGCTGATCCCCCTCACCTTCTCGATCACGCTCGGCCTGTCGCTCGCGGTCATCGCCTATGTCCTGCTCAAGCTTCTCGCCGGCAAGCCGGGCGAAGTGAGGCCGGTGATGTGGTTCGTGGCGGTGCTCGCGGCCATGCTGGTCTTGCAGGTGCAGGCCTGACGATCCGCGCGGGCGGGTGCCTCGATGCCCGCCCGTCTCTTCTTCGAACTGAAAGGACAGCAGGACATGCTGAAGCCCTGGTCTGAAATCGCGCCCCGGCTGGTCGACGTCGCCATGGGCCGCACGCCGGCCGATCTGGTCATCCGCAACGGGCGCTGGGTGAACGTCTATTCCGGCGAGATCGTACCGGAAACCGATGTCGCTATTTCGGCCGGGCGCTTTGCCTATGTCGGGCCGGATGCCGGCCACGCCATCGGGCCTGAGACCAGGGTCGTCGACGCCGCCGGCCGCTATCTCGTACCAGGCCTGTGCGACGGGCACATGCATGTCGAGAGCGGCCTGGTCACGGTGACCGAGTTCGCGCGCGCCGTCATCCCGCACGGCACCACCACCATGTTCATCGATCCACACGAGATCGCCAATGTGCTGGGCCTGCCCGGCGTCAAACTGATGAACGACGAGGCGCAAAGCCTGCCGATCAACATCCTGGTGCAAGTGCCGAGCTGCGTGCCGAGCGCGCCCGGGCTGGAGCGCGCCGGTGCCGAACTCAGCGCCGATGACGTCAAGCAGGCCCTGTCCTGGCCCAATATCATCGGCCTCGGCGAGATGATGAATTTCCCTGGCGTCGCCTCGAACGATGCCAAGATGCTGGCGGAGATCGCAGCGACCCAGGCGGCCCGCCTCACCGTGGGCGGCCACTATGCCTCCACCGATCTCGGCCGCGCCTTCCATGCCTATGCGGCTGGCGGCCCGGCCGACGATCACGAGGGCACCACCGTGGACGACGCCATCGCCCGGGTGCGCCAGGGCATGCGCGCCATGCTGCGCCTCGGCTCGGCCTGGTACGACGTCGCCGCGCAGGTCAAGGCGATCACCGAGCGCGGCCTCGATCCGCGCAACTTCATCCTGTGCACCGACGACAGCCATTCCGGCACGCTCGTCAATGACGGCCATATGAACCGGGTGGTGCGCCATGCCATCGCCCAGGGCCTGAAGCCCGTCACCGCCATCCAGATGGCGACGCTCAACACCGCGCAGCATTTCGGCCTCGAACGCGAGCTCGGTTCGATCGCGCCGGGTCGCCGCGCCGATCTCATCATCAGCTCCGACCTTGCGGCCCTTCCCATCGAGATGGTGTTCGCCCGCGGAGAGCTGCTGGCCGAGCATGGGGCGCTGACGGCGGAGATCCCGCGCTACGCCTATCCGGACAGTGCCTGCAATACGGTTCGGCTCGGCAAGCGCCTGGAGGCCGGGGATTTCGACATCGCCGCGCCCGGCACCTCCGAGGTCACGGCCCGGGTGATCGGCGTGGTCGAGAACCAGGCGCCCACCAAGGCGCTGGAAAGGACGCTGCCGGTCGAGGACGGCATCGTCGGCATGGACAGGGCCAATGATGTCTGCCAGATCGCCCTGGTCGAGCGCCACCGCGCCACCGGTGAGGTGGTCAACGCCTTCGTGTCCGGCTTCGGCTACACCAGGGACTGCGCCATGGCCTCCACCGTGGCGCATGACAGCCATCACATGATCGTGGTGGGCACCAACAAAAGCGATATGGCGCTGGCTGCCAACCGGCTCGGAGAGGTCGGCGGCGGCATCGTGATGATCAGCGAGGGCCGCGAACTCGCTTTGGTCGAACTGCCCGTGGCCGGGCTGATGTCGGACGAGCGGGCCGAGATCGTGGCCGGCAAGGCGGGCCGGCTGGTCGAGGCGATGCGCGCCTGCGGCTGCACGCTCAACAACGCCTATATGCAGCACTCGCTGCTGGCGCTGGTGGTCATCCCGGAGCTGCGCATCTCCGACAAGGGCCTGATCGACGTGACCCGATTCGCCAAGACCTCGGTGCTGGTGGAGGGGTGACGCAAACCGAAAGCGACGTGCCGGTCACGCCGCTTTCGCCGGGCCGGCGGGAAAGACGCCGGACATCACCGAAAAGCCCTTGATGCGCTTGACCCGATCGGCCCAGCGGCGGATCGCCGGATAGTCCTGGCGGGGAATGCCGCCCTCCTCCGACAGCATCACATAGGGAAAGCAGGTAATGTCGGCGATGGTCGGCTGGGGCGCGCTGCACAGCCAGTCGCGCTTTTCCTGCTCGCCGAACCACAAATGCTCGTCAAGGATGCGGAACAGGCGGTGGGCGCCGGCCCGCGCCGCCTCGACGTCGAGCTCGTAGAACAGGCCATCATGCAGCCGCGCCGCCGAAGCCGTGGCGGTGATGCCGTCGGCGAAGGCCAGCCACTGGCTGATCTCGCCGAGCAAGGCCGGATTATCGCGCGGATACCAGCTGCCCCCAGCATCATATTGGGTAGCGAGATAGACCAGGATGGCCTGGGCGTCGCGCAGCACCAGCCCGTCATCGTCGATCACCGGCAATTGGCCGAGCGGATTGATCCTGAGGAACCAGTCCGACTTGTGCTCGCGGCCGGGATAGAAATCGACCGGCACGGTTTCATAGGGGATACCCAGGATGCCCATCAGCAGGCGCAGCTTGTAGCAATTGCCCGAGAGTTCGTAGTCGTAGAGTTTGATCACGGCTTTAGTCCTACAGATCGAGAATGAGGCGGGCCGACTTGGCACGCGAGACGCAGGTCATGATCTTGGTGCCCGACTTCTTCTCGGCCTCGGTGAGATAGACGTCCTGGTGATCGGGTTCCCCCTCGATCACCGAGCATAGGCAGGTGCCGCAGGCTCCCTGCTCGCAGGAGGATGGCATATCGATACCGGCCTCGCGCATGACTTCGAGAATGGTGCGCCCGGCCGGCACTGTCAGCGTCATGTTCGAGCGCGCCAAAGCGATCTCGAAGCTGGAACTATCGTCGATCTCCTTGGTGTTCTTGAAATACTCGAAATGCACCGCCTCTTCCGGCCAGCCGAGCTCTGCGGCGATGGCGCGGGCCGCCTCCAGCATCGGTCCCGGGCCGCAGAGATAGAGATGCGTGTCGCCATCATAGGCCCCGAGGATTTCGCGCAGCTTGGCCGCCGTCGCTTCCGGGCCGAGCCCGAGATGCGGCACCAGCGTTGCCTTCAACAGCTCCAGCCGATCGCGGAAGGCAAGCTGTGCCTCGTTCTGTGCGAAATAATGGAACTCATGCGCCAGCCCCTGGTGATGCAGCGCCTGGGCCATGGCCAGCATCGGGGTCACGCCGATGCCGCCGGCGATGAAGAGGGTCTTCAAGGCATCCCGGCGCAGGGGGAAATTGTTGCGCGGATCGGAAATCGCCAGCACGTCCCCTTCCCGCACGCTGTCATGCAGGCAGGCCGAGCCGCCCTTGGACTCGCGCTCCAGCTTGACGCCGATGACATAGCGGTCGGCCTCGCCGGGGCCGTTGGTGATGGAATATTGGCGGATCAGGCCGTTGGGCAGGTGCACGTCGATATGGGCGCCAGGCTGGAAGGTCGGTAGCAGGCCCTTCACCGGACGCAACTCGAAACCGGCAATGCCATCGGCCGCCTGCCATTTCCGTGCCACCTCGACGCGAATGGTGGCCTTGCGCCCATGGGCGGCGAGTTCGGGCATCTCGGCAAGCTCGGGGGAGACACGCTCGATTACCGCTTCCAAAGGCGCCGGCGCCGGCCGGGCGGCCGCCTCGCGCTCCAGCCTGTCGCGCAGTTTGGAGAGAAGCTCGTTGTGATGGCGCAGCACCGCCAGCCGGGCGGGCCCTTCCGATACGGCATCGAGCACGCCCCGGATGACGGAGCGGTTGGAATCGACCGGCTGCACGAAGAAGACCGCCAGGGTCAAATGCTCGCCCTCCTTGGCGCGCAAGGCCACGCTCAACCCATCGGCGGCCTCAGCTACCGTCTCGGCCGATGTGCCGGCCAAGGCATCGCTCGGCTGGAAGCGATAGGCCTTCAGCCCTTCCGCCACGAATTCTGGCGGGGCATTCACCGGGATGCCGCGCAGGGCGAGGAGGTTGCCTTCCGAAAGACCTGCAATCTCCGGCACCTCACCGAGCGGTTCCTCGGCCGACCAGATCAGGCCGTAGCGTTCCACTGAGGAAAAGGTGCGGTTGGTGATGGTGCGTGCCGGGGCGTCGGCCGGATGGGCCGGGATATAGGTGCAGCCTGCGGTGCGGTTGGAATAGCGCCAGCCGTGATACTGGCATTTGAGCTCGCGCCCGTCATTGATGCCGATCGACAGGCGCACGCCGCGATGCAGGCAGCGGTTCTCCCAGATGTTGATGTAGCCGTCATCGGCGCGCCAGACGGCGAATTCGCGGCCGAGCAACTGGCCGTGGAAGACATGGCGGAACGGCAGGTCATGCGACGCGGCAATGGGATGCCAGCGGGTCTTGGCGGTCTCGAGCATGGTGGTCTCCGGAATGCGGCAAAGCGTTTTGCGATGAGACGTCGTCACGTCGAACCGCAAAGACGCGTCGAAACAAAAAGCGAGAGCAAACAAGCGTTCACGCCTGAACGCGCTTTGCTCTTGTCGTCAGGTCGCGGCGGGAATGACGCCATAGGTCACGCCCTTCTGGCTGAGCCAGCGGCGATAGGCGATCGCCGACTTGTCGGCGCGGATCGGCGTTTCGGCCCTGGGATCGAGCGGCAGGCGCTTGGGGAACTGGTTTTCGAGGATCGGCTTGTCCTGCCCGAAGATGGTCTGCTGGAAGCGCTTGATCACCTTGTCCTCGTTCTCCTCGTCGAGGACGCACAGCATCATATGGGCGCGGACATGCTCCTGGTCGACCGGCTGCAGGAAGACGGCGATGACGTCACGCCGGTTCTCGTCGGCCGGGCTCGATTTGTAGAGCACCGAGCAGAAGGGATGGGGCACGCGGTAGACATAGTCGACATCGGCCCCGCCGGTCGAGACGGTCGAGGCCATAGGCTGGAAGAAGCGGCAGCGCGTCGCCAGGATCTCATCGCGCTCGACCGAGATCTCGACGTCATATTCCTTCACTTCGGTATGCGGCTCGGCGCCGAGAATGTCGGTGTGGACATAGGGGAAGTGGCCCATATCGAGGAAATTTTCGATGGCGCGCGGTGCCGAGACATTGACGCCGATGCTGGCGGCATTGAGGCGGCGGCGATCGGGCTCGGCGAATTCCGGGATGGGAAAAAGCTCCGCGGGCGGCGTGCCGAGCGAGGTCCAGACATAGCCATAGGCTGTTTTGACCGGAAGGGTGTCCTCCAGGCTCGCGATGTCGACACTGTCACCGTGACGAAGTCCGGGCCGGGCCCGCCAGGCCGCGGCGTTACCCTGTTCGTCGACGGCATAGCAGAGCCTCTCTTCCAGCAGCACGGTCTCCGCCACCCTGCCGGCGGGTATTTCGACAATTGCCGCAAGCGGGTGCCAAAGATTGAGGGTCACCGGATCCTTGCATCGTGTCTGCGTCATTGATCTTCCTCTTGAATCAGGTGGGCGCAAGGCTTCAAAGCCGCGCCGGAATGGCACCGTAGGAGACCGCACGGTCCCTGAGCCAGCGCCGGTAATGGACGGAGACGGCGTCGGCCCGGATCGGCGTCTCGGCGCGCGGATCGAGCGGCAGGCGCTTGGGCAGCTGGTTCTCCAGGATCGGCTTGTCCTGGGCGAAGATCAACTGCATGAAGCCGCGGATGGCGGCCTCGCCGGTGCCGTCCTTCACATAGCAGAGCAGGGGATGGGCGACGCAATTCTCCTCGTCCACCGGCTGGACGAACAGCACGATCACGTCCGAGCGATGCTTGTGCACGGAATTGCTCTTGTAGAGCGCCACCGTATAGGGCCGCAGCACCTTGTAGACATAGTCGACCATAAAGCCGCCCTGCGCGGACGGCGAGGCGAAGGGCTGGAAGAACCTGCATTCGGTCGCCAGGATTTCGTCAGCCTCGGTAACGCGCACATTGTAGGGCGCCACTTCGGTATGCGGCTCTTCACCCAGGGTACCCGCATGCACGAAGGGCAGATGGCCCAGATCGAGGAAGTTCTCGACAGCCCGCAGTCCGGAGGCACGGACGGCGATGGAGCCGCCGGTCACCAGATAGCGATCTCCCTCCCCGGCTTCCGGCACGAACGGGATGTCGCGTTCCGGCACGCCGAGACAGGCCCACAGAAAACCGTAGCGGCAGGCCACCGTAACCGGGGCGCTATCGTCCTCTCGGACAACCCGCCAAACGGCACCGTCGTCGGAGCGGATATCCAGCGCCACGCCCAGCAGGCGGGTCTGGAAGGATCTGTCGGGCGCCAGGTTGGCGAGGTCGGCAATCACATGCCAGTCGTTCACAAGGACTCGGTCGCTACAAAGGGTTGCCTGACTCATCGCACCCTCCCCTCGGCTAGCTCTTCCCCATGAACCTAGCTCCGTTACGGGCATTGGAACCACAGGATTGGATATCAATCAATTAAAAATTGCACGACAAAGAAGGATTCTTGATTGACAGGGCGAGAGGATTGAATACCGATATGGTGCAGGCAGTTTGGACACGCCGTGCTGCCGGTGCGGGAGATAATGGGCATGAGCAGCCGCTCGCAGGCGATCGCCGACATCCTGACCCGAGCCATCATCGAGCACCGGCTGGTGCCCGGCTGCAAGCTCGGCGAACGGGAGCTCGCCGAGATCTTCGACGTCAGCCGCATCGTGGTGCGCCAGGCCCTGATCCGGCTCGCCGATGACGGCCTCGCCCAGATTGAGCGCAATCGCGGCGCCTTCGTCGCCCGTCCCGGCATGCAGGAAGCGCTCGAAATCTATGACGCGCTGACCCTGGTCGAACAGGGCGTGGCAGCCCAGCTCAGCGACCGGTTAGGCCCGGCTGGCTGGGCCGAATTGCGCCAACATGTCGAACGCCAACGCCAGGCCATCGCTGCCGGCAACGATGCCCTGGCGGACGTTCTCGGCCAGGAATTCCACACGATCTTCGTCCGCCTCAGCCGCAACAAGGTGATGCAGGACATTCATGCCCAACTCGTTCGCCGGACCACGCTGCTGCGCTCGCTGGTCACCGCCGATTTCGATTATTGCAACCTGATCGACGACCATTCGCGGGTGATCGACCTGCTCGAAAAGGGCCGCCTCAAACAGGCGATGGAGCTGATCGATACCCATCACCGCAGCGTGGTGCGCGGTTATATCATGGACCGGCAGGTCTTCCCGGAGCTATCGCCCCGTGAAGCCCTCGAGCCCTATCTGGAACCGAAAGCCGGCGAAGCTTTGCGAACCCGGCGCGAAACTGCCCAGAAAAGCAATGGTGAGGCGGCAAAACATCGCCACAGCCACACTTCGAAATAGACACTTCCATACAGACTCGGCGACAAGCCGGGCAATCACCGAGCCAACAGAGGACTGCCATCATGATCGACCTGACGAGGCGCAAATTCCTGCAATATTCCGGCATGGCCGGCACTGCCCTGGGAACCGGGAGCTTTGCAAGCCGCGCTTATGCGGATGAGCCGCTCAAGATCGGCGTCGTCTACGTCTCGCCCATCGCCGATATCGGCTGGACCAAGCAGCACAGCCTCGGCGTCGAAGCGATCAAGAAGGAACTCGGCGACAAGGTCGCGATCACCGTCATCGACAACATCTTCATGCCGCAGGATGCCGAACGCGTCTTCCGCGAGCTTGCTTCGTCCGGCAACAAGCTGATCTTCGGCACCAGCTTCTCGCATGGCACGCCGCTGCAGAAGGTGGCGCCACGCTTCCCCAAGATCGCCTTCGAGCATTGCTCCGGTATCGTGCACCTGGCCAATCTCGGCACCTTCGAAGCCAAATATTACGAGGGCACCTTCGTCGCCGGCGCCGCCGGCGCCCATATGAGCAAATCCGGCAAGATCGGCTTCATCGGCGGCTTCCCGATCCCCGACATCGTCGGCCCCGCCAATGCCCTGCTGCTCGGCGCCCAGAGCGTGAAGCCCGAGATCACCTGCAACGCGATCTTCCTCAATTCCTGGTTCGACCCCGGCAAGGAGAAGGAGGCGGCCAAGACCCTGCTGTCGCAGGGCTGCGACGTGATCTGTTCGATGACCGATACGGCAACCGGCGTGCAGGTCGCAGGCGAAGGCGGCGCCTGGTCGATCGGCTATGCCAGCGACATGGCGAAATTCGGCTCCGGCAAGCAGCTTACCGCCTTCACGATGGACTGGTCGAGCGATTATGTCCGCGCGGCCAAGGGCGTCGCCGAGGGCAATTGGAAGCCCGAGGCCCGCTGGGACGGCCTGGCCGGCGGCGTGGTCAAGATGGCGCCCTACAACGAGGCCATCCCCGCCGACGTGGTCGCCAAGCTCAAGCAGTTGGAGGCCGATATTGGCTCGGGCAAGGTCCACCCCTATGCGGGCGAACTCAAGGACCAGGCCGGCACCGTCAAGGTCGCAGCCGGCGCGGTGGCCACGGATGCCGAGATCCGCGGCATGAACTGGTTCGTCAAGGGCATGATCGGCAAGCTCGGGTGAGGAGAGAATCCGATCCCTCCGAGACAGAATGCACCCCGCTCGGCCGGGCCGATAAGGGCGCGATTTGCCCTCTCCAGCGCAGCTGGAGAGGGTGGCCCGACAAAGTCGGGTCGGGAGGGGTGTGGCGGGCAGTGTGACAACCGTTCCTGGGCTGCTCGACCGTGATGCCATCTCGTTATGTCCGGTGCACTGCCCGCTACACCCCATCCGCCCAAACTTCGTTTGGGCACCTTCCCCACTTCGTGGAGAAGGCTAGTCGCGCCTCTCTGGGGGAGCGCAGGTAGATCCAGCTTCTGTTCCTTCCCGCATCCCCACAGTTTCCATTCCCAATGCAGGACCGGCCATGACCCCGCGTCTCGAACTGCGCGACATCACCAAGAGCTATCCCGGCGTCGTCGCCAATGACGGAATCTGCCTCTCGATCCTGCCCGGCGAAATCCATGCGGTGCTGGGCGAGAACGGTGCCGGCAAATCGACGCTGATGAAGATCATTTATGGCGCGACCCAGGCCGATTCAGGCGAGATCCGTTGCGACGGCAGGCTGATCGAGGCGCATGACCCGGCAAGCTCGCGCGCCCTCGGCATCGAGATGGTCTACCAGCATTTCGCCCTGTTCGAGTCCGTCACCGTCGTCGAGAACATAGCCCTCAGCGCTCCCGGCCCTTTCCGGCTGGACGAGCTGGCCAGGCAGATCACGGCGCTGTCGCAGCGCTACGGCATGCCGATCGATCCCTGGCGCCGGGTGCACGACCTCTCGGTCGGCGAACGCCAGCGTGTCGAAATCGTGCGCTGCCTCCTGCGCACGCCCAAGCTCCTGATCCTGGACGAGCCGACATCGGTGCTCACGCCGCAGGCGGTGGTGAAACTGTTCGAGACGCTGCGCCAGCTTGCTGCGGAGGGCTGCAGCATCCTCTATATCAGTCACAAGCTCGACGAGGTGCAGGCGCTTTGCGACTCCGCCACCGTACTGCGCAACGGCCGGGTGACCGGTACCGCCAAGCCCAAGCAGAGCACCTCGGTGGAGCTGGCTCGGCTGATGGTCGGCTCGGCCCTGCCCGAGATGAAAGTCACGCCCTCGACGCGCAGCGGCGAACCGATCCTCAGGGTGCGCGACCTGTCGGTGCCATCCGGCAAGGGAAGCGTCGCTCTGCACGATATCGGCTTCGAGGTGCATGGCGGCGAGATCGTCGGCCTCGCCGGCGTCTCGGGCAATGGCCAGGCCGAGCTGATTGCCGCCCTCAGCGGCGAGCGGCCTGTCGCCGATCACGAGGCCATCCATTTCGGCGGGCAGCCGGTCGGCCGGCTCGATGCCGCCGCCAGGCGCCGGCGCGGTTTCGCCTTCGTGCCGGAGGAAAGGCTCGGCCGTGGTGCCGTGCCGCCGCACGCCCTATGGGAGAACGCCGTGCTGACGGCCCATGGCAAGGAGCTGGTGCGCCATGGCCTTGTCGACCGCAAGCGGGCGATGGGCTTTGCCGGCAGCGTCATCGAGACATTCAAGGTCAAGGCGAGCGGCCCGCGAGCCAGCGCAAGAAGCCTGTCGGGCGGCAATTTGCAGAAATTCATCGTCGGGCGGGAAATCGCGCTGGCCCCGAAGCTGTTCCTGGTTTCCCAGCCGACCTGGGGGGTCGATGTCGGCGCGGCCGCCTTCATCCACCAGACTTTGATCGATCTCAGCCGCGCCGGTGCCGCCGTGCTGGTGATTTCCGAGGAACTCGACGAACTCTTCGAGATCTGCGACCGGCTGCTGGTGATCTGCCAGGGGCGGGTCTCGCCGCCCCTCGTCCGGAGCCAAACCAATCGTGAGGAGGTCGGCCTGCTCATGACCCGCATCGGCGGCCAGAGCCAGAATGGTGGGAGCAGTTCCGTTGCGCTTTAAGATCGAACAAAGACCCGAACCATCCACCGCCATGCGCCTCGCCGCGCCCCTGGTCGCGGCCTTGCTCACTTTGCTGGTCGGCTCGATCCTGTTCGCAGCTTTGGGCCAGGATCCGCTCCAGACCCTGCACGCCTTCTTCATCGCGCCGTTGAACTCGATGAACGGCGTCTCGGAATGGCTCTTGAAGGCCTCGCCCCTGATCCTGATCGCCTGCGGACTCGCCGTCGGCTTCCGCGCCAATGTCTGGAACATCGGCGCGGAAGGCCAATTGATCATCGGGGCGATCGCCGCCTGCGGCGTCGGCCTGTTCTATCCCGATCCGGAAAGCCGGCTGCTGCTACCGCTGATGATCCTGGCGGGCGCACTGGCGGGCATGGCCTGGGCGGCGATTCCCGCCTTCCTCAGAGCGCGGATGAATACCAACGAGATCCTGGTCACCTTGATGCTCACCTATATCGCCGGCCTGCTGCTGTCCTGGCTGGTGCATGGTCCCTGGCGCGATCCCGCCGGCTTCAACTACCCGCAGACGGCGCTGCTGCCTCCCGCCGCGATGTTTCCGGTCTTCGACGATGCCTATCGCCTCAACACCTCTGTAATCCTCACCGTGATCGGCGTGATCGCGATGTGGCTGTTCACCGATCGCAGCTTTCTCGGCTACAAGATGTCGGTGAGCGGCGCGGCTCCGCTTGCCGCCCGCTATGCCGGCTTCCGCGAATCCGCGGCGGTATGGACCGGCCTGCTCGCCGGCGGCGCGGCCGCGGGCATTTCCGGCATGGCTGAACTTTCGGGGCCGCTTGGGCAATTGTCCCCGCAGATCTCGCCCGGCTATGGCTTTGCCGCGATCATCGTCGCCTTCATCGGCCGGCTCAACGCCTTCGGCATCGTGCTCGGCGGATTGTTGATGTCGCTTCTCTTCCTCGGCGGCGAAAGCGTGCAGCTTACCATCGGCCTGTCCTCCTCGCTCACCCGGATCTTCCAGGGCATCCTGCTGTTCTTCCTGCTCGCTGCGGATTTCTTCATTTTCTACCGGTTCAGCCCCGTGCGGGAGCATGCCTGATGGATCTGTTCATCGCGATCTTCACTGGCACCATCATCGCCGCCACGCCGCTGATCTATGCCGCGCTCGGCGAATTGGTGGTGGAGAAATCCGGCGTCCTCAACCTGGGCATCGAGGGCATGATGCTGATGGGCGCCGCCTTCGCCTTCTGGGCGGTGATGGCTGGTATGCCCATGCCCGTCGCCATCCTGATCGGCGCGCTGGCCGGCGCCGCGGCCTCGCTGCTGTTCGGCGTGCTCGCCCTCACCTTCCTCACCAACCAATATGCCGCCGGCCTGGCGCTCGCCATTTTCGGTTCCGGCGTCTCCGCCTTTGTCGGCCGCAATTTCGGCAGCGCCCCGATCGAGGCCCTGAAGCCGCTCGACATCCCCGTGCTCTCGCAGCTTCCGGTGGCCGGGCCGATGTTCTTTCGCTTCGACGCGATGGTCTATCTCGCCTTCGTGCTGTTCGGGGCGATCAGCTGGTTCCTCTATCGCACCAAGGCCGGCCTGGTCCTGCGCACCATGGGCGAGTCGCCGGAGACCTCGCATGCCATCGGCTATCCGGTCGTGCGCATCCGCTACATGGCCGTGCTGTTCGGCGGCTTGATGGCGGGCCTTGCCGGTGCCTATCTCTCCGTCGCCTACACGCCGCTCTGGGTCGAGAACATGACATCAGGCAAGGGCTGGATCTCGCTGGCTTTGGTGGTCTTCGCCACCTGGCGGCCGCTGCGCGTGCTGCTCGGCGCCTGGCTGTTCGGCGGCATGACCATCCTGCAATTGCAGGGCCAGGCGCTCGGCATAGCGGTACCCTCCGAGCTATTGTCGGCCCTGCCCTATCTCGCCACCATCGTGGTGCTGGTCTTGATCTCGCGCAATCGCCAGATGCTGGCCCTGCATTTCCCGGCCTCGCTGGCCAAACCGTTCAGGCCGGCGGGATGAGGGCAAGACCGATTGACTCATTGGCCGAATCCGTCAAACCGCCCATGATGACAATTGCCCTTCCTTCCTGAATGACTTTTAACGGGACCGCCTCGATGTCGCTCGACCTCATCGTCACCAACGCTACCCTGCCCGACGGACGCACCGGCCAGGACATCGCGGTTTCGGGCGGGCGCATCACCGCCATTGAGCCGGGCATCACGGCCGAGGCGGCCCAGCGCATCGACGCCGGCGGCCATCTGGTGGCGCCGCCTTTCGTCGACTGCCACTTCCACATGGACGCCACGCTGTCGCTCGGCCTTCCCAGGCTCAATCAGTCGGGCACGCTGTTGGAGGGCATTGCGCTCTGGGGCGAGCTCAAGCCCATGCTGACCCATGAGGCGGTGATCGAACGGGCGCTGCGTTACTGCGACCTCGCCGTCAGCCAGGGCCTGCTCGCCGTGCGCAGCCATGTCGACATCTGCGATGACCGCCTGCTCGCGGTGGAAGCCCTGCTCGAGGTCAAGGCCAGGGTCAAACCCTATCTCGACCTGCAGCTGGTCGCCTTCCCGCAGGACGGCTATTACCGCTCGCCCACCGCCGCCAGGAACCTGGAGCGGGCGCTCGACATGGGCGTCGACGTGGTCGGCGGCATTCCTCATTTCGAGCGCACGATGGAGGACGGCACCGCCTCGGTGAAGGCCCTGTGCGCCATCGCCGCCAAGCGCGGCCTGATGATCGATTTGCATTGCGACGAGAGCGACGATCCGCATTCGCGTCATATCGAGACGCTGGCGGCGGAGGCTCATCGCCTCGGCCTGGGCCGGCGAGCTGCCGGCTCGCATCTCACCTCCATGCACTCGATGGATTCCTACTACGTCTCCAAGCTGCTGCCGCTGATCCTGGAGGCGGGCATCTTCGCGATCGCCAACCCGCTGATCAACATCACCCTGCAGGGCCGCCACGACACCTATCCCAAGCGTCGCGGCCTGATGCGTATTCCCGAGATGCGCGCGCTCGGCATCCCCGTGGCGCTCGGCCAGGATTGCGTGATGGATCCCTGGTACGGACTCGGCGGCGCTGACATGCTGGATGTCGCCCATATGGCCGTGCATGCTGCGCCGATGACCAGCCGCGAGGCGATACGCTGGGCCTTCGAGGCGGTGACGTCGGTGCCCGCCGCGGTGATGGGGCTGGAGGACTATGGCCTTGCCAAGGGCTGCCATGCCGATTTCGTCATACTGCAGGCCGCCGATACGATCGAAGCAGTGCGCATGCGCCCGACCCGCCTCGCCGTCGTGCGCCGCGGCAAGGTGATTGCGCAGACCCCGGCCCGGCGCAGTACGCTCGACCTGCCGGGCCGTCCCGCCAGCCTCGATCCGGCGAGCTATGCACCCAAGGCCGCGGGGTGAATGGGGGCTGGTCTTCAGACCGGCCCGAAAGCACGACACTGGCCGAAAGGGTCAAGGCTGGTCTGAAGACCAGCCCCCCAATTCAGATTTGACCATCTGGACAGGCGTCACGCCAAAGGGCACATTGCTCTGGCAAGAGCCGTCAAGTGCTTGGCAAACCAGACGTTCCATCCCGTATTTCGAACCGTTTTAATCTTCATCCGACAAGAGAGGGGAATGACATGTCGCGTAGAGATCGCAGCCCGCTTCAGGGGGAATCAGGCCTGTCGCGCCGCCATTTCATCGGGCTCGGCGCCGCCGGCCTGGTCGCCGCCGGCCTGCCGCTGCCGGCTCTCGCCGCCTCCGACAAGAAGCTCAAGGTCGCCGCGATCTTCGCCACGCCGATCGAGGAGCCCTGGGACAAGCAGATCCACCTCGCCCTCACCAAGGCGGCCAAAGAGCTCGACATCGACTACAAGTTCTCCGAAAAGGTCCAGGCGGCCGATTTCGGCCGCGTCATGCGCGAATATGCCCAGGGCGGCTATGAGCTGGTGATGGGCGATGCCTTCGCCGCCGAGCGCGAATCCCGCCGCACCGCCAAGCAGTTCCCCAAGACCGCCTTCCTGTTCGGTTCCGGCGCCGGCCCGGCCGAGCCCAATTTCGGTGTGTTCGACAACTGGATCCATGAACCGGCCTATCTGTCGGGCCTGATCGCCGGCAAGATGACCAAGTCCAACACCGTCGGCGCCGTAGCCGCCATGGGCATTCCCGAGGTCAACCGGCTGGTGAACGCCTTCTTCGCCGGCGCCAAGGAAGCCAATCCGCAGGTGAAGAAGAAGATCACCTTCATCGGCTCCTTCTTCGATCCGCCCAAGGCCAAGGAAGCTGCGATCGCCCAGATCGACGGCGGCGTCGACGTCATCTATGCCGAACGCTTCGGCGTGATCGACGCGGCCAAGGAAAAGAAGATCTACGCGATCTCCAACATGTCCGACCAGTCAGACCAGGGACCGGACACCGTGATCACCGGCCCGGTCTGGGACATGTACCCGACCGTGCAGCAGGCCATCAAGATGGTGCGGGCCGGCGTGTTCACCGCCCAGGATTACGGCGACTTCTCGCGCATGGCCAAGGGCGGCTCCTCGCTCGCGCCCTATCACAAGTTCGACAAGCTGCTGCCGGCCGAGGTGAAGGAACTGGTGGAGAAGAAGAAGGCGGAAATCCTCGCCGGCACCTTCCGCGTCGACGTCGACGAGAACACCCCCGTCTCGGACTGAGCTACCTTTACCCTCCCCTGGATATCCGCAACTCTCTGGAGTTGCGTAGGGAGGGTCGGACGAAGTCCGGGGTGGGGTGATGTTCTCGCCCGCTCCGATTGGGGCCATTATTGATGCCGGCTCCGCTTATCACCCCACCCCGACGCTGCGCGTCGACCCTCCCCCTCCAGGGGAGGGTAGATCCAGGCCGATCTTTGCCCATGCCCCCTTCCCCTCCCCTCGTCGAGATGCGCGGCATCTCCAAGCGCTTCGGCGCCGTGCAGGCCAATGCCGACGTCGATCTCCTGGTGCGCCCGGGCGAGATCGTCGGCCTGCTCGGCGAGAACGGGGCCGGCAAGACCACGCTGATGAACATCCTGTTCGGCGCCTACGCCGCCGATGAGGGCGAGATCCTGATCGACGGCCAGGCACGGCGCATCCAGAATTCCGCCGATGCGCTCGCATCCGGCATCGGCATGGTGCACCAGCACTTTCATCTGGCACCCCGCCTGAGCGTACTCGAAAACCTGCTGGTCGGCCTGCCGGGACGCGGCGGGCGGCTCGACCGGGTGGGCGCCCTCGCCCGCCTCGGCGAGATTGCCGCCAAGTTCAATCTCCACCTCGATCCCGACAGGCCGGTGTCCTCGCTCGCCGTCGGCGAGCAGCAGCGCCTGGAAGTGATCAAGGCCCTGTTTCGCGGCGCGAGACTCCTCATCCTCGACGAACCCACCGCCGTCCTCGCTCCCGAGGAGGCGGAAGGGCTGTTCAAGGCACTGCGGGCGATGACATCAGAGGGCCTCGGCATCATCTTCATCTCGCATAAGCTCACCGAGGTGCGTGCCATCACCGATCGCTGCGTGGTGCTGCGCCATGGCCGCGTCGTCGGCTCGATCGCCGAACCCGCCAGGACCTCCTCGTCCGAGATGGCGCGGCTGATGTGCGGCCAGGAAATCGTGCCGCCGCAGCGTCCCGCCTCGGAGCCCGGCGCCGTCGTCCTGTCGCTCGATGATGTCTCGACCGACCGCCATGGCGGCATGCGGCTCGCCGGCGTTTCCCTCTCCGTGCGCGAAGGCGAGATTCTCGGCATTGCCGGCGTGACCGGCAATGGCCAGCGCGCCCTGGCGGACGTGGTCGCCGGCATGCTCGCTCCCTCGGCCGGCACGCTGAAGATCGCCGGCGCCGAGGTCGTGCCCTATGGCCCGCGCCGCGTGCAGGAGATGGGGCTCGGCCGTATCCCCGAGGACCGCATGACCCAGGGCATGGTCACGGCCCTGCCGCTCGCTGACTCGATGGTGCTGCCGCGCGTCGGCACCGCCGCCTTCTCAGCGCGCGGCCTGCTCAAGCCTGGCGCCATCCAGGCCTTCGCCGAGGAACAGATCCGGGCCTTCGACATACGCTGCCCCGGGCCAATGGCGCGGGCCGGCTCGCTGTCCGGCGGCAACATGCAGAAGGCCCTGCTGGCGCGAGAACTCGCCTTCGACCCGAAGGTGCTGATCGTGGCCCAGCCCACGCGCGGCCTCGACGTCGGCGCCGCCCGCTTCGTGCATGAGCGCTTCCTCGACCTGCGCACCCGCCGTCGCGGCCTGATCGTGATCAGCGAGGACCTGGAAGAATTGCTCACTCTCTCCGACCGCATCGCCGTGCTCTATGAGGGGCGGGTCGCCGGCATCCTGCCCGCCGGCGATGCCACGATCGAAAAACTCGGCCTCTTGATGACGGGAGCCCACTGATGCTCAGGCTGGAACCCCGCCAATCGACTCCCGTCTGGCTGAATCTCGCTTTGCCCGTGCTCGCGATCGCGGTTGCGCTCGTCCTGTGCAGCGGCCTGATCATGCTCGCCGGTGCCAATGTCTTCGAGGCCTATGGCCTGATGCTGAAGGGCGCCTTCGGCGATTTCTACGCCTTCACCGAAACGCTGGTGAAGGCCGCGCCGATGATCTTCACCGGCCTCGCCGTCGCGGTCGCCTTCCGCGCCAAGTTCTGGAATATCGGTGCCGAGGGCCAGCTGATGGCCGGCGCCGTGGCGAGCTGCTTCGTCGGCAGCTTTCCGATGCCCAGCGCCCTTGCCTATGTCGCCATGGCGCTCGCTGGCGCCCTGGCCGGCGGCATCGCGGCGCTGATCCCGGCTTTGCTCAGGGTGAAGCTCAAGGTCGACGACGTCGTCTCTTCGCTTCTCCTCAATTCGGTGATCCTGCTCGGCGTGCTCGCTTTGATCGAAGGGCCCTGGAAGGATTCTCTCTCTGGCTATCCGATCTCGCCCCCGATTGAGGACAGCGCCAATTTCCCGGTGTTCTTCGAGGGCACGCGGCTGCATCTGGGCGTCCTGGCTGCCTTGCTGGCCGCCCCCGCCATCTGGTTCCTGATCACGCGCACCACGCTGGGCTTTGCCATCCGCGTCACCGGCGAGAATGCCGAGGCGGCCGCCTATGGCGGCATCAAGGTCAATGCCATCCTGGTCGCCACCGCCTTGCTTTCGGGCGGGCTGGCGGGCCTTGCCGGCGTCGGCGAGGTCGGCGGCGTGCATTTCCAGGTGATGGGGGACCTGTCGCCGGGCTATGGCTATAGCGGCATCGTGATCGCCATGCTGGCACGGCTCAATCCGCTCGGCGTGGTGCCGGCGGCCCTGTTCTTCGCGGCGGCGATGACCGGCGCGGAGGCGATGTCGCGCGCCACCGGCGTGCCGGTCTTCCTGGCCGACGTCATCCAGGGTACCTCGCTGCTGACCATGCTGGTCGCGCTCCTGTTCACCTCCTATCGCCTGCGTTATCAGGGGGCCGCAGCATGAATCTGGTCCTCGAACAGATCTTCCAGGTCGGCTTCTTCGCGGCAACCTTGCGCATCGCCACGCCGCTGATCTTCGCCACGCTCGGCGAGTTGATCTCCGAACGCGCCGGCGTGCTCAATCTCGGCATCGAGGGCATCATGTTGCTCTCGGCCATGACCGGCTTCACCGCCGCCTACTTCACCGGTAGCCCCTGGCTCGGCGTCCTCGCCGCCATCGCGACCGGCGCCCTGCTCGGGGCGCTGCATGCCGTGCTGACGGTGGCGCTCGGCCTCAGCCAACATGTCTCGGGTATCGGCATCACCCTGTTCGCCTCTGGGCTCGCCTATTTCTTCTATCGCCTGGTGTTCGGCCAGCAGGCCTCGCCGCCGACCATCGCCGCCTTCCAGCCTGTGCCGATCCCCGGCCTTGCCGAGATACCGATCCTGGGGCCGATCCTGTTCCAGCAATACGCCCTGGTCTATCTCGCGCTGATCGGCGTCATCCTGACCGCTTTCCTGATCTATCGCACACCCTGGGGCCTCGGCCTGCGCATGGTCGGCGAAAATCCGCGTGCCGCCGATTCCGCCGGCATCAGCGTCACCGCACGCCGCTTCGAGGCCGTCATCCTCGGCGGTGCCCTGATGGGCCTTGGGGGCGCCTTCCTCACCATGGCCCAGTTCAACGCCTTCACCTTCGGCGTGATCTCGGGGCGCGGCTGGATCTGCATTGCCCTGGTAGTGTTCGGGCGCTGGGATCCCCTGCGCGCCACCGGTGCCGCCCTGCTCTTTGCCTGCGTCGACGCGCTGCAACTGCGCCTGCAGGCGGTGGGCCTGGGGCATATCCCCTACCAGATCTTTCTGATGCTGCCCTTCCTGCTCACCATCGTCGCCATGGCGATGATGTCACGCAACGCCGTGGCACCGGCCGCTTTGCTCAAACCCTTCCGCAAGGAGGAGCGCTGAAGGCGACGAGGTTCTGAGAGAGGAGATGATATGATGGCCAATGTCGAAAAAGTGAGCGTTTCTCTGACGCCTGAATACGCGCTATGATGCGCCAGGTGGTCGAGGCAGGTGAATATGCTTCCGCCAGCGAGGTCGTGCGTGAAGCGCTGCGCGATTGGAAGCTCCGTCGCACGCAGCGCGAGCAAGCCGTCGAGAAGTTGCGCCGTATCTGGGACGACGGCATTGCAAGCGGTACGGCAACGGACGGCGACCAGGCCTTTGCCCGCATTCGAGAGCGCATTGGCGCAAGATTCGAGAACCGTGATCCTCGATGACATCTATCGCTGTTTTAGTGCCCTAGTTGAAGTGACCTCCGCGCAAGGGCACTGGTTGTTGGCGACGGGAATGATCGGATTGGTGCTCGCTGTCTGGATGCTGGGGAAACTCAAGCGGCGCTAATCGGTCTCCGCGGCGAACGCTCACGCGATCACCCCCTCATAGTGCCTCTGAAATCAAGGATTCCTCTGCCACATGGCGGAAGAGTCCCTTTACCATGCCGGCCTGTTTCCCGGCCCGATGGAGCGCGATCAAAGACTCTGCTTGAAATGTTCTTGTTTTGTTCTAGTCTGAGCGAAACGGATCATGCCCATGACGATACGCGCCGGCCAACGGGCCGAGAAGCTGGCGGAATTGCGCGCTCTGCTGCCCCGGCTCGACCATGTGCATGCCGATGCCGGCGTGCTGCCTTTCGGCATCGGGGCGATCGACGCGCGCCTGCCGGGTGGCGGCCTCGCCTTGGACGGCCTGCATGAAATTGCGCCGCAAACCATTTTCGACAATGGCTGCGCACTGGGTTTCCTCGCCTCCCGCCTGTCCCTGCGCCAGGCCAAGGGCATGGTCTGGCTGGTGACCTCGCCGCGCGGCCTGGCCTGTAACGGGCGGCTCTACGGCCATGGTCTCAACGCCCTCGGCCTCGACCCCGCCGGGCTCATCATGGCCGCGGCCGGCGACGAGACCGAGGCCGCCTGGGCCATGGAGGAAATCCTGCGCTCCGGCGCCGCCGCGGCGGTGGCAGCCGTGACGGGCGGCGGCATGGACGCCGCCACCAGCCGACGCCTCCAGCTGGCGGCAGCCTCCGCCCCCTGTCCTCTCTTCCTTCTGCGCCCGCCTTTGGCCGCGCCTTCCCTGGCCGCGATCACCCGCTGGCGCATCGGCACGGCCGCCGGGCCGCGCGATCGTTTCGGCCTTCTCACCGCCTGGCGCTGGCACGTTCGGCTCGAGCGCAGCCGCAACGGGCAAAGCGGATCCTGGCTCATGGAGTATGACCATGCCTCGCATCGTCTCGATCTATCTGCCACGCTGGCCGATCCAGCGCTTTCTCGTCGCCCAGAGCAACGCGCCAAGGTCGCTTGATACGATCGATGCTCATTACCCCTTCGTCCTGACGGTCGATGCCGCCGGAGGCCCGCGCATTGCCGCCGCCAGCAAGCCGGCCGAGATCGAGGGCCTTGCCGCGGGCGGGCTGGTCGCCGATGCGAGAGCCAAGGTGCCGGGGCTGCAGACCCGCCCGGCCATGCCGGAGGCCGATGCCAGGGCCCTGCACCGGCTCGGCCTATGGGCGATGCGCTATACACCCTCCGTGGCTCTTTATCGCGAAGCTGACGGGGCCGACGGCCTGTTCCTCGACGTCACCGGCGCTAGCCATCTGGCGGGCGGCGAACAGGCCCTGCTCGCCGACATCGTCAAGCGCCTGCGCCATCTTCGCCTCGGTGCGCGCGTGGCGCTGGCCGACACACCCGGCGCGGCCTGGGCACTCTCCCGCTTCCATGCCCAGAACGGCACTGTCATCGCCGAGGACGGCGATCCCGGCCCGGTTCTTGCCGATCTGCCCTTGGCGGCCCTGCGCCTTGGCGAGGCAACGGTCCAGACCCTGCGCCGCCTCGGCTTCACCCGCATCGGCGATCTCATCGGCAAGCCGCGCGCGCCCTTCGCCGCGCGTTTCGATGCGATCCTGCTCAAGCGCCTCGACCAGGCCATGGGGCGGCGCGAGGAAGCCCTCGCCTTGATCGAGCCGCCGCCGCTCTATCATCGCAGCCGCCAGCTCCTCGAGCCGGTGGTGAGCCAGGCGGCCGTGGTGCATGTCGCCGCCCGCCTGATGCAGGACCTGGTTCCCGCCCTCGTCGCCGGCGGAGTGGCGGCACGCGCCTTGCAGCTGCGCCTGTTCCGGGTCGATGGCGAGGTGCGCACCATCCATATCGGCCTCGCCGCCGCCACGCGCGATCCGGCCCATATCGCCAGGCTGGTGGAGCTCGACCTGGAACGGCTGGGCGAGACCATCGATGCCGGCTTCGGCTTCGAAACTATCAGCCTGACTGCGACCGTCACCGAGAAATTCGGCCAGCGCCAGAGCCGCCTGTCCCTCAAGGAAGGACGCCGGGATGCGCCGCCGGCCGATGCCGCCGAACGCCGGGCCGAGTTGATCGATGCCCTTCGCCAGCGCCTCGGTCCCGGCAGCGTGCAACGGCTCCATCCCGTCGCCCGGCACGATCCGACTTTCGCCGAGGAGGCGCGCGATGCCGCCGATCCCGAGCCAACTTGGCCAGCGGCCAATGGCTCGCAACAGCGGCCGCCCCTGTTCCTCGACCAGCCCGAGCCCCTGCAGATTCTTGCGACCAGCCCGGAAGGCCTGCCCGACCATGTCCGTTGGCGCGGCTCGTCCCATCGCATCATCGCATTGCAGGGGCCGGAGCGCATCGCCGGCCCCTGGTGGGAAGCGGCTCCCCCGGCCCTGCCCGACAAGCCGGGCAAGGAGGAATATGGCTGGGGCAAGATGGGAGAGGAAGCACCTGCCCTCCCCGACAGCGAAAGCCCCAAGAGCCAGAAGCGCAACCGTTTCGAGGATGGGGAAGCCACGCGTGAGCGCGCCGTCCTGCTGCCCGCGCCGACCCGTCAGGACTATTACGTCGCCGAGACACAGAGCGGCCAGCGTTTCTGGCTCTGCCATGACGGCCGGCAGAACTGGTCCCTGCGAGGGCTGCTGGCATGAGGTATGAAAGAGAGGCCTATAGCGGCCATGCCGTCATTCCCGGCAGGGCGAAAGACCAAGCGCTTCCTGCGGATTTTCCGGCCCCTGCCCCACCCGCCTATGCCGAATTGGCCGTCACCACCAATTTCTCCTTCCTGCGCGGCGCCTCCTTCCCGCAGGACATGGTGCGGCAGGCCCACAGGCTCGGCCTGGCCGGCATCGGCGTCGCCGACCGCAACTCCTTCGCCGGCGTGGTCAGGGCCCTGCGCGAAGCCAGGAAATATCCGTCCCTGCGCTATCTGCCCGGCGTACGCCTCGTCACCGTGGATGGTTTCGAGGCCATCGTCTATCCTACCGACCGTGCGGCCTATGGCCGGCTCTGCCGCCTGCTCAGCGACAACAACAAGCGCATGGTGCGCGCGAAAGGCGAGTGCCAGTTCGGCTTCGAAGCCATTCTCGCTGCCTGCGAGGGGCAGAAGCTGATCGTGCTGCCGCCCGACGCGATTGATCCCCTCTTCGTCGAACGGGCAACCAGGCTGGCCGAGGCGGCACCGGGCTCCGTCTATCTGGCCGGCAGCCATCGCCTCAAAGGCGACGAGCCTCGCCGCCTCGGCCTGCTCGCCGAGCTGGGCGAGAGGATCGGCGCCCCGATGGTCGCCGTCAACGACGTGCTCTACCACGTGCCGGCCCAGCGGCCGCTCGCCGACATCCTCACCTGCATTCGCGAGAAATGCACCTTGGCCGAAGCCGGCTTGCGGCTCGAGGTCAACGAAGAGCGCCATATCAAGTCGCCCGCCGAGATGGCCGTTCTCTTCGCGGATCATCCCGATGCCCTGGCACGCACGCTCGAAATCGTCGAGGCATGTACGTTCGACCTGCGACAGCTACGCTACGAATATCCCGACGAACCTATTCCGCCGGGCAAGACTGCCCAGCAGCACCTGGAAGACCTGGCCTGGGCTGGTGCCCAGCGACGCTTCCCAAACGGTATTCCCGATCGGGTCTCTACTCCGATGCATAAGGAGCTTGCTCTGATCGCCAAGCTCGAATTCGCGCCCTATTTTCTGACCGTACATGACATCGTCGATCATGCCCGCAATACCCTCAAAGTCCTCTGCCAAGGACGCGGTTCGGCCGCGAACAGCGCCGTTTGCTATTGCCTGGGCATCACCGAGGTTAATCCTGAAGAAACGGAACTGTTGTTTTCGCGTTTCATCTCCGAAAACCGCGGCGAGCCGCCGGATATCGACGTCGATTTCGAGCATGAACGGCGCGAGGAAGTCATCCAGTACATTTATGATCGCTATAAACGTCATCGTGCGGCAATCTGCTCGACCGTCATTCATTACCGCTCCAGGCGGGCGGTGGGCGAAGTCGGCAAGGTATTAGGCCTGACGCCGGACGTGACGGCGGCGCTATCGAAGACGGTCTGGGGCATGGGCATGCAAACCTGGACACCCAGTCGGGTGCGCCAGGCGGGCCTGGATCCCGACAATCCGGTGATCCGCCAGGCGCTCCACTTCACCGCCGCCCTTACCGGCTTTCCCCGCCATCTGTCGCAGCATGTCGGTGGCTTCGTGCTCACGCGCGAGAGGCTCGACGATACTGTACCCGTCTGCCATGCCACCATGGAGGACCGTACCTTCGTCGAATGGGACAAGGACGACATCGACGAATTGCATATGATGAAGGTCGATGTATTAGCGCTCGGCATGCTGAGCTGTATCCGGCGCGGGCTTGACCTGCTCGAACGTCATTACGACCGACGCCTCGGCGCGATCGCGGCCCTGCCCCGTGACGACGAGGCCACCTACGACATGCTGTGCAAGGCCGATTCCGTCGGCGTGTTCCAGGTCGAGAGCCGGGCACAGATGTCGATGCTGCCGCGGCTGAAGCCCCGGAAATTCTACGATCTCGTCGTCGAGGTGGCGATCGTCCGCCCCGGCCCGATCCAGGGCGGCATGGTGCACCCCTATCTGCGCCGGCGTGACGGCATCGAAAAATCCGACCTGCCCATGCGACGAGGAGGCGACAGGAACGAACTTGCCGAAGTCCTGGGCCGCACGCTCGGCGTTCCCCTCTTCCAGGAACAGGCCATGGAGATCGCCATCAAGGCCGCCGGCTTCACGCCTGATGAGGCCGACGGCCTCAGAAGGGCGATGGCGACCTTCCGGCACACCGGCACGATCGGCAATTACAAGGAGATGTTCATCGGCGGCATGGTGCGCCGCGGCTATGAACAGGCCTTTGCCGAGCGCTGCTTCAGCCAGATCGAGGGCTTCGGCGAATATGGTTTTCCCGAAAGCCATGCCGCCAGCTTTGCCGTGCTGGTCTATGTCTCGGCCTATATCAAGTGCCACTATCCTGACGTCTTTTGCGCGGCCATCCTCAACAGCCAGCCCATGGGCTTCTACCAGCCGGCGCAGTTGGTGCGGGACGCCGAAAATCATGGCGTCGAGATCCGACCCGTCGACGTCAATTACAGCGAATGGGACTGCACGCTGGAACCGGCCGGCGATCCCACCAAGCACCGCTTTGCCGTGCGTCTGGGCATGCGGCTGGTATCCGGCCTGAAGAAGGACGAGATCATCGCGATGGCCGGCCGGCGCGGCAACGGTTTTTCCAGCCTGGAGCGCTTCGGCACGGCGAGCGGCCTGCCGCTGGCGGCGATGCAGAAACTGGCCGAGGCCGATGCCTTCCGCTCGCTCGATCTCGATAGGCGCGCGGCCCTGTGGGCGGTACGACGTTTCGAGACCATCGGCATCGGCGCCACCAGGACGAGCCGGGAGATGCCGCTGCTGGCCGCCGATTTCGACGATGCCCTGTTTCCCGAGCCCACCGTCGCCCTGCCCGTGATGTCGCAGAGCGAGCACGTGCTGGAGGACTATCAGTCGACGGGCCTGTCGCTCAAGGCCCATCCCTGCTCCTTCCTGCGCCCGCAATTGCAGCATCTCGGCGCCATCACCAACGAGGCGCATCGCGACGGCAAGCTCAAGCAAGACAGCCTCGTCACCGTCGCCGGCCTGGTGGTGACGCGCCAGCGCCCCGGCACGGCCAGCGGCGTCGTCTTCATGACCATCGAGGACGAGACCGGCATCGCCAACATCATCGTGTGGTCGCGGACCTTCGAGAGGAACCGCCGCGCGGTGATGAATGCGCGCTTCGTTGCCATACGCGGCCGGCTGCAGCGTGCCAGCGGCGTGGTGCATGTCATCGCCGAGGAGGTGCTCGACCTCTCCGCCGAACTCGCGCGCCTGCGCGACATGTCGGATGGCGCTTCACCACCACCGCCGCCAACTCAGCTTGAACTCAGCCTGTTCAAGAGCCGGGATTTCCATTGAGGAATTGGGCATGCCTGCCATCCGGGAGCAGATCCAGCTCGGGCTCGATTTCGGCCGGGAAGAGCCCATTGCCGTGCTGCGCCAGCGCCTGCTCGCGGCCTATGGCCCGCAGCGACACGCCCGGCGACACGCGCCGCCCGAGCAATTCGTCAAGGCACTGATCAGCTCGGAGACCTATGATCGCGACTCCGAAAAGGACTTCCATGCCCTGTGCGAGTATTTCCGTCCCCTCGACAGGCTGGGACAGAGCGATCCCCGCGAGGTGCTCACGCAGCTTGCCAACGTTACCCATCCCGAGAAGAAAGCCAGCCAGCTGGTGGCTTCGGTCGGTCGCATCGTCGAGCAGCGGGGACGCTTCGATCTCTCCCATCTCGCCGCGCTTTCGGTCGAAGCCGGGATGGAGCTGCTCCAGCGTTATGACGGCATCGGCCCCAAATGCGCGGCGGCGGTGCTCAATTTCTCGACGCTCAGGCGGCGTGTCTTCGTGGTTGACCGGCACATCAGGCGTTTCGGCGAACGCTTCGGCCTGCTGCCCGACAATGCCAGCTTCACCAAGGCCCATCAGATCATGCTGCGCCTGATGCCGGCGAGCTGGGATGCCGACGACCTCTACGAACTGCACTGGCTAATCAAACGCTTCGGCCAGGAGGTCTGCACCAGCCAGCGTCCGCTCTGCTCTCGATGCGGGATGGCGGACCTGTGCCGGCATGGATCCGCCTTGCCGTCGACGATTCCGAAGCGATAGGTTCGATGCTGCCCTATGCCCTCGAAACCATGACGAATGAGACACAACTTCCTTCTCCCCTTGCGGGAGAAGGTGGCGCGTAGCGCCGGATGAGGGGTGTCAGTACATATCCCAAAAGGTCGCGGATCTCCCCTCATCCGCCCCTACGGGGCTCCTTCTCCCACAAGGGGAGAAGGATTCTCGCGCCTAATCCTGTAAATCTCAGGCCTGTCCCTGCGTCCGCTCCAGCAGCGACAACCAATTCTCACGGCCGATCTTGTGCAGCAGGGCCTCAGAATATCCCGCGCCGCGCATCCTCTCGATCAGGCGCGGCAGGCCGGCGACGCTGCCGATGGCGGCGGGGATCACCGCGCCGTCGAAGTCCGAACCGAAGGCGACGCCGTCCTCGCCCAGGCGTTCGACCAGGTAGTCGAGATGGCGCACCATGACGTCGAGATCGGTATCCGCGCGCATGGCGCCGTCCGGCCGCAGGAAGCAGGTTGCGAAATTGAGGCCGACGACACCGCGGCTCTCCCTGATGGCATCGAGCTGCCTGTCGGTGAGATTGCGCGTGGACTGGCACAAAGCGTGGACGTTGGAATGGGTGGCGACGAGCGGCGCCGTGCTCAACCCGGCAACGTCCCAGAAGCCCTTTTCGTTGAGATGCGAAAGGTCAATCATGATGCCACGCTTGTTGCACTGCCTCACCAATTCGCGGCCAGCCTCGGTCAGGCCGGGACCGGTATCGGGCGAGGCCGGAAAGCGGAAGGGCACGCCATGGGCAAAGATGTTCGGCCGGCTCCACACCGGCCCGATCGAGCGCAGGCCGGCGGCGAAGAGCACGTCGAGATTGGCGAAATCGGCATCGATCGCCTCCGCGCCCTCGATATGCAGGACGGCCGCGATCTTGCCGGCCGCCATGGCGGCGCGGATCTCGGCGGCGCTGCGGCAGATGGCGACGTCGTCGGGAAAGGCCCGTTCCAGCCGCAGCATGATCGACAGCATGGCGATGGTCGAAGCCTGCGCCTTTTCCAGGGGCAGCAGCGGCGGCAAAGGCAGATCGTAGCTCGCGCCCTTCATCTCCTCGTCCATATTGGTCGTCGAGGTCTGGGGAGGCGGGAACATTGCGAAGAAACCGCCGGCAAAACCGCCGGCGCGCGCCCGGGGCAGATCGATATGCCCGGCCCCCTCGCCCTTACCGAACACCGCCTCGGCCGATTTTGCCTTGCTGGAGGCCAAGTGCAGCAACGTGTCGTTGTGACCATCGAAGACAGGGACGATGGCTGACGGTTCGACGGTCGGATTCATGGGGCTGTCTTTCCAGACTGGCAGCGCGATCATTCGGCCCGGGAGGGGCCGCCTTCTCACCCAGGCGCTGCCACAAAGGATGCCTGAGAGAGAGCAAGCCCGGCCTTCGCGGCCGGGCCTGTTTCGTGGAGCGAATGTCGAGCGGGAGATCCTCTTCGATCAGCCCCGCAGCGACTTCAGATGGGCCACCAGCCCCTTGGTCGAGGCATCGAGCCCGTCGACGGTCGCGCCTTTCACCACCGGCAGCAGGCGCGAAGCGAGCTCCTTGCCGAGTTCCACGCCCCACTGATCGAAGGAGTTGATGCCCCAGATCACGCCCTGCGTGAATACCTTGTGCTCGTAGAGCGCCACGAGGCGGCCGAGCATGCGCGGGGTGAGCTTGCGATAGGCGATGGTGGTGGTGGGGCGGCTGCCGGGGAATTCCTTGTGGGGAGCCAGAAGCGCGATCTTCTTGTCGTCGAGGCCCTGGGCCTTCAACACTGCAGTCGCCTCCTCCTGCGAACGGCCATGCATCAGCGCTTCGGTCTGCGCCAGGCAGTTCGCCATCAGGATAGCGTGGTGATCACCCATGCCGGCTTCATGCGGCTCGGCCGCGATGAGGAAGTCGGCCGGGATCACATTGGTGCCCTGGTGGATGAGCTGGTAGAAGGCGTGCTGGCCGTTGGTGCCGGGTTCGCCCCAGACCAGGGGACCGGTTTCCGAGGTCACCGGCGAGCCGTCGAGATGCACGCGCTTGCCGTTGGATTCCATGTCGAGCTGCTGCAGATAGGCCGGGAAGCGCCCGAGCCGCTGGTCATAGGGCAGCACGGCATGGGCGGCATAGCCCATGAAATTGCGATGCCAGATGCCGATCAGGCCCATCAGCACCGGGATGTTCTTCTCCAGCGGTGTGGTGGCAAAATGGTGGTCGACCTCATGGCCGCCGGCCAGGAATTCCGAGAAGTTCTCCGGCCCGACGGCGATCATCAGGCCGAGGCCGATGGCCGACCACATCGAATAGCGCCCACCGACCCAGTCCCAGAAACGGAACATCCGGTCCTTGTTGATGCCGAAGGCCTCGACCGCGACGATATTGGTGGAGATCGCCGCGAAATGGTCGCCCACCGCCGTCTCGCCCAGCGACTTGGCGATCCATTGCCGCGCCGACTGGGCGTTTGTCATGGTCTCGATGGTGGTGAAGGTCTTCGAGGAAACCAGGAACAGCGTGCGCGAAGGGTCGAGCCGCGACAGGGTGTCCGCCATGTCGGCGCCGTCGACATTGGAGACGAAATGGGCGCGCGGGCCGTCGGCATAGGGCGAGAGGGCGCGGGCGCCCATGGCCGGGCCGAGATCGGAGCCACCGATGCCGATATTGACCACGTCGGTGAATTTGTCGCCGGTGGCGCCACGCAGCTCGCCCGAGCGAATCTTCTCGGCGAAGGCGTAGCAGCGCGCCAGTTCCTCATGCACGTCGGGCACGACATTCTTGCCGTCAACCCGGATGTCGGCATCGGCGGGCGCGCGCAGGGCCGTGTGCAGCACCGCCCGCCCCTCGGTGGTGTTGATCTTGTCACCCTTCAGCATCTCGTCCCGGCGGGTCTCGATGCAATGCGCCCGCGCCAGCTGCAGCAGCAGGGACAGCGTCTCGTCGGCGATGCGGTTCTTGGAAAAATCCACCAGCACGTCGTCGAGTGTGAAAGAGAACTTGGCGAATCGGTCGGGATCCGCGGCGAAAAGGTCGCGCGTCGTCGTCGAGGCCAATTTCTGTTTGTGGGCTTCGAGATCCTGCCAAACCTTTGCGGCCTGTGAATGCTCCATATCCGTTTCCCTTCCTCATTGTCCGAAGGCATGCCAAACTGCGGGGTGTGTTTGTCGCCCGGAGCGGGGGCATAAATCAATATTGGAACTGAAGGCATATGACGATTTCGGAAAGCATCAAGGCTCTGGCAACCGAGGCGACCGAATGGCGCCGTGACATTCATCGCCACCCGGAGTTGCTCTATGACGTCGAGCGCACGGCCGGGTTGGTGGCCGGGCTCCTGCGCGATTTCGGCTGTGACGAGGTCGTCGAGGGTATCGGCCGCACCGGCGTGGTCGGCGTGATCAGGGGGCGCCCCGGTTCGCGCAGCGTCGGCATGAGGGCCGATATGGATGCGCTGCCGATCCTGGAGGAGAGCGGCGTGCAATATGCCTCCACCGTGCCGGGCAAGATGCATGCCTGCGGCCATGACGGCCACACCGCCATGCTGCTGGGCGCAGCCAAGAACCTTGCCAGCACGCGCGATTTCAGCGGCAACGCCGTGGTGATCTTCCAACCAGCCGAAGAAGGCGGCGGCGGCGGCAAGGCCATGGTGGAGGACGGCCTGATGGAGCGCTTCGCCATCGAGGAAGTCTACGGCATGCACAATCTGCCGGGCCTGGCGCCCGGGCATTTTGCCATGTGCCACGGCCCGATCATGGCTTCCAGCGACACGTTCGACATCGACATCACCGGCCGGGGCGCCCATGCCGCCCGCCCGCATGAGAGCATCGATCCGGTGCTGGTCGCCGCCCAGATCGTCACGGCCCTGCAGGGCATCGTCTCGCGCAATGCCGATCCGCTCGACAGCGCGGTGATCTCGGTGACGACGATCCAGACCGGCGGGCCCTACAACGTCATTCCCTCCACCGCCCATCTGCACGGCACCTGTCGCGCCCTCACCGCCGGCATGCGCGCCTTGCTGGAGAAACGCTTGACCGAGGTCGCTGAACTGACAGCACAGGCCTTCGGCGCCAAGGCCAGGGTCACCTATCGGCACCAATATCCGGTGACGCGCAACCACGACGCCCAGACTGATTATTGCGGCGAGATTGCCCGCATGGTGGCAGGCTCTGCCGCTGTCGACACGGCCGCTCCGCCGATGATGGGGGCCGAGGACTTTTCCTACATGCTGGAGGCACGGCCCGGTGCCTTCATCTTCATCGGCAATGGCGACAGCGCCGGCCTGCACAACGCCGCCTATGATTTCAACGATGCCATCATCCCCGCCGGGATCAGCTATTGGACGCAACTGGCGCAAACACGGCTCGCCGGCTGAGAGCGCTGCCGTCTAACCGAAACCATCACTGACGACACGCCCAGGCTCCCTGTTTCAAGGAACGTTCCGCATGTCCGATCGCGTCTCCCGGCCGTCCCTGGCCGCGCCCGACGACGACCCTCATCTCTGGCTGGAGGATATCGAAGGCAAAGATGCTCTTGCCTGGGTCAACGAACGCTCGCAGGCAACCCTGGGCCGCTTCGGCACCGCCGGTTTCGAGCGCGATCGCGATGCCCTGGCCGCAATCCTCGATCGTCCCGACCGAATTCCGGGAATCGGCCGGCGCGGCGAGTTCGTCTATAATTTCTGGACGGATGCCACCAATCCGCGCGGCCTGTGGCGGCGGACCACCCTCGCTTCCTACCGGCAGGCGGAACCGGCCTGGGATGTCCTGCTCGATCTCGACGCCCTTGCCGCGGCTGAGGGCGAAGACTGGGTCTGGGCCGGAGCATCGCTCGAACCCCATGAGCGGCTGCGCGCCATCCTCAGCCTGTCGCGCGGCGGTGCCGATGCGGCCGTGCACCGCGAATTCGACCTTGCGACGCGGAGCTTCGTCCCTGACGGCTTCACGCTGCCGGAAGCCAAGGGCGGTATCGCCTGGCTCGACGCCGACACGTTGCTGCTTTCCAGCGCACTTGGCGAGGGCATGGCGACAACGTCGGGCTACGCGCGCACGGTGCGCCTGTGGCGGCGCGGCGAAGATCCCCTGAAGACAGCGATCGTCTTCGAGGTCGATCCCACCTCGATGTCCGTCTGGGCCGGCATCGACCGCACCGACGGCAGCGAACGCATCTGGTTTCTCGAAAAGCCTGTCTTCTTCGAGACGCGCGGCTGGCTCGGCGACAGGAACGGCCCGGGCGAGGCCATCGACCTGCCGGCCGATTCGCAATGGGACGTGTTCGGCGACTGGCTGGGGGTGAAGCTGCGCACGGCCTGGGCTCCCGCCGGTACCCGTTTTGCCGGCGACACCCTTCTCGGTATCTCCCTCTCCGCCTTCCGAGCGGGCAGCCGCGATTTTCAGGTGCTGTTCGAACCGGCCGAGCGCCGCACCCTGGACGGCTTCTTCTGGAACCAGGGACAGCTCGTGCTGTCGATCCTCGACAATCTCCAGCCCCGCTTCGAGCTCGTCACTCCCTCGCCCGAGACCTGGCGCAGGCATGCCATCGACGTGCTGCCCTCCACGGGTGTCGTGCATGTCTGGTCGCTCGACGCGGAGGAGGCCGACACCAATGGCGAGGTGATGGTGTCGCTGCAGGACCCGATTACTCCGCCGCAAATGCTGCTGCTCGATGTGAGCAGGCCGGAGGCGGTGCAGAGCCCCCTCCTCCTCAAGCGCAGCCCCGACGCCTTCGACAGCAAGGGGCTCAAGGTCATCAAGCACGAGGCAGTCTCGGTCGACGGCGAGAAGATCCCCTATACGCTGGTCGGGCCTGCCGGCGAGACCGGCGAGGCACCGGTTCATCTCACGGCCTATGGCGGCTTCGGTGTTTCCGTCCTGCCCAGCTACAGCGCCTCGATCGGCAAGCTCTGGCTCGAACGGGGCGGCACCTCGGTCACTGCCAATATTCGCGGCGGTGGCGAGTTCGGCGCCCGCTGGCACGAGGCCGGCCGACGCGAAGGCAAGCATCTCGCTCATGAGGATTTTGCGGCGGTGGCTGCCGATCTGGTCAGTCGCGACATCACCCGGCCGGCCAGGATCGCGGCGGAGGGCGGCTCCAATGGCGGCCTTCTCATCGCCAACATGCTCACCCGCCATCCCGAAAAATTCGGCGCCCTGTTCTGCACCATCCCGCTGATCGACATGCGTCGCTATACCAGGCTGCTGGCGGGCGCGAGCTGGATCGACGAATATGGCGATCCGGACAAGCCGGAGGACTGGGCCTTCCTGCAGAAGATCTCGGCCTATCATGTCGCCGATGCCGGTTCCTATCCGCCCATCCTGCTGGCGACCACGCGCCGCGACGACAGGGTTCATCCCGCCCATGCCCGCAAGATGGCGGCGAAGCTGGAAGCGCTCGGCCATCGCGTACACTTCTACGAGCCCGAGGCCGGCGGCCACGGCTATGGCAAGGACAGCCGCGAGCGTGCGTCCTTCATCGCCCTGGGCTATGCCTTCCTGCGGCAGGCCATCGGCTGGGAGAGCCAAGCATGAGCGAACTGGTCCTGCCCGACTATGCCGATGTCGTCGCCGCTGCCGAGCGCATCCACGGCCATGCCCATCGCACGCCGGTGATGACCTCGCGGAGCTTCGACGAGGAGCTCGGCGCGCAGGTCTTCTTCAAATGCGAGAACCTGCAGCGCATGGGCGCCTTCAAGTTTCGCGGCGCCTTCAATGCCCTGTCGCGCTTCGACGACGAGCAGAAACGCAGAGGCGTGGTGACCTTTTCCTCCGGCAACCATGCCCAGGCGATCGCCCTTGCTGCCCGCATCCTCGGCATTCCTGCCACGATCATCATGCCGCACGACGCGCCGAAGGCGAAGGCCGAGGCCACCAAGGGCTATGGCGGCAAGATCATCTTCTATGATCGCTATACCGAAGACCGCGAGGTGATCGGGCGGAAACTGTCGCATGAACATGGCCTCACGCTGATTCCGCCCTACGACCACCCGGATGTGCTCTGCGGCCAAGGCACCGCAGCCAAGGAACTCTTCGAGGAGGTCGGCGAACTCGACGCCTTCTTCGTCTGCCTCGGCGGCGGCGGGTTGCTCGCCGGATCGGCGCTGGCGACGCGGGCCCTATCGCCCCATTGCCGGCTCTACGGCGTCGAACCCGAGGCTGGCAATGACGGCCAGCAATCCTTCCGCGCTGGCCGGATCGTCAGGATCGACACGCCCCGCACCATCGCCGACGGCGCCCAGACCCAATATCTGGGTGCCCACACCTTCCCGATCATCAAGCGCGATGTCGACGACATCCTCACCGTCTCGGATGCCGAACTCGTCGACTGCATGCGTTTCGCCGCCAGCCGCATGAAGCTCGTGATCGAGCCGACGGGCTGCCTCGGCTTTGCTGCCGCCCGCGCCATGAAGGCCGAACTCGCCGGCAAGCGCATCGGCGTGCTGATCAGCGGCGGCAATGTGGATTTGGAGCGTTTTTGCGAATTGCTGGCGGAATAGGCCGGCTCTTGGTTCTTGGTTCTTGGTTCTTGGCTCACGCCAGCCTGGTCATGCCGTTCTGCAGCCGGATGATGTTGATCAGGGTGCGCAAGGCCGGGTGATTGTGGCGCCTGCTCGAGTAATACATGTGGAAAGGATCGCCATCCGAAGCCTGGTCGTCGAGGACGATCTCCAGGCTGCCTTCCGCCACCTCTTCGGCGATCCGCGCTTCCAGGACATAGGCGAGGCCAAGCCCGGCCTTGGCGGCAATGATCGTCGTCGCCGTGTCGTTGAGGGTGATGAGGCCGGGGACGCGCAGCCGGCGCGCCGTCTCGCCGCTGCCGAGATCCCAGCGATAGGCGGTGTTGTCGCCCAGGAGCAGTTGCAGGCAGACATGGCCGGCGAGATCGTCCGGTGTCTGCGGTCGGCCATATTCCCTGAAATAGGCCGGGGAGCCGGCAACCACCCAGCGCTGGGGCCCGGTGAGCGGCACGGCAATCATGTCTTCCGGCACGTGATGGCCATAGCGCATGCCGGCATCATAGCCTTCGGCAACGATGTCGATGGGTCGGTCGTCCACCGCGACGGTCAGGCGGACATCCGGGCATTGGCGGGCGAATTCCGGCAAGGCCGGCGAGATCAACAGATGGGCGGCATCCCGGAACACGTTCAGGCGCAATTCGCCGAAACGTACGTTTCCGGGTGCCTCCAGCACCTCCAGGGCCGAGCCGATCACATCGAAGCCTTCTTCGAGGCGCTGCGCGAATTTCAGGCCGAGATCGGTCGGCGAAACAGCCCGGCTGGTGCGGTTGAGCAACTTGGCCCCGAGCCTGGCTTCGAGGCGCCGCATGGCGTGACTGGCCGCCGACGGCGTCAGGCCGAGCTCGATGGCGGCCGTGGTGAAGCTGCGTCGGCGGACGATGGTCAGGAAGACGTTGAAATCGCCGAGATCGGTCCGCTCGAGAGCTGCCATCGATGAAAAAACTTCATTGCTTCTATGATTGTCATTCACACTAAACAAGGAGCGTTCGATCCACTCAAGTCCTATCCTGCCAACGAGATGCTGAAACACCGTCTGTCGCTCCCGCGGCGGCGCATGAAACGCAGGAATGGAACGATGAAGGAACGCCTGTTCGGCAAGACCGCGCGCAGTGTGTCGGAGATTGGTTTTGGTGCCTGGGCCATCGGTGGCTCCTGGGGCGATGTGCCGGATGGTGATGCGCGCGCCGCCCTGCATGCCGCGCTCGACGCCGGCACCACCTTCATCGATACCGCCGATGTCTATGGCGATGGCCGCTCGGAGCGCTTCATTGCCGAAGTGCTGAAGGAGCGTTCGGGTCCCCGCCCCTTCGTGGCCACCAAGGCCGGGCGCCGGCTCTCTCCCCACACTGCCGACGGCTACAACCGGGAAAACCTCACCGCTTTCGTCGAACGCTCGCTGACGAACCTCGCCACCGATTGCCTCGACCTCGTGCAGCTTCACTGCCCGCCGACCGAGGTCTACTACCGGCCCGAAGTGTTCGGCGTGCTGGACGATTTGGTGGCCGCCGGCAAGATCCGCAACTACGGCGTCTCCGTCGAGAAGGTGGAAGAGGCGCTGAAGGCGATCGAATATCCCGGCATCGTCTCGGTCCAGATCATCTACAACATCTTCCGCCAGCGCCCGGCCGAACTCTTCTTCCGCGAGGCGAAAAGGCGCCATATCGCGGTGATTGCCCGGGTGCCGCTCGCCTCAGGCATGCTGACCGGCAAGATGAACGCCGCCAGCCAGTTCGCGGCTGACGACCACCGCGCCTACAACCGCAATGGCGAAGCCTTCGACAAGGGCGAAACCTTCTCGGGCGTGCCCTATGACGTCGCGCTGGCAGCCGTGGAGGAGATCCGGCCGCTGGTGCCCGACGGCATGACCATGTCGCAGTTCGCACTGGCCTGGATCCTGGCTGACGATGCCGTCACCACCGTCATCCCCGGCGCCAAGAATGCGGCCCAGGCCACGGCAAATGCCACTGCCAGCGATGTGCCTGCTCTCCCGCAGGCGACGCTCGAAACACTGAAGAACCTTTACCAGCGTGAGATCGCCGGGTTCGTCCACCATTTGTGGTGAAGAAGACTGGCCGGGCGCCGTTCGACGGTGCCCGGCCGCTGCCTTCGCGGCGCGCCAAGCCCCCGAGATCGCTTGACAAGGGCTGAGGCAAATGCGGGATTGTGCCTACAGGTTCTGCCTTCCGGTGCGGGGCAGCCGGCGGGGCATTTCCGATGCGTTTCCAGTCGCTTCTCGTGGCGGTTGCAGGGCTTGTGGCTGTCACGGCCGCTATGGCCCAATCCCTCAAACCCGATGAGATCCTGAGCTCGGTCACGGTGCAGCCGATCAGCGAGCCCAACCCGGTGCTTGGCGCCGATGGGCGCGTGCATCTCGCCTATGAATTGGTGATCAACAATCCCGGCAGTGTGTTCGTACGGCTCGACAAGGTCGAGGCCGTCGACGAGGCCGGCAAGAGCCTGTCCTCCCTCCAGGGCGAAGGACTGGCCAAGATGATGCATCTTTATGGCGGCAGCGATCGCCAGTTGCCGCCCGGCGGCACCGCCATCGTCTTCATGGATGTCGATTTTGCCGCGAACGACAAGCTGCCGCAGCATGTCTCCGCCCGTATCGAGGCCTTCCGCGAAAATGAAGGCGCGGATGGCAAGCCCGTGCCGCTGCCGGCGGATGCCCCCATCTCCGCAAACTACAGTTTCATCGCTGGAACGACGGCGATCGGCGAGCCGGCCGTGGTGGTCGAGCCACCGCTGAGGGGCGCGGGCTGGGTTGCCGCCGACGGCTGCTGCGACACCGTCACCGCCCATCGCGGCGCCGTCATGGCCGTGAACGGGCGCCTGCGGGTGCCGGAGCGCTTCGCCATCGACTGGATCAGGCTCGACGCCGGCAGCCGCCTGTTCACCGGCAACGCGCAGGATCTGGCCAGCTATTCCTTCTACGGTGCCGAAGTCCATGCGGCGGCCGATGGCGTGGTGGTCAATCTCTACGACCAGGCCGACGAGCAGATCCTGAGCCAGCCGGCCCGCAGCATCGTACCCGCCAATATCGGCGGCAACATGCTGGTCACAGACATCGGCAACGGCGCCTACGCTTTCTACGCGCACCTGCAGCGCGGCAGCCTCAGGGTCAAGCTGGGTGATCATGTCAAAGCCGGCCAGGTCATCGGCCTTGTCGGCAATACCGGTAATTCCACCGCGCCCCATCTGCACTTCCAGTTGATGGACGGCCCCTCGCCGCTCAATGCCAACAGCCTGCCCTTCGTGCTCACGCGCTTCTCCGGGCAGGGCGTGCTGGCGCCAGGGAACGAGGAGGAGCTCGAGCAAGGCGCGGTCGCCAGGATCGAACCACGCTGGCGTGGAGACCACGTCAATCAGCTCCCGCTGAACGACCAGGTCGTCGATTTTCAATAGGCTTGGTTCTCCCGGGGGGCGCCGCATGTTCATTCTGCTGCATCAGCTGTCACTGCCCGTCATGTTCGCGACGGTGCTGGTGATCTGCCTGGTGATCACCTGGCTCGTCATCGGCCTCATCCGCTTCGCCATTGCGAAAGGCGGCTACGCCGCCGACGAGGCGTTGCCCATCCGCGAATCGATCGTCGGTGTCTGCGCCACCATCTTCGGCCTGATGGTGGCCTTTTCGGCGGCGGGCCTGTGGGCCGATTCCCTCGCCGCCCGCAGCGCCGTCCAGCAGGAAGCCGATGCGATCGAGAACGTCCTGGTGCTTTCCGCCGGCCTTCCGGCCGATCTCCAGACCAGTGTGCGCGACGGCCTCAAGGCCTATGTGGCGCAGGTCGTCTCCGGCGATTGGCCCGCCATGGCCAATGGCGAGCGCATCGAAAGCCCGGTTTTCGATCGCTCGGGCGACATCCTCATCAATACGATCGGCCTCGTCTCGCGCCAGAACGGAGCGAATGCCCAGCCGGCCACCTATCAGCCCCTGGTCAATCAATTGCTGGCCGTGCGCCATGCGCGGCTGCTCCGGCTGTCGGCTTCCAACACCGGCATGAGCTGGGCCCAATGGATCGCGATCTGGATCATTTCGACGACGACCGTCGTGGCCATCGCCATCTGCAACAACCATGTCCCTCGCATGCAAATCCTCGCCACGCATATCTTCGTGGTGGTGGTGACATCAGCCTATTTCGTCATTCTCGCGCATGACCGGCCGTTCATGGGGCAAATCTCGGTGCAGCCCGCCGCCTTTCTGGCGGTCAGTACCAATTGACGGCCTGCTGCGCTCCGAGCTGTTTTAACGGGCGAGCGCCGCGAAATCGCCCTTGAAACGGGCGGCACAGCGGCCGCCATAGTCGATCTCGGCAAGGACCGGGATGCGCGCCTTGCCCCTGCGCGCGAAAGCCTCCAGCACATGCTCCCACTTCTCGGGTTCCGCCAGAACGGAATGGGCCGAGAAGTCCCCCTCCACCGGCGCCAGATAATCCATGTGCACGGAGCCGACGACGAGGCTGCAGTCGAGCCCCGCGCCCTTGAGCTTGAGAAAGGCCAGCGACCAGGCGGCGAGCGTGGCCAGGGTCGCAAGGCTACCGCCGAAAGCCGTGCGGTGATGGTTGATATTGGCGGAAAGCGGGGCGCCAAGCCGCACGGAATCTGGTCCGATCTCGAGAACCCGGACCTGCATGGCCTGTGTCAGCGGAATATTGCCATGGAGATCGGCTTCAAGCTCGGCGGGCAGCAAGGCGGCCTCCTCGATATGGGTCACCCACCCGCTCTATCGTTCGCCGGCGGTTTTCTCAACTGCCGAAGCCTGCTCCTGCCAGCCGAGCAACGCCCGCCCCCGCGGCGACAGGCGATAGCCGACCTGGAGGCTCTCGGTAAGACCAAGGGCCTTGAGCTTGCGGATATCGTGCTTGAGAGCGGGCTTGTCGAAGCCGAACTGCCCGGCAATCTCGGCGGCGGTGATGCCGTCCTGCTTGGCGATCAGGCCGAGCACGGCCATTGTCCAGCCGCCGCCACGATGGTTGCGGTCGAGCCTAGCGAGCGCGCCGCGCAGCATGGCGACGGCAGCCTCATCGAGATCGGCCTCACCGCGCAAGGCGATGCGGGGATCATCCCGCAGGCGGCGGAAGGCGATGCGGTAGAGCTGCCCTTCGGGCCTCAGGTCGCGTTCGAGGGCTTCAAGCGAGGCAAAGCCGGCCCTGGCAGCCTCTTCCTCGCTGAGGTCGGCGAGTTTGATCGCCTCTACCGCCTCGATGGCCAGGACGACGACAGCAGTGGTGAGAGATCCACCGGCGCGCACGGTCGGCCTGGTCCAGCGCCGGAAGGCGAGCGTCACCTTGCCGGCGGCAATGCCATGGAGCGCAGCCTGCTTGAACAGCATGTCTACCGTGCTCCAACACCATTGAGGACCGACGCAACTCGGAGCGCGGACTTCCAGTCCGCTCCTGAAGGCACCACGCTCTAGGAAGAAAGAAGTGGACATCGCGACATGCAAGCATGTCGCTGGGATGTCCGCGCTCCGTCAGCCCGCCAGCCGCCGGTCGTGCTCGATCACGGCATTGAGCAGCACTTGCGCCCCAGCCGCGCATTCGTCGAAGGAGGTCGACTCGGCCTCGTTGTGGCTTAGGCCGCCCTCGCAGGGTACGAAGATCATGGTGGTCGGCGCGACGCGTGCGATATAGGCAGCGTCATGGCCGGCGCCCGACACCATGCGGCGCATGGCAAAGCCTGCCTTGTCGGCACCGTGCTCGACGCATTCGATCAGCTCGGGCGCGAATTTCACCGCGGGCGAAATCCAGATGCGCTTTTCCTCATAGGCAAGCTTCATCGGCGGCAGTGCAGCCTCGAGGGCAGCCCGGAATTCCCGCTCCATCACTTCCAGCACCTCCTCGTCGGGATGGCGCAGATCGACGGTAAAGAAGACCTCGCCCGGCACCACGTTGCGGCTGTTGGGCTTGTTCTCGATCAGGCCGACGGTGGCCACGCCCGGCTGGTGCTTCTGGCCGATGGCGTCGATCGCCTCGATGATACGGGCGGCGCCCAGCAGCGCATTCTTGCGCAGATACATCGGCGTGGCGCCGGTATGGGCATCCTGGCCGGTCACCGTAACCTCATACCAGCGCATGCCCTGCACGCCGGTGACCACGCCGATCATCGTCTTCTCGTCCTCGAGGATCGGGCCCTGTTCGATATGAAGCTCGAACATCGCCTGGAACTTGTGGGCGCCGGCCTTCTCTGTGCCGCGATAGCCGATGCGCTCCAATTCGTCCTTGAAGCTGATGCCGTCGCGGTCGAGGCGCTCATAGGCGTAATCGGGCGTGAACACACCGGCAAACACGCCCGAGGCCAGCATGGCCGGTGCGAAGCGCGAGCCTTCCTCGTTGGTCCAGTTGATGATCTCCACCGGGGCATTGGTCTCATAGCCCTGCTCATGCAGGGTGCGCATCGCCTCCAGCGCACCGAGCACGCCGAGCACGCCATCGAACTTGCCGCCCGTCGGCTGGGTATCGAGATGGGAGCCCATGGCGATCGGCGGCAAATCATTGTTCCTACCGGGGCGCACCGCGAACATGTTGCCGACTTCGTCGACGCTCACCGTGCAGCCGAGCGCCTCGCATTGCGCCTTGAACCAGTCACGCACCTTCTTGTCTTCGTCCGACAGGGTCAGGCGCTTGATGCCGCCCTTGGCCGTGCCGCCGAACTTGGCGGTTTCCATCAGGCTGTCCCACAGGCGCTGCGGATTGATGTTGAGATTGGTGAGCATGGTGAGGCCTTTCTGAAGAAAACGGGCAGTTGTTCAATGCTTAGTCCGAGACGGCGACCAAACGGCCGAAGATCCCACCAGCGGAGATCCAACCATTGATACCCCCTCGGTGGTTGCCGATCTGGAATTGACCGTCTCTAACGGCCTTTATGAGGTGCAGGTATTGCGCGCCACGCACACGACACAGGACAATATCCCCTTCGACGAGCAGGGCATGATCGGCGATCGGAACGACGGTGCAGAGTTGACCGCTGGCGATTTTGCCTTTCATCGAAGCGCCGCGCGGACGAAATTGAACCGTCTCACCAGCCTGTAGTCGCTCGATATATCGGGTGGCCCAAGACACCGTTCTCTCCTTTCCGGGTGATCATGAGAGATCGTGCAGCGCCTTGCCGTTGGGCTGAGACAGGCGGAAATCAGAGAAGGAAACGGCAAGACCGGCCCTTTCCGGCGTGCAGCACATCGGGCCAACCTGGTAGGAAGCGGCCTTCGGAAACGGCGCCAGCCGAACCAGCGGCCAGACTATCCCGTCCGTCGAATATTGCAGCCTCAATACCCCGTCTGCGACGGTGAGGCGCAGGCGGAAATCACCGGGATTGCCCGGAAAGGGACCGGTCGCCCAATCCGACTGCCCCACGGTCAGCACGCTGCCGAGCATGGGCGCATCGTCATTATATTCGATGCCGGCCTTCAGCCAGGTATCGTCATCGAACCGGACCATCAGGCCGGCCTGGTCATAGAGCGTCTGGAAGCTGGCCCGAACGCGCAGCTCCGCGGTGAAATCGCCGCCGCTGTCGAGATGGAAGAAATGGCCGCTATGCCGGGTGAAGCCGTAATGGGTCTTTCGCCAGAAATCGGTGGCCTCGCCGGTCACGACCTCCAGGCGATCGCCGGCCAGCGACCAGGACGGCGGCTCGTTGAGCCAGCGGCCTTGCTGGAGAGAAGTGGGATGCGTCAAATTCAAGATCGATCTCCGGCAACGCAGAACGAAAGCCTTCTCCACGAAGTGGGGAAGGTGTCAGTGCAAAGCACTGACGGATGGGGTGTGGCGGGCAGTCCCTCGAAATTAACCAGATTGCGCAACCGCAGCGCTATTCTGCAATAAGGAGCTCGCATTGCCCGCCACACCCCACCCGACCCGGCTTCAGCCGGGCCACCCTCCCCGCTTCGCGGAGAGGGCATATTCCGCTTCATTCGGCGAGGAACGGCTACGGCGTGACCTCGATACGGGAGACCGGCCGAGGCTTGCTGAGTTCCTTCCAGGTTGCGTTCGCCACCGCCGCCGCCGGGAACGGGTCGCGCTGGATAAAGGCACCGTCGCCCTTCTGGAGCTGGATCTGCTTGTCCCGCCAAGCGATACGCCCGCGCGACAGGGTGACAACAGGCAGGCCGGTGCATTCATAGCCCTCGAACACATTGTATTCGACGCGGCTGAGCTGGGTCTTGGCCCGGATGGTCTTGGTAGCCGCCGGATCCCAGATGGTGAGATCGGCATCCGAACCGACCGCAATCGCTCCCTTGCGGGGATAGATGTTGAGGATGCGGGCGATGTTGGTGGAGGTCACCGCCACGAATTCCTCCTTGGTGAGACGGCCAGTCTTGACGCCCGCCGTCCACAGCACCGGCATGCGGTCTTCGAGCCCGCCCGTGCCGTTGGGGATCTTGCGGAAATCGTCGAGGCCCATGCGCTTCTGCTCGGCGGTGAAGGCGCAATGGTCGGTCGCCACCACCTGGAGTGAGCCCGAGGCGAGGCCCGCCCACAGCGAATCTTGGTGCGACTTGTTGCGGAAAGGCGGCGACATCACCCGGCGAGCCGCGTAATCCCAGTCCTTGTTCTGGTATTCGCTGTCGTCGAGCACGAGATGCTGGATCAGAGGCTCGCCATAGACGCGCTTGCCGGCCGCGCGGGCCCGCGCGATCGCCTCGTGGCTGTCACGGCAGGAGGTGTGCACGACATAGAGCTGGCTGCCTGCCATGTCGGCGATCATGATGGCGCGATTGGTCGCCTCGCCTTCGACTTCCGGTGGGCGTGAATAGGCGTGGCCCTCGGGCCCGGTAACGCCCTGGTCGATGTAATGCTGCTGCAGGCGGAAGACGATGTCGCCATTCTCCGCATGCACCAACGGCAGGGCGCCGAGGCCGGCGCAGCGGCTGAAGGAATGGAACAACTCGTCGTCATTCACCATCAGCGCGCCCTTATAGGCAAGGAAGTGCTTGAAGGTGTTGATGCCGTAGGTCTTCACCACGGTATCCATCTCGTCGAAGACCTGCTTGTCCCACCAGGTGATCGCCATGTGGAAGGAGTGGTCGGCGACCGCCTTCTCGGCCTTGTGGCGCCATTCCTGATAGGCCGCCAGCAGCGACTGGCCGGGCGCGGGCAGGCAGAAATCCACCACCATGGTGGTGCCACCGGACAAGGCGGCGCTGGTGCCGGATTCAAAATCGTCGGCCGAGACGGTGCCCATAAAAGGCATTTCGAGATGGGTATGCGGATCGATGCCGCCCGGCAAAACGAAGCAGCCATCGGCATCGATGATTTCGGTCCCCGCCGGTGCCGACAGCTTCGGGCCGATCGCCAAAATGGTTTCGCCGTCGATCAGCACATCGGCTTGTTTGGAATGATCGTGGTTCACCACGACACCGCCACGGATCAGGATCGGCATAATAGTCCTCCCTATACAATATTCACGCGCCGCGCTTTGTCATCACCGGGCTTGACCCGGTGATCCAGGTTCCGCCCGGAGAACTGGATGCCCGGGTCAAGCCCGGGCATGACAAAGGTCGAGTTTTTCGACTCGAACGCGAACCTCTAGATCAAATGCAGATCGAGATCGTCCCACTCGGGATTCAGATCCTCGATCAGTTTCAGCTTCCAGGCTCTCGGCCAATGCTTGATGTTTTTCTCGCGCTGTATGGCATTGCCGACATAGCGATGCTCCTCATACCAAACGAGGAGGTTCACATCATATTGCGCCGTGAACCCGGAAAATGACTTCTCCTCGTGCTCATGGACCCTGCGCGGCAAATCGTTCGTCATGCCCACATAGAGCGTACCATTACGCTTGCTCGCCATCAGATAGACCCAGTAGCGATACCGCATGCTGGTATTTTCCTGGCCCAGCAAAACTCCACCCTTGTCATGCCCGGGCTTGACCCGGGCATCCAGTTCTTCACGCCGACACGATGCCCTTGGGACCCGCTGGATCACCACCGGATCAAGTCCGGTGGGGTCAAGTCCGGTGATGACAAAGCGCAGTGCCTTACGAATACGCTTTCCTCACAGCTTCTTCATCGCGTCGGTGACCGCCGAGCTCCAGCCGCCCACGGGCGCCTTGGTGATGGCCGGGCTGTCGCCGCCGGCCCCGAGCAGCGTCTTGACGGTACCTTCCGCCGCAGCCGGATCGAGCGTGCCGTCGGAGCCTTCCGTCAGCTTGTTGACCTCGGCGATCATGTGGGTCTGGTGCACCTCGGTCTGGGCGCCGGAAGCATCGTTGTCGAGCACGATCTTCACGGCCTCGTCCGGATGGGCCCTGGCATACTCCCAGCCCTTCATCGAGGCCTTGACGAACTTGGCCATGGTCTCGACGAATTTCGGATCCTTGAGCCTGTCTTCCATCACATAGAGCCCGTCCTCGAGCACCGCCACGCCCTGGTCGGTGTAGTTGAAGACGGTCAGATCCTCGGCCTTCACGCCAGCCTCGATGACCTGCCAATATTCGTTATAGGTCATGGTGGAGATGCAATCGGCCTGCTTCTGCAAGAGCGGATCGACGTTGAAGCCCTGCTTGATCACCTTGACGCCATCGGCCGAGCCGTCGAGCTTGAGGCCGAGCTTGCCCATGAAGGCGTTGAACGGATATTCGTTGCCGTAGAACCAGACGCCCAGCGTCTTGCCCTTGAAATCGGCTGGCGTCTTGACGCCGGATTCCTTACGGCAGGTCAGCTGCAAGCCGGAGCGCTTGAAGGGCTGGGCAATATTGACGAGACCGACGCCCTTCTCGCGGGCGGCCAGCGCTGCCGGCATCCAGTCGACGATCACATCGGCCTGCTTGTTGGCGATCACCGTTTCCGGCGCGATATCGGGGCCACCTGGCGCCACGGTGACGTCGAGGTCGGCCTCCTTGTAGAACCCCTTGTCCTTGGCGACGAGATAGCCGGCGAACTGCCCCTGGACCACCCATTTGAGCTGCAGCGTGACCTTGTCGGCCGCCTGCGCCGCGCTGATCGCGCCAAGCCCGAGCGCGAAAGCGACGCCGGCCAGTAGTGCCTTCTTCATTCCGTCCACTCCTCTGTTAACCTCGTCCTGCGTCACGCGCGCCGGTAAGAGGGATGCCAAAACGTCACGGCCCGCTCGATGACAGCGATGAGGCCATAGAATAGGGAGCCGGCCACCATGGCCACGGCGATCTCGGCCCAGACGATGTCGGTCTGCGACAGCGCCGCCTGGGTGTTGATGCGAAAGCCCATGCCGATGGTGGGGCCGTCGAAATATTCGGCGACGATCGCGCCGATCATCGCCAGGGTCGAATTGATCTTCAAGCCGTTGAAGATGAAGGGCATCGCGGCGGGAAGACGCAGGCTCACCAGCGTCGGCCAGTAGCTGGCGCCGTAGGAGCGCATCAGGTCGCGCTCCAGGGCACCGCTGGCCGCCAGGCCCGCCACCGTGTTGACCAGCATCGGAAAGAAGGTCATCGCCACCACGACGGCCGTCTTCGAGGGCCAGTCATAGGTGAACCACCAGATCATGATCGGCGCGATGCCGACGATGGGCAAGGCCGAGACGACATTGCCGAGCGGCAAGAGGCCACGGCGCAGGAAGGGGATGCGGTCGGCCACCAGCGCCACCAGGAACCCCGAGCCGGAGCCGATCAGCCAGCCGAGCAGGACCTCGTGCAGGAAGGTCCAGACGAAATCGGTGGCAAGCGTATTGGCCTGCGCCACCACCGCCTGGCCGATGGCCGAAGGCGGCAGCAGGATGATGGGGGAGATGCCGAAACCGACGACCAGCCATTCCCATAACAACAGCAGGGTGCCGCCGAAAAGTAGAGGAGGCAGAAGTTTACGCCAACGCGCGATACGGCGGTCAGCATTGGCCATCACGACTTCCTCAACGATCATCCAAGCCGCCAACCAGAAGCCTGCCATTATCGCTGCGGTGCTCAGATCCGCATTTCCGGCAACGTTGGGATGTTCGATCAGCCAGGTAAACCCAGCTATAGCCAAAATCGCCAGCGGGATAGCAACAAAGCGCCTGAAGCGAACCGCCGTGGCCCAAGCCCCAGCCAGGATGAGAGCCAATGCCGCTAGCAGCATCAGAAGCACGAGCACCATCACAAACCGCTCGTATGAATAGCACTCGGCGGTAGCGATCAGGTCAGTTGGCGTCTGACGCAAGACGCCGCCAACGCCGCACTCGAACGGCGCGGGCGGTCGCCAACCGCTCAGGATGAGCAGGCCGGCACCAATCCAGCCTATGCGCAGCGCCCACGTCATGCCTGCTCTCCCTTCACGCCCATTCTCGCCAGAGTACGACGCTCGATCAGGCCGATCAGGCCGATCAGGGCCGCCGAGAGCAGCGCCGCGGTGAACAGGGAAGCCCAGAGCACCAGGCGCAGATTGTTGTACTGGTAGCCGGCGAGCAGGCGCGAGCCGAGCCCGCCCTGAGCGCCCGTCGGCATCTCGGCGACGATGGCGCCGACGATGCAGCCGGCGATGGCGATCTTCAGGCTGGCGAACAGATAGGGCGTCGCCGCCGGCCAGCGCAGCTTCCAGAAGGTCTGCCATTTCGAGGCGTCATAGGTGCGCATCAGATCGAGCTGCATCAGGTCCGGCGACATCAGCCCCTTCACCATGCCTACCGTCACGGGAAAGAAGCAGAGATAGGTGGCGATCAGGGCTTTCGGCACCAGGATGGGCGCGCCGAGCCGGCCGGTGATCGCGGTCAGCAGCGGCACCAGCGCCAGGATCGGGATGGTCTGAGAGACGATCACCCAAGGCATCAGGCTCTGGCGCATCGAGCGGTAATGCACGATCAGCACCGCCAGCACGATGCCGAGCACGGCGCCCAGCACGAAGCCCGACATCGCCGAGGAGAGCGTGATCAGGCCATGGTAGACGAGGCTGCGCCGGCCCAGAGGCGGCTCGAAGAACAGGCCCTGCACCATCGCCATGATGATCTGGTGCGGCGCGGCAAGATTGCCGTCCGGCAGGTTGATGGCAGCGATGAACTGCTCGATCAGCGGGCGGCTGGCGGCATCGGGCATGGCGCGCAGCAATGCCGTACCGTTCATCGGCAGGCAGGCGAGATACCACACCGCGAAAATCGCGAGCACGACCACGGTCACGGGCCCTGCCTTGCCGGCCATCAGGCGGCTCCCCAGCGAGGGGGTGGTACGGGCGGCAAGCACCTCAGTCGTCATAGGAGTGCCCTGCCCTGAGGCCGTCGCGCACACGATGGGCGACTTCGAGGAATTCAGGCGTCTCGCGGATGTCGAGCGTGCGGTCGCGCGGGAAGTTGCAGTCGATGATGTCGATGATACGGCCGGGCCTGGGCGACATCACCACGATCTTGGTGGACAGGTACACCGCCTCGGGGATGGAATGGGTGACGAACACCACCGTCTTCCTGGTGGTGCGCCACAGATGCAGGAGCTGGTCGTTGAGCTTGTCGCGGACGATCTCGTCGAGTGCCCCGAACGGTTCGTCCATCAGCATCAGCTTGGGATCGAAGCACAGCGCCCTGGCGATCGAGGCACGCTGCTGCATGCCGCCGGACAATTGCCAGGGAAACTTCTTCTCGAAGCCCTTGAGATTGACCAGCTCGAGATTGCGGGCCGCCCTCTCCTGGCGCTCGGCGGCGGGAAAACCCATCACCTCCAGCGGCAGCATGACGTTGCGCTCGATGGTGCGCCAGGGATAGAGCGCCGGCGCCTGGAAGACATAGCCGTAATGCCGGCCGAGGCGTGCCTGTTCCGGCGTCAACCCGTTCACCTTGATCGAGCCGGAGGTCTGGCGCTCGAGATCGGCGATGACGCGCAGCAAGGTGGTCTTGCCGCAGCCCGAAGGCCCGATGAAGGAGACGAAATCGCCTTCATTGACGGTGAGATCGACCTTGGAGAGCGCATAGACCGGCCCGTCCCCGGTGTCGAAGGTCAAGGAAAGATCCTCGACCGCAATCACGGGTTCGCCGGCGGCCGTTCGTTCCCTCACGGCACCAAGCTTCCGATCCACGCCCTCAACCTGCATGCCGGCCCTACCTCTGGTTCGTCCCCGGCGAATACGGTGAACCGTTCCGCCCTGCTCGCCCCCGTTCACAGCAATGATCGTGCCACTGCGACGAGAGTCTCTATTTTATCACGTTACCGGCTCGCCGCCCCGGTTGGAATATTTCAAACCGAGCCGATTGCCACTTGCGAGCAAAAAAGCGGGATCATCTCCTGCTCTTCACCACTCCGGAGGGCAACCCCGGATTGCCCGTGCGGCTGGCAGCAATATTGACCTTATGGACAAAAAATAGGCAACCCCATTTGGAAGAGATTTAAGGAAGCGATTGTCCGCACCGCGCCATGAGCCTCCCCCAATCGAAGCTGGCCGCCAAACTCCTAATTGCCAGGAATCTTCCGTATCGTCACATTACAGGCCTCGCACGCAACACCGGGCAGGAAGGCTTCCCTATGCGCATCCTCATGATTCTGCTCGGCTTGCTGGGCCTGCTTGCTGCGCCCCGGCCGAGCCTTGCCCAGGATGGATCGAAGGACTTCCAGGCCTTTCTGAGCGACTTCCCGCCCGGCAATGACGTACGCCCCTTCCACGGTGAACTGTCGCCGACACTGAAGGAACACGTCCATCCCAGATTGATCGAGTTCTGGCAAAGGGTCGGCTTCGGGTCCTTCGGCAATGGCTTCATCACTTTCTTCGATCCACGCGAGGCCGAAACGATGCTGGCCCGCTGGCTGCTGCTCCAACAGCCCGACCCCACGCGGGTCCCCATTGCGCGCACCGCCTTCGGCGACCTGATCTATTTTCGGGACCTGCGGCAAAGGGCAGCCGAAAACGGGCTCGAAGCCAATTGGAAGAACGGCAGCGACGTGGTCTTTCTCAGCATCCACTATCGCGGCAGTTCGGCCATCACCTGGTCTGTGGACGACTTCTTCACCAAGGATCTCAAGGGCTTCCTGCAGGACAATCCGCGCGCCTTCTACGAACTCTATTCGACGGTCGACCAACAGCCGCTCGCCCCCGGCGAGTGCTTCTATTTCGTGCCGGCCCTTGCCCTCGGCGGCCAGGCAACCAAGGCATCCGTCGGGCGTGGCGACTGCCTCGTTCATCAGGAGATCCTGCTGCAACTGGCTCTTTCCTCCGGTGCCTCGCGCAAGTGACCACGCAGGACGGCAGGGAACGGACGAAATAATTCGTTCCTTGTCGGGAGAAGGCCCTCCCGTCCGTCCTTGGGGCAGAGCGCGATGCCGCCCCGCATCGCGTCTTCCCATCCAAACCATGGCAACCAGAGGACATCTTCCCATGCGCAAGATCATCGGCGGCATATTCCAGTCTCTCGACGGTGTGATGCAGGCCCCCGGCGGCCCGCCGGAGGACCCGACCGGTGGCTTCGAACTCGGCGGCTGGTCGGCGACCTTCTGGGACGGCACGATGGGCACGGCGATGGGTGGCCTGTTCAGCAATCCCTTCGACCTGCTGCTCGGGCGCAAGACCTATGAGATCTTCGCGGCCCACTGGCCCTTTGTCGGTCCGGAGGATCCCATCGGCCCCGCCTTCACCAAGGCGGCCAAATATGTGGTCACGCGCGGCAGCGAGCCCTTCGAATGGCAGAACAGCCATCGCCTCGCCGACATCGCCGCCGTCGCCGAGGTGAAACAGAGCGAAGGGCCGGACATCCTCGTCCAGGGCAGCACGACGCTCTACCCCCAATTGCTGGCCGCGGGCCTCATCGACCGGCTTTTCATCATGACCTTCCCGCTGGTACTCGGCAAGGGCAAGCGCCTGTTCGGCACAGGCACGCCGTCCGGCGCCCTGAAACTGACCAGCCACGAGGTTTCGAGCACCGGCGTTATCATCGCCACCTATGAACCAGCCGGATCCGTGCCAATAGGCACCTTCGAACTTGCCGAGCCAAGCCCGGCGGAAATCAAACGTCGCGAGCGCATGAAGCGCGAAGACTGAAGCCGAACAGGCTTTTTGGCGCCTTCGGGCGGACGACGCCGTAAATTTCAATGATCTCTCAAAGTATTAGACGGCTTCGAGGCGCTCGCGGACCTTTCCGCGCGCGCTGTTCGGCGTCATTTGTCATATCAATACCGATGCCGGCCACGATCCTGCGGCCGATGCATTTCGCCGCAACATTCGCATGACACGTCCACGGGTCTGCCGTGCTAAGGTCGCATTTGAATGGGAAGCAGCCGCCCTCCCGCCGCTCTCGACGCGGCGATGAACGATTGTTGCGGTACTGCCCGTGAGAACAGGGCCGGGCCATGAAGCCTGGAGACCGGCAAATATGAGGAAGCGTGATATGAAACTTCATGTTGTGGAAGGCGGAGCCAAGGACGAGATCGAGCCGATCCAGTTCAACAATCTCGGCGCGCTCCACGCCAATCTCGACGAACCTTCGCTTGTCGAAGTCGCGATTCGCCGCGGCGAGGGCCTGCTCAGCCCCGGTGGCGCCCTGGTCGTCGATACCGGCAGCCATACCGGCCGCTCCCCGAAGGACAAGTACATCGTCCGCGAGCGCGAGACCGAAGACTCGATCTGGTGGGCCAACAACAACGCGATCTCCCGCGCCGCCTTCGATACGCTGCTGGCCGACATGCTCTGGCATGCGACGGAAAAGCAGCTCTTCGTGCAGGACCTGCATGCCGGTGCCGACGAGGACAACGGCATCAAGGTCAAGGTCTATACCGAGCTTGCCTGGCACAGCCTGTTCATCCGCAATCTCCTGATCCGCCCCTCCGCCGATGACCTGGCCGGCTTCTATCCCGACCTCACCATCATCGACATGCCGAGTTTCAAGGCCGACCCCGCCAAATACGGCCTGCGCTCGGAGACGGTGATCGCCTGCGATTTCACCCGCGGCGTCGTCCTGATCGGCGGCACGGCCTATGCCGGCGAGATGAAGAAATCGGTGTTCTCCTACCTCAACTACATCCTGCCCGCGCGCGGCGTCATGCCGATGCATTGCTCGGCCAATGTCGGCCCCAGCAGCGTCTCGGCCCTGTTCTTCGGGCTCTCGGGCACCGGCAAGACCACCTTGTCCGCCTCCCCCGACCGCTCGCTCATCGGCGATGACGAGCATGGCTGGGGCCCGAACGGCATCTTCAACTTCGAGGGCGGCTGCTACGCCAAGACCATCAATCTCGACAAGCAGGCCGAGCCGCAGATCTTCGCCGCTTCGCAGCGCTTCGGGGCGGTGCTCGAGAATGTCGCGATGAACCCGATCACGCGCAAGCTCGACTTCACCGATGGCCGCAAGACCGAGAACACCCGCGCCGCCTATCCGCTGCATTTCATCGAGAATGCCTCGCCGACCAGCGCGGCCGGGCATCCCGGTACGGTGGTGATGCTGACGGCCGACGCCTTCGGCGTGATGCCGCCGATCGCCCGCCTCACGCCGGAGCAGGCCATCTACCACTTCCTCTCCGGCTTCACGGCCAAGCTCGCCGGGACCGAGCGCGGCGTAACCGAGCCACAGCCGACCTTCTCGACCTGCTTCGGCGCTCCCTTCATGCCGCGCCATCCGGTCGAATATGCCCGCCTGCTGAAGGAGTTGATCGACAAGCACCAGGTCTCCTGCTGGCTCGTCAACACCGGCTGGACCGGAGGTGCCTATGGCACCGGCCGCCGCATGCCGATCAAATGGACCCGCACCCTGCTCAACGCCGCCCTCGACGGCAGCCTCGACAGGGCCAAGTTCCGCACCGACCGTCATTTCGGCTTCCAGGTTCCGACCGCGGTGGACGGCGTGCCGAGCCACGTGCTCGATCCCTTCAAGTCCTGGGCGGACAAGGCGGCCTATGAGAACCAGGCCCGCCGCCTGGTCGGCATGTTCACCGAGAACTTCAAGCAGTTCGAGGTGGCGGCCGACGAAACGACCATGAGTGCTGCTCTCGGCGCCTGACCTGCCGGGCCGAAAAACGGCTCCCGGCTTTTGGCTGGAAACGATACAGCGATGATTTCAGAAGCGGCGGCTCCATCGAGCCGCCGCTTTCTCTTTCTCCACGATGGTTCTATCGCGACGCCGCCAGGACCTTTTCCATGCCCAGCGCAATGGCGAGGACGTCCTCGTCCGCGTACCGGCGCCCGACGATCTGCAGGCCGACCGGCATGACCCCGGCGCGATCGACCGGCAGGGAGAGAGCCGGGCATTGCGGCAGGAGATTGAAGGGGCACGTCATGTCCAGTCCCTTCAGGCGCCCGTCCGGCAGACTCTCGGCAAAGTCGTCATCGGTCAGTTCCACCGGGGGTGCCACGATGGCGCAGGTCGGGCACAGCAGGGCATCATAGCTTTCGAACAATCGGGCCATGTCCCGCCACATCCCCGTGCGCAGCAATTCAGTACGCTTGTACTGCGTGGCGTCCATGGCCAGGCCCTTTTCGATCATCGCCACCACGGCCGGATCCATGCGTCCGCGCCCTGCGGCAAGACGGCCCCCGAAATAGGCCGACATGAAGACGCACCAGATGTCGAACCACTGGTCGACCACAGCCCGGCTCCAGCCGATCGGGATCTCGTCGACGACAGCCCCTGCCCCGCGAAGGTCCTCAACCGCGCCGCGAATGGCTATCTCCACCGCCGGCTCGACGGCATAGAAGCCAAGGTCGAGCGAGAAGGCGAAACGCCGGCCGGCGAGGCCCGCCTTACGTGCCCGCATGCCGTCGAAGGGAAGCGGCAGGGACTGGATGTCCTCGTCGCTCGACCCGGCCGTCGCGGCCATGAAAGCGATGGCATCTTCGACGCTGCGCGCGAGAGGCCCGAAATGCGAGATATTGTCGAAAACGCTTGGCAGGATCGTCATCGGGATGCGCCCGAGGCTCGGCTTGAAGCCGACCACACCGCAGAAAGCGGCGGGGATGCGCACGGAACCGCCCATATCGGTTCCCTCCGCCATCGGCACGACGCCCATGGCCACGGCGACGGCCGATCCCCCAGAGGACCCGCCGCTCGTGCGCTCGGGGTCCCGGGGATTGCGTGTTACGCCCCAACGCGGGCTCTGCGTGAAGCTGGAGAATGCGAATTCCGGCGTGGTGGTCTTGCCGATTAGAATGCCCCCTGCAGCCTCCAGGCGGCGGACGCACAGGGCGCTCTCGGTAGGAACAGGATCTCCGCTCGTCCAGGAACCCAAGGTGGTGAGATCGCCGGCCGTCGGCGTCATGTCCTTGACGGCGAAGGGCACGCCATGCAGGGCTCCCAGGGACTGTCCAGTCCTGGCGGCCTCATCCGCCTGATGAGCGCTGGCAAGGGCATGCTCGTGCCGCAGCAATGTGAAGCCATTCAATTCGGGTTGGCACGCCTCGGCTCGGTGCAGGGCTTCCGCCACCACCTCCACGGCATGGAAGTGCTGCCGCCGAATGCCGTCGGCGATCGCGTAGGCCGGCAGGTCGAGCGGATGGGTTCGGGATGTTGTCGTGCCGGCCAGCTTCATCGTCTTCTCCATTCCGGCTTGTTGCAGGCCTGAGGCGGGCGCATAGGGTTGGCAACCAGTCCATGCGTCTTTGCAGGGAAGTTCGAGGGAGCACCATGCCGCCGCCATTCCAGGACTGGAACCGCCGTCTCGCCGATGCCGTCGAGTCCATCGGCTCGCCGGGCTTTCCGGCGGCGCTGCAGGTAGTCCTGCGCCTGATCGCCCCTTTCGAGATGATGAACGGCTTTCGCTATGCGCCGGACGGGCGCGCGCATGATCTCCACAACCCGCCCGACCTCATCGATCGCGGCATCATCGTCGATCAATACCTGTCCGGCGCCTATGTGCTCGATCCCTTCTACGACGCCGTCCGGGGGAGCGATGCCGATTGCCTGATCGTCATGCAGGACCTGGCACCCGATCATTTCAGGCAATCCGAATATTACCGGGTCCACTATGCTGCGACGACCATCAGGGACGAGATCGGCTTCGTGCTTGATCTCGGCAGCGGACATGTCGGCGTACTCTCGATCAGTCGCCTCGGCACGAACCCGCTGTTCCGCCGCCGCCAGATCGAGCAATTCGGCGACGTCGCAGAACTGATCTGCCGCCTGGCCGAACGGCACTGGCGGACCGTACGCCCGCCCTCCCCCTCCGGTGAGGCACTCCCCTCGGCGGCCATCGCCCATCCCCAGTTGACGCCGCGCGAGCGGGAAATCGTGGCGCTGATCCTGAAGGGGCATTCGAGCCTCTCGATCGGCGCCGTCCTCTCTCTGTCCCCCGAAACGGTCAAGGTGCATCGCCGCCACATCTACGCAAAGCTGAAGATATCGAGCCAGGGGCAGTTGTTCCGCCTGTTCCTGGCCGGGCAATCTTCCGCAGCCTGAGCAGTGCCTGCTCAGGCCGCGTCCTCCACGAAGTCCATTTCGGGCGGGGCCTGGCTGAACATGCGCGTCAGATAGGCGAGATAGGCCGCCCCCAGCGCCAGCCAGATCAGGCCGAGCCATTTGGCGTGGGCGTCGAGATTGAGGAGCAGATAGAGGTCGCAGGCCGCCGCGATGGCTGGAAGGATCACGCCCATCAGCACGCCCAGCGGCCTGACGCCTTCATGCCCCCGCAGATAGAGAGCGATCACGGAGAGATTGACCGCCGTGAAGGCCAGGAAGGCGCCGAAATTGATGAAGGAGGTCGAGGTCGTGACGTCCATCCAGATCGCCGCCAGGCCGACCAGACCGACGAAAAGCAGATTGACGAGGGGCGTCTGCCATTTCGGATGCAGGCGGGCGAACAGGCCGCTAGGCAGCACGTTGTCGCGCCCCATGGCGTAGAGAAGGCGGCCGACGCTGGCCTGGGCAGCCAGGCCCGAGCTGAATTGCGCCAGCACGAGCGTCGCCAGGAAGATCACGACGAAGAAGTCGCCGCCGATCTTCTGGGCGATCTCGTTGCCGGCGGCATCGACGGAGGCGAACTCGAAGCCCGGATGCGCGAGCTGGATCACATAGCCCGCCGCCACGAAGATGGCGCCGCCGGCCAGGGCCACGATCAGGATGGCGCGCGGAATGGTGCGCCCGGCGTCCCTGGTCTCCTCCGTCAGCGTGGAGACGGCATCGAAGCCGAGGAAGGAATAGGCGGCGATGGCAGCCCCCGCCACCGAAGCGGAAAAGGGCACGTTCGCCTGGAAGAACGGCACCGCTGCCGCCAGGCCGCCGGTCCCGCTCGCTGCAGCGACATAGCGTGCCGCCAGCAAAACAAAGGCGGCGACGACGGCGAGCTGCACCAGCATCAGCACGAAATTGACCCGGCTCGCGAAGGCGATGCCGAGGATGTTGATTACGGTGGTGGTGAGGATGAAGGCAACGATCCAGACCCAGCTCGGCACGGCCGGAAAGGCGGCCGACAGATAGGCCGCGCCGATCAGCCAGATCACCATCGGCAGAAAGAAATAGTCGAGCAGGACGGCCCAGCCGACCAGGAAGCCGACACCGGAGCTGAGGGATCGGCGGGCATAGGTGTAGGCGGAGCCGGCCACGGGATAGACCCGGGACATCACGCCATAGCTCAGAGCGGTGAGCAGGATGGCGCCGGAGGCGAGCAGATAGGACATCGCCGTGGTGCCCTGGCTTGCTGTCGCCAACGGCCCGAACGTGCCGAACACGATCATCGGCGTCATATAGGCCAAGCCGAATAGTACCACCGACCACAGGCCCAACGCCCTGTCCAATTTCACGTCCTGCATCGCCGCTCTCCCCTGGTGACAAGTTCGCCGATCTGCCGGCGTCCGCCCTATCGTTGTGTCCGGGAAGCTTGTGCCGATGCCGGCGATCGAACAATAACCCCAAGGAGTTATGACGAAACCGGAAACCCAGCCGTCATTTGGTGCGGGAGCGGCGGAACTCGCCCGGGCTCATGCCGGCCCATTTATGGAAGGCGCGGTGGAAGGCGCTCGGCTCGGTATAACCGAGATCGGCGGCAACCTGGCCGACCGGCTTGGTGGTGCAGGCCAACCAGTCCAAGGCCAGCTTGCGGCGGATCTCCTCCTTGATTTCGGAGAAACTCTCGCCGTCTCCAGCCAGATGGCGCCGCAATGTTGGTTCCGACAGGCCCAGCCTCGCGGCCATCTCGGCAAAGGAAGGCCATTCGGCGGGAGGAAGCTCGCGCAGCAGGCGTCGCGTGGTGGAGGCCGCGCCACGGTCATGGCGATAGCGCCCCAATATGTTGGCCGGTGCCCCGGCGATGAAGCCCTGCAGGGTCCTTTCGGTCTGGCGGACCTTGAGCGCCAGCATGTCGCGATCAAAGACCAGCATGGTTTCGGGCCGCTCGAAGCTGACGGGGGTGCCGAAGAAATCGCGATGGTCCTCGCGTCCGGCCGGCAGGGACCCGCGATAATGCAGCTCGCGGATCTCGAGCTGGCGCTTGACCAGCCAGCAGACGACGCCGTGCAGCAACAGGAAATAGGTACGATAGGCGAAGGGCAAGCGCGGCGGGGATGTCTCGCGCAGAATTACCCGGGCGAGCGCTCCCTCGATGACCAGCTCTCCCTTGGGCTCGGCGAGCACCAGGTTGAGGAAACGCAGGCTGCGCCTGACGGCGTGCTCCAGCGTCTGGCTGGAGATCACCGCGTGGCAGAGCATGGCGAAACTGCCCGGCGCCATCGGGCGGGCACCGAAGCCGAAATATTCGCATTGCATGATCTGCGCGATGCTGAGCCACAGGCGGCCATATTGCTCGGCCGACAGGCGAAAGCCCGGCAGGTCGAGATCACTCTCGCGGAAGCCGCCCGCCTCCAGCGCCGGCGCGAGATCGAAGCCGCCGCGCCGCAGGGGATCCAGCGTATCCTGGATGAAGCCGAGGCCGATCACGGCGTGGATCTCTTCCCTTCCCAGGCCATTCGCCCCCTCACGATATGGCAAAACCGATCACGCTTTTAAGCATGAAGGGTCATCGAATGCCACCGCCGACACGCGTAATATCATTGCCAACGACAACGGCTCTCAAAGAGCCGAACGGGGAGAGTTCCGCGCCATGCAGATCCAAGACCGTGTCTTCCTGATGACCGGTGGAGCGTCCGGGCTCGGCCATGCGGTGGCCGCCGATTTGGTGAGCCGCGGCGGGCGCGTCCTCCTCTGCGATCTCAATGCCGAAGCCGGCGAGAAAGCCGCTGCCGCGCTGGGGCCTGCGGCCCGCTTCCAGCGCACCGATGTCGCCAGTGCCGAGGATGGGCAAGCTGCCGTCGACGCCGCACTTAGCGCCTTCGGCCGGCTCGACGGCCTCGTCAACTGCGCCGGCGTCGCGCCCAGCGAGCGCATCGTCGGACGCAACGGTCCGCATGATCTCGAGCGCTTCGCCCGCACCATCCAGATCAATCTGATCGGCACCTTCAACATGACGCGGCTTGCCGCCCGGGCGATCTCCGCCAACGCGCCCGGCGAGGACGGCGAACGCGGCGTCATCGTCAACACCGCTTCGATCGCCGCCTATGACGGCCAGATCGGCCAGGCCGCCTATGCCGCCTCCAAGGGCGGCGTCGCCAGCCTGACCCTGCCGGCGGCGCGCGAACTCGCCCGCTTCGGCATCCGTGTCGTCGCCGTGGCGCCCGGGGTGTTCGAGACCCCGATGATGCAGGCCATGCCGCAGGAGGTCAGGGACTCGCTGGGTGCGACCGTGCCCTTCCCGCCCCGCCTCGGCCATCCGCAGGAATTCGCCGCCCTGGTCTGCCACATCGTCGAAAACCGCATGCTCAACGGCGAAATCATCCGGCTCGACGGCGCCCTGCGCATGGCGCCGCGCTGATCGGCCACACACATCGCCGAAATCGGCGTAAAATCCTCCTTCGCAGAAAGGGACCATGAGATGAATGACCCTGTCGTGATCGTCGGTTCCGCGCGGACCCCGCTCGGTGGTTTCCAGGGGGCCTTTTCCAGCCTGCCGGCGGCACGCCTCGGCGCGACGGCCATCTCGGCGGCGGTGTCCCGCGCCGGGCTGCCGGCAGAGGCGATCGAGGAAACCGTGTTCGGCTGCGTGCTCGCCGCCGGCCAGGGCCAGGCTCCGGCCCGCCAGGCCGCGCTGGGCGCCGGCCTGCCGATCTCGACGCCCGCCACCACCGTCAACAAGATGTGCGGCTCGGGCATGCAGGCCGCCATGCTCGGCCACGATTTGATCGTCGCCGGCACGGCTGGCGTGGTGGTGGCCGGCGGCATGGAGAGCATGACCAACGCCCCCTATCTGCTCGACCGGGCGCGAGGCGGCTATCGCATGGGCCATGGCAGCGTGAAGGATCACATGTTCCTGGACGGGCTCGAGGATGCCTATGAGAAGGGACGGCTGATGGGCACCTTCGCCGAGGATTGTGCCGAGGCCTATCAGTTCACCCGTGAGGCACAGGATGAATTCGCGCTGCGATCGCTGAGCCGAGCCCAGGCCGCCATCCGCGACGGGCGCTTCGACAACGAGATCGTGGCCGTGACCGTCGGCTCGGGCAAGACGGAGCAGGTGGTCGGCGTCGACGAGCAGCCCGGCAAGGCCCGCCCCGACAAGATCCCGACGCTGAAGCCGGCCTTCCGCGAGGGCGGCACGGTGACGGCGGCCAATTCCAGTTCGATCTCCGACGGCGCCGCCGCCTTGGTGCTGATGCGCCGCTCGCAGGCTGAAAAGCGCGGCCTGCCCCCGCTCGCCGCGATCGTCGGCCATGCCAGCCATGCCCAGGAACCGAACCGCTTCGCCACCGCCCCGATCGGCGCCATGCGCAAATTGTTCGATCGCACCGGCTGGACGGCCGGCGAGGTCGACCTGTTCGAGATCAACGAGGCCTTCGCCGTGGTGACGATGGCGGCGATGCGCGACCTCGATCTGCCTGGCGACAAGGTCAATGTGCATGGCGGCGCCTGCGCCCTCGGCCATCCGATCGGTGCCTCCGGCGCCCGCGTGCTTGTGACCCTGCTGGCCGCTCTCGAAAGCCAGGGATTGAAGCGCGGCGTGGCCAGCCTGTGCATCGGCGGCGGCGAAGCGACTGCCATGGCGGTGGAACGGCTGGTCTAGTCACAACTGAAATACTTGCACTGGAGCGCGGACATCCTGTCCGCTCTTGGAAGCGCGGTTTTTGGGGCAAGCAAGAGCGGACATCGCGACATGACAGCATGTCGCTGAGATGTCCGCGCTCCAGGGAAACGAGGAAACCTTCATGCCCGATTTTCGGCAGGCTCGTGACTTTCTGCTCAAGCATCGCACCGATTACGAGACGGCTCGCGCCGGCTTTCGCTGGCCGGATGAGCCCCATTTCAACTGGGCGCTCGATTGGTTCGATGCCGAGCTCGCCACCGCTGCCGAAAGCCGGGACCGCACGGCCCTGTGGATCGTCGACACCGCAGCCGGCATCGACACCAAGTTCAGCTTCGGCGAACTCAGCCGGCGCTCCAACCAGGTGGCGAATTTCCTGCGCGCCCAGGGTCTGAAACGCGGCGACCACGTCCTGGTGCTGCTCGGCAATGTGCCGGCGATCTGGGAGACAACGCTGGCGGCGATCAAGCTCGGCCTGATCCTGATTCCCGCTGCGACGTTGCTCACGCCGGACGAGCTCGCCGATCGTTTCGACCGCGGCAAGGCCCGCGCCATCATCGCCGAGCGCGACCAGCTCGCCAAATGCGAAGGCGTGGCGCCGCCGGAGGTGAAGCGCATCGTCGTCGGCCCAAGGGGTGGGCCCAGCAGCGTGGCCGGCGGGATCGCCTATGCCGATGCCTTCGACGGGCCTACCACCTTCACGCCTGAGGGCCAGACCAACCCGCACGATCCGCTGCTGCTCTATTTCACCTCCGGCACCACCGCCAAGCCCAAGCTGGTGCGCCATTCCCAGCGCAGCTATCCCATCGGCGCGCTCTCGACCATGTACTGGCTCGGCCTGCAGCCGGGAGACGTTCATCTCAACGTGTCCTCGCCCGGCTGGGCCAAGCATGCCTGGAGCTCGTTCTTCGCGCCCTGGAATGCCGGCGCCACGGTGCTGGTGATCAATCAGCCGCAATTCAGCGCCAAGGTGCTGCTGCGCGAACTCGAACGCTGCCAGGTCACCACGCTTTGCGCCCCGCCGACCGTCTGGCGCCTGCTGATCCAGGAGGAGCTCGCCACCACCAAGGTCTCGCTGCGCGAGGTGTGCGGGGCCGGCGAGCCGCTCAATCCGGAAGTGATCGAACGGGTCCGCAACGCCTGGGGACTGACCATCCGCGACGGCTATGGCCAGACCGAGACCACGGCCCAGATCGCCAATTCGCCCGGACAGCCGATCAAGATCGGCGCCATGGGCCGCCCCCTCCCCGGCTACGACATCCGCATCCTCGATGCCGACGGCAAGCCCGCCACGGAAGGCGAGGTCTGCCTGCCGCTCGGCGACACACGCTCAGCCGGTCTGATGCAGGGATACCAGAGCACCGACGGCAAGCTCGGAGGCTTGGAGGGCGAGGTCTACCATACCGGCGACGTCGCCTTCATCGACGAGGACGGCTATCTCACTTTCGTTGGCCGGGCCGACGACGTCTTCAAATCCTCCGACTACCGCATCAGTCCCTTCGAGCTCGAAAGCGTGCTGATCGAGCACGAGACGGTGGCCGAGGCTGCCATCGTGCCGGTGCCCGATCCCATCCGCCTGTCGATCCCCAAGGCCTATGTGCTGCTGGTCGGCGCAGCCGAGCCGTCACGCGAGACGGCCCTGTCGATCTTCCGCTACACCAATGAGCGTCTTGCCCCCTTCAAGCGCATCCGCAGCATCGAATTCGTCACCGAATTGCCCAAGACCATCTCCGGCAAGATCCGCCGCGTGCAGCTGCGCCGGCTGGAAGTGGAGGAAGACACGCAAAGCCCGTTCCGGGGCGTCGAATTCGCCGAGACCGATTTCCCGGAGATGGCATCGGAGAGGAAGCGCGCATAGGGTTGCGGCAGCGGCATTCCGGGTGCG